>CAZUGY010000009.1:0-53427 GCA_964620265.1 uncultured Alcaligenaceae bacterium
GCGTCCACGCCGCATTGGCAAGGTGCGGACGCGCCACCGCGCACAGGTCCGCCCGCCCCGCCGCGATGATGCTGTTCACGTGATCGGCCTCCGAGATCGCGCCCACGGCGATCGTGGGAATGCCCGCCTCGTTGCGGATGCGATCGGCGAAGGGCGTCTGGAACATGCGGCCGAACACCGGCTGCTCCTGCTTGCTCACCTGCCCCGACGAGCAATCGATCATGTCCGCACCCGCGGCCTTGAAGGCGCGCGCGATCTCGACGGCGTCGTCGGGCGTGATGCCGCCCTCGACCCAGTCGTGCGCGGAGATGCGCACCGACATCGGCAGGTGCGCGGGCCAAGTGGCACGCACGGCGGCGAAGACTTCGAGGGGATAGCGCAGCCGGTTCGCGAGCGTGCCGCCGTAGTCGTCGGTGCGCTGGTTGGTGAGCGGCGAGATGAAGCTCGACAGCAGGTAGCCGTGCGCGCAGTGGAGCTCGAGCCAGTCGAAGCCCGCTTCCGCCGCGAGACGCGTCGAGTGCACGAACGCGTCGCGCACGCGCTCCATGTCCGCGCGCGTCATGGCGCGCGACCAGTCGCTCACGCCGTCGAGGTACTGCGCGGGCGAGGCGGACACGAGCGGCCAGTTGCCTTCCGGCAGCGGCTGATCGATGCCCTCCCACGCCACGCGCGTGGATCCCTTGGCGCCCGCATGCCCCAGCTGCACCGCGATCTTCGCCGGCGTGTTGGCATGCACGAAGTCGACGATGCGCGTCCACGCATCGCGCTGCGCGTCGTTCCACAGGCCCGGGCACCCCGGCGTGATGCGCGCATCGGGCGCGACGCACGTCATCTCGGCGACCACGAGCCCCGCCCCGCCCATCGCCCGCGCGCCGAGATGCACGAGGTGATAGTCCCCGGGCACGCCGTCCACGCACGAGTACTGCGCCATCGGCGAGACCACCACGCGATTGGCAAGCGTGACGCCACGCACGGTGAACGGCGTGAACATCGGCGGGATCGGCTGCGCATCGGCGCCGCGCAGCGCGCCGGCGCGCGCGGCGAGGAAATCCTCATAGCCTTCGAGATACGGCCGGTCGCGCAGCCGCAGGTTCTCGTGGCTGATGCGCTGGCTGCGCGTCAAGAGCGAGTAGGCGAACTGCTCGGGCGGCAGCGTGGCGTAGCGCGCGACGTTCTCGAACCACTCGGTGGAATTGCGCGCCGCATTCTGGATGCGCTGAACCTCGATGCTGCGGCGCGCCTCGTAGGCGTGCAATGCACCGTCGAGGTCGGCCGGATGTTCGGCGATCGAGCGCGCGAGGTCGATGGCGTCTTCGAGCGCGAGCTTGGTGCCCGAGCCAATGGAAAAATGCGCGGTATGCGCGGCATCACCCATCAGCACCACCGGCGCGCGACCGTTGTGATGCACCCACCGCCCGCACACCACGCGCGGAAAGCGGATCCACTGCGCCGAACCGCGCAGGTGCGCAGCGTTGGACATCAGCGGATGGCCGTCGAGATAGCGCGCGAAGAGGCGCTCACAGAACGCGATCGATTCCTCCTTCTCCATGCGGTCGAGCCCCGCCGCCTGCCACACGTCCTCGGGCGCCTCCACGATGAACGTGGACGTCGTATCGTCGAAGCGATAGGCATGCGCCTGGAACCAGCCGTGCGGCGTTTCCTCGAAAGCGAAGGTGAACGCCTCGAAGAGCTTGTGCGTGCCGAGCCACGTGAAGCGATTGCGGCGCAGGTCGATGTCGGGCTGGTAGGTATCGGCGTGCTGGGCGCGGATGCGGCTGTTGAGCCCATCGCAGGCGATCACGAGGTCGGCGTCGGGATAGTCGGCGTCGCTCTCGACGTCGGTCTCGAACATGAGATCGACCCCCAGCGCCTCGCAGCGCGCCTGCAGGATGTTGAGCAGCCGCTTGCGCCCGATCCCGCAAAAGCCGTGGCCGCCGCTTTTGATCGTGCGGCCGCGGAAGTGGATCTCGATGTCGTCCCAGTGGCTGAAGGAATCGAGGATCGCCTCCGCCGTGGGCGCATCGGCCGCACGCATGTTGCCGAGCGTCTGGTCGGAGAAGACCACCCCCCAGCCGAAGGTGTCGTAGGGCCGGTTGCGCTCGACCACCGTGATCCGGTGCGCCGGATCCTGCTGCTTCATGAGGAGCGCGAAGTACAGCCCCGCCGGACCGCCGCCGATGCAGACGATGTTCACGCGCGCGTGGGCGTGCCCGGGGGGCGCGCCGCCTGGATTCAGAAGTGAATAGTTTAGAGATAAACGATATCCGCTGGCAACCGGAACCCGCAGGCCCGGAGCAGGAGCCACGCCGGCGGAGCTTCCCGCGCCCGCCGTCACGCGCTGCGGCAACAGCAGGCTGCTATCCTTCGAGCCTCTTCCGCACCAGGCTTTTCGAAAGGCCCGCCCGATGCTGCGCTCGTTCTTCCGTGCCCTGGCCCTGCTCGCCGTTGCCGTCGGCGCGCAGGCGCAGGACAAGCTCGTCTTCGCCACCGACTGGCTTGCCCAGGCCGAGCACGGCGGCTTCTACCAGGCCGTGGCCGAAGGCATCTACAGGAAGCACGGCCTCGACGTGACGATCAGGATGGGTGGCCCGCAGGTCAACGGCATGCAGCTCCTCGCGGCCGGCCAGCTCGACGTGGCGATGGCCGACGGCCTCCAGGTGCTCTCCGCCGTGGAGAACGGCGTGCCGCTCACGGCGATCGCCGCCACCTTCCAGAAGAATCCCACCGTCATCATCGCCCACCCCGGCGTGACGAGCCTCGAGGCGCTGCGTGGCAAGCCCATCGCGATCGGCGCCGCCAGCAACACGACGTTCTGGCCGTGGCTCAAGCAGACCCGGGGCTTCACCGACGCGCAGAAGCGCCCGTATGCCTTCTCGGTGCAGCCGTTCCTCGCCGATCCCAACCTGTCGCAGCAGGGCTTCGCCACGTCCGAGCCCTATTCGATCGAGAAGGCCGGCATCAAGCCGGTCGTGTTCCTGCTCGCCGACCTGGGCTACCCGCCGTACGCCGAGGTGCTCGCCGTGAAGAACGATGCGCTCGCGGCGAAGCGCGACGTTCTCAAGCGCTTCACGCAGGCGTCGGCCGAAGGCTGGAAGAGCTACCTCGCCAATCCCGGCCCGGGCAACGCGCTCATCAGGAAGGCCAACCCGCAGATGAGCGACGAGCTCCTGGCCTACGGCGTGCGCAAGATGCGCGAATACAACATCGTGGGCGGCGGCGATGCGCTGGCCAACGGCATCATGACGATGACGGCCGATCGCTGGCTCACGACCGTGCAGTTCCTGCGCACCGTGGGGATGACCAAGCCCGACGTCGATTACAGCAAGGCCTGGACGCTCGACATCGTCAAGGACGTGCGCGTCCTGCCTTAGGGCCGTCGCGCCGGCGATGGATGCCACAGCGCCGGTCGTCGCCGTTCGCGGCGCGGGCAAGACCTACGACAACGGCACCCGGGCGCTCGCGGCCGTCACGCTGGAGGTTGCGCGCGGTGAGCTCGTGGTGCTGCTGGGCCCCTCCGGCTGCGGCAAGACCACGCTGCTGCGCATGGCCGCGGGCCTGCTGCCGCCCACGGAGGGCGCGCTGCGCTGGTGGGACGCGCCGGCGCCCCCGGACGACGACGACCATCGCCTCGCCATGGTGTTCCAGTCGCCCACGCTCATGCCGTGGGCGCGCGTGCAGGCCAACGTGCGCCTGCCGCTGGACCTCGCGCACGTGGATCGCCGTGCCGCCGACGCGCGCGCCGCCGATGCGCTCGCCGGGGTGGGCCTCGCGCAAGCCGCGGGACGCTATCCGCGCGAGCTCTCCGGCGGCATGCAGATGCGCGTGTCCATCGCGCGGGCGCTGGCCGTGCGCCCCGCCCTGCTCCTGATGGACGAGCCCTTCGCCGCGCTCGACGAGTTCACGCGGCACCGGCTCGACGATGAGCTGCTCGACCTCTGGCACCGCCAGGCGCTCACCGTCCTGTTCGTCACCCACGGGATCCAGGAGGCGGTGTACCTCGCCACGCGCGTGATCGTGATGGCGTCGCGACCGGGACGCGTGATCGCCGACGTCCCCATCGACCTGCCGCAACCGCGGCACCCGGCGCTGCGCGGCACACCCGGGTTCGCGGCCCATTGCGCGAAGCTGTCGTCGCTCGTGGCCCAGGCCTCGGCCACGCCGCCATGACGGGCCCGTCCGGCCACACCCTGCTGCGCTTCGCGGCGCCGATCGGCGTCGCCGTGGTGCTGCTCGCGGCGTGGCAGGCGGCCGTGGTGGCGTGGGACGTGCCTGCCTACATCGTGCCGGCGCCGACCCGCATCCTCGCCACGCTGTGGGACGACCGTGCGCTCCTGGCCGCCTCGCTCGTGGTGACGGCGAGCGTCGCGCTCGCGGCCCTCGCGGTCGCGGTGGTGGCGGGCGTGCTCACCGCCTTCGTGTTCGCGCAGAGCCGCATCATCGAGGCGAGCCTGCTGCCGTACGCGATCCTGCTGCAGGTCACGCCGATCGTCGCCATCGCCCCGCTCATCATCATCTGGGTCGAGGACACCCGCCTGGCGCTCGTGCTGTGCGCCACGGTGGTCGCCATCTTTCCGATCATCTCGAACACCTCGCTGGGCTTGCGCAGCGTCGACCCGGGGCTCGCCGATCTCTTCCGCATGAGCCGCGCCTCGCGCCTGCAGGTGCTCCTGCGCCTGCGCATCCCGAGCGCGCTGCCGTATTTCTTCGCCGGCCTGCGCGTGGCATCGGGGCTTGCGCTCATCGGTGCGGTGGTGGCGGAGTTCGTGGCGGGAACGGGCGGCCAGGGTGCCGGCCTCGCCTACCAGATCCTCATGGCCGGCATCGAGCTCAACATCCCGCGCCTGTTCGCCGCCCTCGCGGTGATCACCGCGGCCGGCGTCGTGCTCTACGCCGCGGTGAGCCTGCTGGCGCGCGTGGCGCTCGGCGCCTGGCACGACAGCGAGCTCGACGACCCGTCCGCTTGAGACCGACGCTAGAACACGCCGAGGCTGCCCACGATGGCGCCGAACAGCGTGGCCACCATGGAGGACAGGAGCATCGAGATGCCCACGAACTCCGCCTGCTCGTTGCGCGTGACCTGCAGCACGCGCTTCGCGCCGAGCCAGTAGAGGTAGAGCGTATGCAGGAAGGCCACGACGCTCACGATCGCCATGACCGGCAGCACCAGCGTCGCGCCCGCGAGCAGCACCGGGACGGCGCCGTAGGTCGCCACGGTGAACGCCCGGCGGTAGTTGCGGGTGCTCCCGTACATGGGCGCGATGAGCACGAAGATGGCGGCGAGCGCGAAGACCAGGAAGATGGAGGTGAAGAAGGTGGTGGCAGCCGCCGCGAAGATCTCCCCGGCCGGCACGCGGTAGCCCCGGTCGGCATCCCACGCCCGGTCGAACCAGCGCATGCCGATCGTCGTGGCGATCGGCCCCAGCAGGGCCAGGGGCACGACGTAATGGCGGATGAGGATGTCCACCGACGCCTCCTCCGCGGCGATGCGCTCCCACTCCCGCTGCGGGCGGAACACGAGACCGGCGATGCGGCGGAGCGCGTCCATGACGGGCGAAGGTAGTCCCGGGCGGCGGCTTTCCGGTGGCCGCGACACGCTATGATGCGCCCTTCGCGGCGACCCCAACACAATGATGCGGAACCTTTTCGGCCTGATCCAGCTCGTGGTGGCCATCGCCCTCATGGGGCTCATCGGACAGGCGATCCTGTACGTCCTGGCCGGCCCCAATCGCGAGAACAATGTGTTCTACAAGATCATCAAGGTCATCCCTTCGCCGTTCGTGAAGCTGTTCCGCTTCATCACGCCGCGCAGCATTCCCGACCGGGTCGTTCCCTTCGCCGCCTTCTGCGGCCTGTCCGCGATCTTCCTCTGGCTCGCGCTGGCGATTCCCCGGATGACCTCGTGAAAACCCTGAAGCGCTGGTTCTATATCCAGCTCGCCACCTGGTGCAAGCTCTTCAAGCAGACCGAGATGGCGATCCGCTATTACCGGCTCGCCCTCGCGGAGCGCCCCGACGACGCGCTCGTGCTCGGTTACATCGGCTTCGCGCACGCCGAGCTCGGCCGCAAGCGCGACGCGCTCGCCTGGTTCGATCGTGCCGTGGCCAACAAGCCCGACTGGGCCGAAGGACACTTCGATCGCGGCTTCCTGTTGCAGGAGCTCAATGACCCGGAGGCCGCCCTCGCCGCCTTCGACGAAGCGTTGCGCCACAACCCCAAGCACGACCGGGCGGCCTACGGCAAGGGCCTCACGCTCATCGGCCTCGGCCGCCGCGCCGAGGCGGTGGAGCCCCTCGAGAAGAACACCAGGCTGCAGCCGATGAGCCCCTATGGCTGGTACCAGCTCGCCCGCGTGCGCTTCGACCTGGGCGAGCCCGAGAAGACCCAGGCCATCATCGATCACCTCGCGCGCTTCGAGCCGAAGGTGGCGGCGCAGCTCGCGCGCGAAACCGGCCTGCGCCCCCCCGAACGGCCGTAGCACCTTTCCCGGCAGCGTCACCGCGGTGCCGGCGGCACGGCGGACCCGCCGTATCGAGGAGACAACATCCTCGAAAAATCCCTGGGTTTCTGCGTCGACGGCATTGTTGCGGCCAAAGGTATCCCCTTATACTCGCGTGCGTTTGGTCGCCGTTTGGCGACACACCATCGGCTCGAGGCCCACCAAGAGTGACCTGCCGATGATCTTGGGGAACCGCCGTGCCATCAGGAGGAGTCATTCATGCAGCTCACCGAAAGGCAGCACGAATACTGGCGTAGAAATCTTCGCATCACCGGCATCCTGTTGTTCATCTGGTTCGTCGCGACCTTCGTGATGGCCTTCTATGCCCGCCCGCTCAACGAGGTCAATTTCTTCGGCTGGCCGCTTGCGTTCTACTTCGCCGCGCAGGGATCCCTGATCATCTACGTGGCCATCATCTGGTATTACGCGCGCTACATGAACAACCTCGACCGCGAATACGGCGTCGAAGAGGCGGAGGACGATTGATGGCCACCCCAGCAACCACCGCCGGCGGCGCCGGCTCCAACCGCGCCTTCTTCTCGAAGCTCAAGAAGGTCTATGGCTTCTACACCGGGGGCTTCATCACCTTCGTGATCCTCCTCGCCATTGCCGAGCAGATGGGGATGCCCCGGGTATTCATCGGCTACACGTTCCTGATCGCCACCGTCGCGCTGTATGCCGGCATCGGGATCATCAGCCGAACCTCCGATGCCGCCGAGTACTATGTCGCCGGCAGGCGCGTCCCGGCGCTGTTCAACGGCATGGCCACCGGCGCCGACTGGATGTCCGCGGCGTCGTTCATCGGCATGGCGGGCACGCTGTACCTGCTCGGCTTCAACGGCCTGGCCTTCGTCCTCGGCTGGACGGGCGGCTACGTCCTGGTGGCGCTGTTCCTCGCGCCCTACCTGCGCAAGTTCGGCCAGTTCACGATCCCGGACTTCCTCGGTGCCCGGTACGGCGGCAACATCCCGCGGTTCGTGGGGATCTTCGCCGCGATCCTGTGCTCGTTCACCTATGTGGTGGCGCAGATCTACGGCGTGGGCATCATCACGACCCGTCTCACCGGGGTGGATTTCGCCTTCGGCGTGTTCCTGGGGCTGGCGGGCATCCTCGTGTGCTCGTTCCTGGGCGGCATGCGCGCGGTCACGTGGACGCAGGTGGCGCAGTACATCATCCTGATCATCGCCTACATGATCCCCGTGGTCTGGCTGTCGGTGCAGATCACCGGCGTGCCGATCCCGCAATTGGTGTACGGCAAGGTGCTCGAGAAAGTCACCGCGCGCGAGGAAGAGCTCATCAAGGACCCCAAGGAAATCCAGGTCCGCGAGATCTTCCGGCAGCGCGCCGCAGCCGCCTCGGCCAACCTGAAGGACGTCGACAAGTCGTTCGCCGACGGCAAGGCCGCGCTGGCGGCCGCCGTGACGAAGGCGGAAGCCGATGCGGCGCCAGCGGAGACCGTGGCGGCGGCCAAGGCCGCACTGGCCGCCTTCCCGGCGGACGCCGCGGCCGCCAGGGACGTGTGGACCAAGGACGCCCGCCTCGCCGGACGCGCCGCGCCGCCACTGCGCCATGCCGAGGCCTTCCCCGGCAAGGACGAAGCGGCCCGCGATATTTCGCGGCGAAACTTCCTGGCGCTGGTGTTCTGTCTCATGGTCGGCACCGCGGCGCTGCCGCACATCCTCATGCGCTACTACACCACGCCATCGGTGAAGCAGGCGCGCGAGTCGGTGTTCTGGTCGCTGTTCTTCATCTTCCTGCTGTACTTCACGGCGCCCGCCCTGGCCGTGCTGGCAAAGTTCGACGTCTACACGACACTGGTGGGCACGGACTTCAGTAAATTGCCACTATGGGTGAGTGCCTGGAGCAAGGTCGACCCAAGCCTGCTATCGATCGTCGACATCAACCGTGACGGCATCGTGCAGCTCGCGGAAATCTCCATCGGCGGCGACATCATCGTGCTCGCCACGCCGGAGATCGCGGGATTGCCGTATGTGATCTCGGGCCTGGTGGCGGCAGGCGGCCTGGCAGCGGCGCTGTCCACCGCCGACGGTCTCCTGCTCACGATCGCCAACGCCCTGTCGCACGACTTCTACTACAAGATGCTCGACCCGCATGCGCCCGCCTCACGGCGCGTGATGATCTCGAAGGTCCTGTTGCTGGTCGTGGCCCTGATCGCGGCGTACGTCGCCTCGCAGAAACCGGCAGACATCCTGTTCCTGGTGTCGGCGGCGTTCTCGCTGGCGGCGGCGGCATTCTTCCCCGCCCTCACGCTCGGCATCTTCTGGAAGCGGGCGAACAGGTGGGGCGCCACGCTGGGGATGATCGCGGGCCTGGGCATCACGTTCTACTACATGGCCACCACCCAACCCTGGCTGCGCGGCCTGTTCGGCGTGACGGGGTCCATCGCCGAGCATACGTGGTGGGGCATCCAGGCGATCTCCGCCGGCCTGTGGGGCGTGCCGCTCGGCTTCGTGGTCATCATCGTGGTGAGCCTGCTCACGCCGGCGCCCGATCGCGAGGTGCAGGAACTGGTCGAGCACGTGCGTTACCCGAATATCAAGGGTGACACCGTGAACACCGTCGCGACGTAAGCGACCTCTGCCGCAACGACGAAGGGCCCGCAGCGATGCGGGCCCTTTTTCTTTCGCTGCGCTACGCCGGCCGCGTGCGGTGGCCGGCGCGGCGCGCCCGGGGGCGCGCTACGCCGAGGCCTGGGCGCTCGCCGCGCTGCGGCGCACGGGGCGGCCGAGGCACAGGTTGAAGAGCTCGGCCATCGAGGCCACGCCGAGCTTGGCGTGGATGCGGCTGCGGTGAAACTCCACCGTCTTGACGCTGATGAAGAGCGCCTCGGCGATCACGCGCGTCTGCTTGCCCGCGAGGATGAGATCCAGGACTTCGCGCTCGCGGCGCGACAGGGTGGCCACGGCCGGCGGCAGCCCGCGGGTGGGCGCGTCGGGGGGCGAGTCACCGGACAGGGCGGCATCCACTGCCGCCAGGAGCTGGCCATCGTCCACGGGCTTCTGGAGGAATTCCCAGGCCCCGCGGCGCACGGCACGCACGGCCATGGGAATGTCGCCATGCCCGGTGAGGAAGACGATGGGCAGCGGCAGGCTGCGCTCCGCCAGGTATTCCTGCAACTCGAGCCCGCTCATGCCGGGCATGCGCACGTCGAGCACGAGGCAGCCGGTCCGCGAGGCGCCGCCGCGCTCGATGAATTCCTCGGCGGAGGCAAAGGTCTCCACCGGACGTCCGGCGGCGCGCAGCACCATCGAGAGGGAGTCGCGCACCGCCTCGTCGTCGTCGACGATGAGCACGCTGGGTTCGGTATGTCGGGTCATGGCGATCCTGCGGGAAGTGTGAAGTGGAATGCGGTGCCGCCTCCGGGCCGGGGTTCGTACCAGAGACGTCCGCCGTGCATCTCCACCACCGAGCGGCAGATGGCCAGGCCCAATCCCAGCCCCTGCGCCTTGGTGGTGAAAAACGGGCTGAACATGCGCGAGGCGTGCTCGCCGGCAATGCCGGTGCCGCGGTCGACCACGCTCACGCGAATGCCGTCGTCGCCATCGCGCGCGGTCGACGCGGTGACCACGCGCTGGGGCCGCGGCACCGTGACCATCGCTTCGATCGCGTTGTTCATGAGGTTGAGCATCACCTGCTCGATGAGGATGCGGTCCGCGCGCACGTTGGGCAGGCCCTCCGCGAGGTCGAGCTCCACGCGCACGCCGCTGCGCTCGACGTCGTCGGCGAGCCAGCCGCGCACCTCGCGCAGCATCCCGTTGAAGTCGCAGGGCGACAGCGTGGGCGTGCGCTTGCGCGTCAGCTCGCGGATGCGCTTGATGATGTCGCCGGCGCGTACCGCCTGCACCCGGCATTTCTCCATGGCAGCGGCGAGCTCGCCCGGATCGGCATCGCCCTCGTCGAGCAGCCGCAGGCACGCCGCGTTGTAGCCCACGATGGCGTTGAGCGGCTGGTTGAGCTCGTGCGCGAGCGTGGTGGCCGCCTCGGCGAGATTCACGAGCCGAGCGGTGTGGTGCAGCGCCGCCTGATTCTCGCGCTGGAGCGCCTCGGCGCGCTTCTGCTCGGTGACATCGGTGAGCACGGTGAGCCGCACGCGACGGCCGTCGATCCAGTTGAGGCCGCCGGCCTGCGCGAGATACATGCGGCCATCCACGGCATCGCGCACCTCGGTGCCCGCGAACGGCGCCTGCGCCGTGAGGTCGGGGGGTGCGAGCTCGGAGCCCGCGTTGGGGAAGCGGCTCGCGATGTCGTGCACGGCCGGCGTGCCGCCACGCCCGATGAGCCGCAACAGCCACTCGTTGGCGAAGAGCACGCGGTCACCGTCGGTCACGAATACAGCCGCATGCAGGCCGTTCAGCACGCGCACGAAGCGCTCGTCGGAGCGCGCGAGCGCCGCGCGCAGGCGCGACAGGAGCTCCACGAAGAGCAGGAGCGTCACCGCGAGCACGAGGCACTCCCAGTAGAAGTAGAACTCGTGCGTGTACGCGTGCTGCGCCGCCGACGACAGGCTCCACGCCGCCACGCCCACGACGCTCATGATCGCGCCCCAGCGGCGCCCGCCGGCCGCGGTGGCCAGTGCCACGGGTAAGAGATACAGGATGCCGAGACGCGCCTCGTAGATCGTGAGGTAGTCGATGAGCGCGATCGCCACGGCGATCAGGAGCGCCACCGGGATCGCGACCCACGGGCGGGCCACGAGGCTGCTCAAGGCGTGCGAGGGCCCGAGCTCGCTCAGCGGCCGCTCGGCGCGCGATGAGCGCACGACGGCGCGGGTGGCCGCCGCTTCGCGCCCGGGGGAAATGCCGGTCAGGCCGGCTTCGGTGGCGTCCTGCACACGCTCTAGGATACTCCGGCTGGCTGTCGAACCCCTTACAGACCCCAGGTGCGCCACGGCGCGGCAGCTAGGCTTTCGCCAGCCGCCGGCGCATCGCGGCGGTCACCGACTGGCGCACGGTGAAGAAATCGTGCCACGGATCGGGGGCGGCCGTGGCGAGCCGCTCCAGCGCCGTGCGCACGTTGAAGTGATCGCCGCGCACGTCGTCGCGCAGCTCTTCCCACGCGATCGGCATCGCCACCGGGGCATGCGCCCGCGCGCGCACCGAGTACGGCGCCACCGCCGTGGCGCCCTCGGCATTGCGCAGCCAGTCGAGGAAGATGCGGCCCTTGCGGCGCTCCTTGCTGGCCGTGGCCACGAAGCGGTCGGGGAAGGTGTCCACCATGAGCTGCGCGACGGAGCGCGCGAATGCCTTGGCCTCCTCCCAGCCGAGCGTCGCGCGGAGGGGGACGACGATGTGCAAGCCCTTGCCGCCGGTCGTCTTCAGGAACCCGGTGAGCCCCATCTCGGTCAGGAGCGTGCGCAGGAGCTGCACCCCCGCCACGAGCTCGGCGAAGGCGACCCCTTCGTCGGGATCGAAGTCGAAGACGAGGCGATCGGGCTTGGTGAGGCGCGGGACGCGCGAGCCCCAGGGATGCATCTCGATCACGCCCCACTGCACGAGGCCGACCAGCGCCTTCGCGCTGCCGGCGGTGAGGTAGGTGGCCGTCCCCTTGCCTTCCGGGACCTCGACGCGATCGACTGCGGCATTCACCGCCTTGGCGGCGTGCTTCTGGTAGAAGCACTGCCCCTGCCAGCCATCGGGGCAGCGCACGAGGCTCAAGGGCCGTCCCGCGAGATGCGGCACGATCCGCGGGGCGACGGCCGCATAGTAGGCCGCGATCTCGGCCTTGGTGATCCCGCTCTCGGGGAAGTAGGGCTTGTCGGGATTGGAGAGGGTGACGCCGGCGATCTCGACGGACGAAGTCTTGCGCTTCGGCGTCATGGCGGCCGCCCTGGCGCTCGCGGAGGGCTTCGCGTCGACCGCCGGTGCGGTACGGGACGCCTTGTCCCGGGGCTTCTCGCGCATGACCTCGCTCGCTTGCTTGTGGGCCGCAGGCATACGCCGCCCGTCGATGTGGAAGCCGACAAGCTACGACGATCGCGCACGCCGCACCTTCGGCGCAACGCCGAAGCGTGCGTCGGACAACGCCGCACATGTTTGCGTGCGCGAGGGGCGGCACGGTAAGGTGGCTCATCCCGCGTGCCTGTTCCCATGACCGCTCTCGACGACACCGCCACCGCCGCCGGCCCCTGGAATCCGGGGGTCGAGTCGCAGATCCCGGCGCGCCTGCTGCCGCTCGCCACGCTGTATCGCGACGACTACCTCCTCGTGCCCTTCCAGGCGATGCGCGAGGTGGCGGACCTCACCGGACTGCCATTGCGCCAGCTCGTCGCCTTCCGACCCGAGCGCCTCGCGCTGCATGAGGTGCTCGTGCGCGTGACCGCCAACGTCTCCGTGCCCGACGGTACCCGCATCGAGGATCTGGGCATCAGCTTCCGCAGCATCACGAGCGCGATCCTCGCGCAGGACATCGCGCCGGCCCTGCCGCGCATCGAGGCCGCCTACGCGGGCGTGCGCGCGGAGGTGGCGACGATCGTCGAGCGCGAGATCGCGCAGCTCTATGGCGACGTCCCCGCTGCCGCGCCCGCGCCCGTGGCCACCCGCAGTTGGCTCGCGCGGCTCGTGGGTCGAGATGCGCCCGCGCCCGCCCCGCGCGCAGCCGCGGTCGATCCGCAGGCGGTGGTCGCGGCCTGGGAAGCGCGCGCCCGCAAGAGCGAGGGCGTGCAGCGGCGGGCCCTGCGCGCGCTGGCGCGCGTGACCGGCGCCTTGCTGGTCAAGCACGAGCGTGTGTGGGGCGACCGCGGGCTCGTCGCGCGCGTGGCGACCGACCTCGCGACGAACGAGGCGGCCAGCGCGGTCATCGGCGAGGTGGTGGAGCCGCTCGTGCGCGCGGGTGCCAAGCGCGAGGGCTACGGCCTGCTCGCGGCGCAGGACCCCACGGTGGTGATGAACACGAAGGGCCCGTCCGCTGCCGGCAAGAGCACGATGCGGCCGCTCCAGAAGGCGCTCGCCGAGCGCATCGGCGTGGACTGGTCGCAGTTCGCGCTCATCAGCCCCGACATCTGGCGCAAGCAGCTCCTCGACTACGCGAGCCTGGGCGCCGAGTACAAGTATGCCGGCGCCTTCACCGGCGACGAGCTCGCCATCATCGACCACAAGCTCGACCGCTACATGGCCGGCAAGGCGCAGCGCGGCGACCTCTCGCACCTCCTCATCGATCGCTTCCGCTTCGACAGCTTCGCTCCCGAGTCCGCCGAGGCCGGCAGCAACCTCCTCACACGCTTCGGCGAGTACGTGTATCTCTTCTTCCTCGTGACGCCGCCCGCAGCACTCGTCGAGCGCGCGTGGAACCGCGGGCTCGACGTGGGACGCTACAAGGCGGTGGACGACACGCTCGCGCACGCGGTGGAGGCCTACACCGGCATGCCGGGGCTCTTCTTCACGTGGGTACGGCGCCACGACAAGCGCGTGCACGTCGAATTCCTCGACAACAGCGTGCCGCGCGGCGCCCCGCCCCGCACAGCCGCGTACGGCTGGAACGACGTGCTCAACGTGCTCGACCCGATGTGCCTGTCCGACATCGAGCGCTATCGCAAGGTCGACGTCGATGCGCGCGATCCCGCGCACCTGTATCCGCCGGACGCCGACATCAGCGTGGAAGGCAACGTGTCGTTCCTCGCACGCTGTGTGACGGAGTTCGCGCAGCTGCGCTTCGCGGAGCAGGACAGCGGGAGGATCTACCTGTGGGTGGAGGTGGGCAAGGTCGTGTGGGTCGATCGCGCGCTGCTTGCCGCGCAAGGGGAGGAGACGCGGCGGCTGCTCGAGGTCGTGGTGCACTGGGGCGAGGCCCCGTCGCCGCCAGAGGATGCGCTCAGGCGGCTGCACGAGGTGGATCGGGTGCATACGGTGGGGACGTGGCGCACGGCGCCGTGACGCGGCATTGCGCGCTCGCTCGCACCACCCCGTCATCCGCACCGCGCTTACACGGCCGGCCCGATCGCGTACTATCCCCGCGCAGCCCGGGTGGTGAAACTGGTAGACACAAGGGACTTAAAATCCCTCGACCGCAAGGTCATACGGGTTCGAGTCCCGTCCTGGGCACCATTGCAATGCATCGCATTCACCTCCGCAATCGTCCGGGGACGGAGTGACCGCGCGCGGACGGAACTTCCGCGCCACGGCCGCCTGACCGCCTCAGGAATGTGATTGGAGTGTGAAATGGCTGTCATCGCGAATCCGGGCATCGACCCGGCGTTTCCGCCGCCCGGGGGTGGCAACAAGCAAGGGCTCACGATCCGCGACTTCTTCGCGGCGCATGCGCTCTCGGGGCTGTGCGTCAACGCCGGCCGCATGAACGGGCCGGAGATCGTGCGGCTGCTGGCCGAGGAGGCTTATCGGCTGGCCGATGCCACGGTGGAGGCGCGCAAGGGCGTGAAGTAGGCGGCGCCGGCGAGCGTTCAGGGACCGCGCTCGGTCTTGGCATCGCTCTCGGCCGGACCGTCGGTCCCCGGGACGCCCGGCGGAGATGTCGCGCTCCGGGCTCGCGTGCCCTGCCCGCGCCCCGCGGGTGCCCCGGACGGTGGCGCCACGTCGCGCGCCTTGGCTGGCGGCCGGTGCGGCCGCGCTTCGCGCGCAGGCGCGACCTCCCCTGCCATCAGCGGCCTGTCCCTGTAGCGGTCGAGCTCTCCGCGCCACCACAGTCGCACGGGCTCGATCAAGCTCACGCGGCGCTCGCCCTTCTCGGTGCGATAGCAGGCGTCGTAGCGCCAGCGCCGCCACGCGCAGAGGTAGCGCATGCGCACGAGCCGCACGCCCGCCACCGCCTGGGGATAGCCGGGCGTGCGCCACAGCGTGCGGCGGATGGCGGTATTCACGCGCCGCATCTTCGTCTTGTACAGCGACCCGAACAGCGTATCGCCGATCGCGATCCATGCGCGCCGGATGACCGGCACGAGGAAGGCAATGGGAAAGAGGATGAGCAGGAAGTGGAGGTAGACCTGGCTCGCGATGAGCCCGGCCACGATCACGAGCTTCCACACGAGGTGCAGCCGCAGCCACCAGTTGCGCGCCAGGGTGATGGCCAGGCGCAGCTTGTCGCGCCAGGTGTGGGCGCGATGGATCTTGTCGTCGGACAGGATCACGCTGCCCGCATAGCCCAACCCGACGCCCGCCACCGCCGTGGCCACCTTGGCGGCCCGGCGCATCCCGACCGAGCGCGCGATCACGGCCATGAACTCGCCGCCCGCGCGCCACAGGCTGTTGATCGCGAAGACGAGGCCGTTCCACACGAACCGCGTGGCGGCGCCGATGACCTCGTAGCCCGTGAAGTACTCGACCGCGACGAAGACGACGATCGCCACGGCGACAAACCACAGGATCCAGGTGCTGCGCGACAGCTTCATACCGGTATTGTCGCGCAGCCCACCCTGCCGGGCACGCGGCGGGTGCGCTGATGCTCCTTCGGCTGCCGGAGGTCCGGTGGTCCTGCCGCCGGGCCGCCGGACCTCCCGGCATCTAGCGCTTCATGCCGGGCATGTAGCGCGCGAGGTCGCCCATCACCTTCTGCATCGACTCGTAGGCGTTGCCGCCGGCACCCACCACGCCCTGCATGGCCTTGATCACGTTCTGGGCCTGCGAAAGGTCCGGCATCATCGACATCGCGGCCTTGGCCTGGGCGGCGCCGGGGACGCTGTGCATCTGGCCCTCGATCATGACCCACAGGCGCTTCTGCATCTCGGAGATGAGCTCGAACATCTGGCCCCAGTAGCGCATCGCGTGCTCCACGGCTTCCTGCGACACGGCCTGGCCGGCCGCCATCATCTCCGTCGGGCTCGACGCCTCCGCCGCGGCGCGCACCGCCTTGCGACTGCGCACGCGCGTCTCCTCCTCGGTATCGAACTGGAGACGCCGCATCTTCGCGGTGTTCTCGATGGCGGCATTGATGATGTCGAGCGCGATGCGCGAGTTGGCCTTGTAGAGCTCGATCGCCTGCTCGGGCGTGACCATCTTCATCTTGGACAGGTCGAGGCCCGGAATGGACGCGGGATCGAAGGACGCGAAGGCTTGCGCGGCGGATGGGGTCGCCCGGCTGGCGGTACTGGCCCGCGTGCTGGTCCTCGTCTTCCGCGCGGTCTTCTTCGCGGTCTTTTTCGCAGCAGGTGCGCGGGTGGCCATGTGATCCTCCTCCTTGACGATTGAAGGGACGACGCGAAGAAGCTCTCGTTGCATGAGACTCCCATTCGCATGCAGGGTCAAGCGCCCTCGCCCGCACCGGATGCCGCCGGGGTCGCGTGCTAGCATCGCAGGCTTTGCGAGAATGCCGAATGGCACACGCTACGTCCTCCATGGAGAGAGCATCATGACGAGCATCAAGGAACGCTTCGGCCGCCCGCTGCGCCTGGGCATCGTGGGCGGTGGACCCGACTCGTGGATCGGCAAGATGCATCGCGGCGCCGCCGAGTTCGACGGCTGGTGGAAGTGCGTCGCGGGTGTGTTCTCGAGCGAGCCCGCGCGCTCGCGCGCCGCGGGCGTCACGCTCGGATTCGACGGCGACCGCAGCTACGGCACGGTCGACGAGATGATCGCGCAGGAGAAAAAGCGCGCCGACCCGATCGATGCGGTCGCGATCATGACGCCCAACGACACGCACTACGCCTACGCGCGCGCCGCGCTCGATGCCGGGCTCGACGTGGTGTGCGACAAGCCGGTGACCTTCGACTTCGCGGAAGCCTCCGATCTCGCGCAGCGCGTGCGCGCCGGCAAGCGCGTGTTCGCGATCGCCCACGGCTACTCCGCCTATCCCATGACGCGCCATGCGCGCGACCTCGTGCGCGACGGCGCCATCGGGCGCCTGCGCCTCGTGCAGGTCGAATACATCCAGAGCGGCATGGCCGTGCGCGTCGAGGACGGCCCGCAGAACAACCGTTTCCGCTGGATCCTCGATGCGAAGCGCAGCGGCCAGGCGCTCGTGATGAGCGCGATCGGCTGCCATGCGCAGCAGCTCGCCTCCTTCGTCACCGGCCAGGAAATCGCGCGCGTGGCGGCCGACGTGGGCGCGCTCGTCCCCGGGCGCGAGGTCGTCGACTACGTGTCGGCGCTGATCGCGCTCGACGACGGCACGCGCGGCACGTTCACCGTCACACAGGCCGCGGCGGGCGGCGAGAACGACATCCGGCTGCGCGTGTACGGCGACAAGGGGATGCTCGAGTGGTGGCACCGCGATCCGTCGTACCTGCGCCTGGCGCTCCAGGGCGAGGCGGTCAAGGTGATCACGCGTGCCGATCCCTTCCTGCCGGCACACATCATCGCGCTCGGACGCACGCCGCGCGGCCATCCGGAGGGCCTGCGCGAGGCCTTCGCCAACATCTATGCCGAAGCCGCGCAGGAGCGCATGGCGCGCGCGCTCGGCGAGACGGTCCCGTCCTTTCCGTATCCGCGCATCGAGGAAGGCGCGCACACGATGGCCTTCACCGAAGCCTGCCTGCGCTCGCAGGCGAGCGGCAAGTGGGAGGACGTGGCGAAGCTGTAGACGCAAAGGCATGAGGCGAAGGGCCGCGCCTGCGGCCCCTCGCTCTGCACGGCGCGCACGCGATCGCGAGTGCGCCCACCCCCATCACGCCACCCGGATTGCGCGCCAGCCCGGTGCGCACGCATCGCGCTGGTGCGAATCATGGTGCCGGCACATGGAACGCTACGTGCTTCGTAACGGAGGTCATCGTCCCTTCGAGGAGCGCTTCCATGCTGGACAAGACCACCATGAAGTTTTCGCACGTGAAGCCCGGCGACACCGATTTCAGAGGAGAAGGGCTGCGCGACTTCTTCACGTATCGGGATCTCGGCGTGGCCGAGGCCACCGCCGGCAAGGTCGTGGCGCACCTCGTGCGGGCCAACGCCGCGCCCGAAAAAGGGACGGGGTGGCACTACCACGGTGCCGATTTCCACATCGTCTACATGCTGAAGGGCTGGGCGAAGTTCATGTACGAGGACAAGGAGACGCTCGTCGCCGCCGGTGACTGCGTCCACCAACGCCCCGGGATCGTGCACTACCTCTTCGATTACTCACCGGACATGGAGTATCTCGAGGTGGTGGGACCGGCCGACTTCACGTCCATCGATGCGCAGGGACCGTGCGCGGTGCCCGAGCCGGCCCCCTGGAAATAGGCCACGAGCGAAACGCGCCCGTGGCACGCGTGCGGCTAGAACTCCATGTCGAGCTCGTCGATCTCCTCGGGCTCGAGCTTGGCGGCCGCCGTCCACTCGATCATCTCGGGCATCGCGAGGATCGTCGCACCGAAGGCCGCGCACTTGCGATCGACCTTCACGTCGTAGGTCACGAAGCGCGTGACGACCGGTGCGTACATCGCGTCGGCCATCGTGCGCTTCGCACCGAAGAGGTACGGTCCGCCATAGGTGGCGAGACACTCCTTCCAGATGGCCGTCACGCGCTCGATGTCGGCCTGCGCGCGCGTCCACACCTTGTGGCCGGGGAACACGCGCTTCAGGTTCATCGGCAATGCCGAGCGCAGGTTGGTGAAGCCCGAGTGCATCTCGCCGCAGATCGCGCGGCAGTACGCGCGCGCCGCGCGGTCCGCCGGGAGCAGGCCCGCCTTGGGCTTGATCTCGTGCAGGTACTCGGCGATCGCGAGCGTGTCCC
Organism: uncultured Alcaligenaceae bacterium; assembly: GCA_964620265.1. Classification (GTDB taxonomy): domain Bacteria; phylum Pseudomonadota; class Gammaproteobacteria; order Burkholderiales; family Casimicrobiaceae; genus VBCG01. The sequence continues at coordinate 19,106 of CAZUGY010000009.1, forward strand.
ACACCTTGGTGCCCTCGTGCGTCAAGCACGGCACGAGGATCGACGGCGAGAGCAGGAGGATCTCCTTGCGCGCGTCGGCGTCGTCCGGCGGCACCATCACTTCCTTGAAATCGAGCCCCGCGAACTTCGCGAGGAGCCATCCCCGCAACGACCACGAGGAGTAGTTCTTGCTGCTGATCGTCAACGTCGCCTTGGTCATGAGTGAGCTCTTTATCCTGGGCCGATGCACCGCATTGGTTCCGATCCACGCAGAAGAAGGGGAGGAATGCGATGTTGAACGCTGACTTTGCAAGCGACGTGCCAACGGTGGCGCAGGTCGCCGTTGCGGTGAGCGACGTGCCTGCGCTGGCATCGCCTTCACCCGCGCCGCTGCCCAACCGCGAGGGTGCGACCTCCCCCTTCTCGCCGGAAATGGCCGGGTTGCCTGCCGGCGCCATGCTCTATCCGGCGTACCAGTCGCACACCGACCTCATGTGGCCGCTGCATGCGATGGCGCAGTCGGCGCTTCCCGCGCTGAAGCGGGCGCACGATACCCCGGGCGAGGACATGGCGCTGCGCAAGCTGGCCGCCGCCTGCGAGGTCTTCGTGCTCGCACGCCTCACGCACAAGCGGCCGCCGTTCCGGATCCCTGCCGTGATGGTCGGCGAACGGGAAGTGGCCGTCACCGAGGAAGTGGCTGCGCAAACGCCCTTTGCCACGCTCCTCCATTTCCACAAGGACATGGCCGAGCCCGGACCGCGCGTGCTCATCGTGGCACCGATGTCCGGCCACTTCGCCACGCTCCTGCGCGACACCGTGCGCACGATGCTGCAGGACCATGACGTCTACATCACCGACTGGCACAACGCCCGCGACATTCCGCTGATGGCCGGGCGCTTCGGCCTCGCCGAGTACATCGGGCACATGATGCAGTTCATGCGTGTGCTCGGGCCGGACTCCAACCTCCTCGCGATCTGCCAGCCGTGCGTCGCGGCGCTCGCAGCCACCGCCCTGATGGCGGAGGACGACGATCCGGCGACTCCCGCTTGCGTGACCCTCATGGCAGGCCCCGTGGACTGTCGCATCTCGCCTACCGAGGTCAACAAGCTCGCCACCGACAAGCCGATCTCGTGGTTCGAGAAGAACCTCATCAGCCATGTGCCGCTGCGGCATCCGGGCGCCATGCGGCGCGTGTATCCGGGGTTCGTGCAGCTCATGGCCTTCATGAGCATGAACCTCGACCGCCACCTCGACTCGTTCCGCGGCATGTATCACGACCTCGTGACGGACGGGCACGAGCGCGCGGCGGCCACGAAGGCGTTCTACGAGGAATACTTCGCGGTGTGCGATCTTCCGGCCGAGTTCTATCTCGAGACGGTGCGGCTCGTGTTCCAGGAATACGCGCTCGCGAAGGGCACGCTCACGTGGAACGGCCGCAAGGTGACTCCGGCCGCGATCCGCCGCACGACGCTCCTCACCGTCGAAGGCGAGCGCGACGACATCTGCTCACTGGGACAGACGCTCGCGGCACACGACCTGTGCTCGATGCTGCGCCCGTACATGAAGACGCATTACGTGCAGGCCGGCGCGGGGCACTACGGGGTGTTCAGCGGCAAACGGTGGAGCGGCAGCATCTATCCGGTGGTCCGGGAGACGATCCACGCGGGGATGTGAAGCGGGATCGGTCAAGCCACCGGCTTGTACCACACGGGGATCTCGCCTCCGGCAGCCAATGAGGGATCCAGAGGCGGGATGCGATAGCGCGCGCGCAGCTCGTCGATCGGCACCGGCGCCTCGCGCCACAGGCTCCAGTCGCTGGAGAAGACATCCACCGCGACCTGCGAGCCGCGCTCCCACGCATTCCAGAACTTGACCGGATCGAGCTGGCCCTTGATCTCCCCCGGCAGGTCGGCGAGGCGGATGCCGAGATGCCAGCTCAGGATCACCGGCAGGATGTGGCCCGACATCGGCTCCTGCGGATGCATGCCGGCGGTGAACGTCGACACGAGGAGCTCGCCCTGCGGCGTCGTGTCGTAGCCAGAGAGGATGTGCGTCGAGTCGTGCGGCGAGGCGAAGCGCTCGTTGAGGCCCGTCGGCTCGCCCGCGAAAGAAAAGCCATTATCCCGGTAGAACTCCGCGAACGTGCGGCCGAGCGTGCCCTCGGGCAGCGTGGCCAGCGCGCGGTAGCGATCCGCGAGCGCGGGATCGGGTGCCTTGCGGTAGGGCTGGATCCATTCGTCGATCGTGGCATGGACCTCGTGGCCCGTGATCGAGCGCAGGTTCTGCCGCGCGACGTCAGCCCGTACCCACGCAAGATTGCCGCGGCCCACCTCCGCGAGCTGGAGGACAGCGTCCTCGCGCACGCCCAGCGCCTGCGCGAATGCATCCACCTCCGCGATCTTCGCGTGGTCGATCGCGCCGTCGACGAGCGCCATCACGATCAGGAACTGCACGACGTGATCGCGATCGGCGAGGGCGGGCACCGCATCGGCGACGTCACGCGCCGTGGATTCCGGCAACGCATCGATGTCGAGCGCGCCGTCCTGCCGCAGCATGAAGCGGTGGAAGGCCGTGAGCGCGCTGCGGTCCGCCGCCGACAGCGCCTCGCGTCCGCCTGCGGAAGCTACGACCTTCATGGCGCCGAGCACCACGGGCGCCTGCTGTGCATCGAGCTCGATCAGCATCGGATTCACGCCTGTGCGTCGCTGGCGCCCACCACGGCCATGACGCTCCGGTTTGCCATGTCTGCCTCCCTTGCGAGACGGGCGATGATAAACGAAGCGCCGGGTTTGCAATAATGGCGCCGCGCCCTCATCTTGTGCAGTCGAAGCCACCGATCCTGCGGCCCCCACGATGAAATACAAGGACTACTACGCGATCCTCGGCGTGCCCCGCGATGCGTCCGCCGACGACATCAAGACGGCCTATCGCCGCCTCGCGCGCAAGTACCATCCCGACGTCTCCAGGGAGAAGGATGCCGAGGAGCGATTCAAGGAGATGGGCGAGGCCTACGAGACGCTGAAGGACGCCGAGAAGCGCGCGGCCTACGACCAGCTCGGCACGCACCGGCCGGGCGAGGACTTCCGTCCGCCGCCGGACTGGGGCCGGCACTTCGCGCAAGGGGGCGGCGACGGCTTCGCCTCGGGACAGGGCTTCGAGGACATCGACCTGTCCGATCTCTTCGCCGGGCTCGCGGGACGGCAGGGACGCGCGGGCGGCGCAGGCGCGCGGCGTGCCGACCGCCCCATTCCGGGCAGCGACTACGAGGCCGTGGTGCGCATCGGCTTCGACCAGGCCTTCGCCGGCACCGAGATCGACCTCGAGCTCGCCGCGCTCGAGTGGGATCCCGACGGCGGCATGCGTCGCGTGCCGCATCGCGTGCGTACGCGCATCCCGCGCGGCGTGCAGAACGGCGAGAAGCTGCGGGTTCGCGGCAAGGGCGGCAAGGGCGTCAACGGCGGCCCCGACGGCGACCTCTATCTCGACATCGAGGTGGCGGAGCATCCGCTGTATCGTGTCGCGGGCAACGACATCTACGTCGACCTGCCGCTGGCACCTTGGGAGGCCGTGCTCGGCACCAGCGTTTCGCTGCCGACCCCCGCCGGCACCGTGTCGCTCAAGATCGCGCCCGGCACGCGCGCCGGACAACAGCTTCGCCTCAGCCATCGCGGCATGACGCGCGGGAGCACGAGCGGCCACCTGTATGCGGTGGTCCGCATCGAGGTGCCCACGGTCATCGACGACGAGGCCAGGGCGCTCTACCAGAAGCTCGCGGCGGCGAGCAACTTCGATCCGCGGGCGAAGCTCGCGCAGGAGGCCCCGCAATGAACGCGACCAACGACGGCACCCACGACCGCATGGACCGCTACGAGGAAATCACGTTCACGCAGCTCGTGACGGCTTCGGGCCTCACCGAAGGGGAGCTCGCCGAGCTCGTGCGTTACGGCGCGCTCGAGCCGCGCGATCCGGACGTTACGCCGTGGGTGTTCGAGACACGCTGGATCTTCGCTGCACGCGAGGCATCGCGCCTGCGCCGCGAGCTCGATCTCGACGCGTATGGCGTGAGCGTGGTCATGAGCTTCCGCGAGCGTATCGAGTCGCTCGAATCCGAGCTGCGCGCGCTGCGCGCACGGAGAGGATAGGCCGCGCAACGTGAGCCGGCGCGCGCTGCGGCGCACCGCGCGTCGCGACGACCTGGGACTGTCCGCCCGCGAGTTCGCGCAGCTCGCGCGGCTCGATACACCGCTGCGCATCCAGGCGTTCGTGTCCGCCATTCCCGCCAACCACGAGCCTGGCGGCGAGACGCTGCACTCCGTGCGCAACGTGCTGCGCCTGCGCGTGGCGCACTGCATGGAAGGCGCGCTGGTGGCGGCCTGCGCGCTGTGGGTCCACGGCGAGCCGCCGCTCCTGCTGCATCTGGGCTGCGCGGCGCACGACCATCCGCACGTGATCGCCCTCTTCCGCCGCGGCCGCGCGTGGGGCGCCATCTCCAAGAGCAACGGGACGTGGCTGCGCTATCGCGAGCCCGTCTACCGCAGCCTGCGCGAGCTCGCGATGTCGTACTTCCACGAGTTCTTCGATCGCGAGGGGCACAAGACGTTGCGCAGCCATGGCCGGCCCTTCGACCTGCGCCGGATGGATCCGGCAATGTGGGTCACGGCGGAGGCACCGTGCTGGACCGTGCACGATCGCCTGGCCGACGGCGCCCATCGCAGCCTCCTGACCCCCGCCCAAGCCGCGCAACTTTCCCGGCGCGATGCGTTCGAACGGGAGTCGGCGAGTCAGGTCCAGTATCCCGCTCCGGGGTAATCCCGGGGCGTGAAGGTGAGGGGTGATGGAGCCGGCACCCCTTTCCTCACGGCCGGGAGTGGACATGACGTCATTGGCATCTCTTGCGGCGGTGCGCCGCTGCGCGTACGCAGGCGTTCTCCTGCAGATGTTCCTGTGGACCCTCACCGGGGTCAGCACACCTGCAGCCGCCGCGGCCGTCGAGCTCGGCGAAGCGCCGCGGCGCGAGGTGACGCAGGACGCCGCCCCTCTCCCGAGGGTGCCACAGGCGCGGGCGGGCGTGACGCGCGCCGCGGCCGTCGCCCGGTACCACAGCGAGTATCTCGCGCAGTCGCAGGTGCCGCTCGGATGGACCGGCAATGTGAACGGCTGCCTGGCCGGCAGCACGAGCCTCGCGCACCAGCAGGCGGTGATCGCACGCATCAACTACTACCGCGCGCTCACCGGACTTCCGGCGGCCACGCTCGACACGGCGGCGGGCGACCTGCAGGCTGCGGCGCTGCTGATGTCGGCCAACGCGTCGCTGTCGCATGCACCGCCGCCCAGCTGGCTGTGCTACTCGCTGTCCGCCGTTGCGGGTGCCGCGAGCGCCAATCTCGCATTGGGCGCGTACGGCGTCGCGGCTGTGGACCTGTACATGGACGACAGCGGCGCGGGCAACGCGGCGGTGGGCCATCGCCGCTGGCTCCTCTACCCGCCGCGGGCATCGTTCGCGAGCGGCGACACCGAAGGCGGCAGCGGCGCCTTCGCCGCCAATGCGCTCGGCGTGTTCGGCGCCACGACCACGCGTCCTGCCACGCCCGAAGGCGTGGCCTGGCCACCCGCGGGCTACGTGCCCTACCAGAACCTGCCATGGCGATCCGGACGGTGGTCGCTGTCGTATCCGGGTGCGGATTTCAGCACCGCCACGGTGAGCGTGACCGGTCCCGGTGGCGCACTGCCCGTCACGCGCGAGGCGATCGCCAATGGCTACGGCGACAACACGATCGTGTTCGTGCCATCCGGCGTGTCGTATGCGGCGCCGGCCGCGGACACGGCGTACCGCGTCACCGTGAGCGGCATCGGCGGCAGCGGTGTGCCGGCGACGATTGCGTACACGGTGATTGCGATCGATCCCGCGAGCACCCCGGTCGATCCCTCCCCGGTCACCGTGGTGGAGTACCACCATGCCGCATTCGACCACTACTTCGTGACCTGGCTTCCCGACGAGATCGCCAAGCTCGATGCCGGCGTGTTCACGGGCTGGGCGCGTACCGGACAGGCATTTGCCGCGTGGCCGGCCGTGGTGGCGGGAACCTCGCCCGTATGCCGCATCTACATCGTGCCGGCCGCGGGGGACTCGCACTTCTACGGACGCGACGCGGCGGAGTGCGCGGCCACGATCGCGGCGCATCCGGAGTTCGTGCTGGAGGCGGCGCCGTTCATGGCGCTCGCGGTGCCGGTCGCCGGTGCCTGCGCGGCGGGAACCGTGCCGGTTTACCGGGTGTTCAACCATCGCGCCGATGCCAATCATCGCTACACGACGAGCGCCGCCATTCGCGCTACGATGGAAGCGGCAGGCTGGATCGTGGAAGGCGATGGCGCCGACCGGATCGCGTACTGCGCGCCGGCGTGAGTCCGCCAGCCGACCTCCACCATAGCCGTCGTCACATGACCGTGCCCTCCGTCGCGCAAGCCGAGCAGTCCCTGCCCTTCCACCCTGCAGTGGCGAAGTGGTTCGCGGCGGCCTTCGCCACGCCCACCGCGCCGCAACTCGAGGCGTGGCCGCATCTCAAGGCGGGCCGCGACGTCCTCATCGCCGCCCCCACCGGCTCCGGCAAGACCCTGGCCGCCTTCCTTTCCGCCATCGACGATCTCGTTCGCCAGGGCGTGAATGCACCGCTGCTCGACGCGACGCAGATCGTGTACGTGTCGCCGTTGAAGGCGCTGTCCAACGACATCGAGCGCAACCTCGCGGCACCGCTGGCCGGCATCCGCGCCGAGCTCGCGCACGCCGGAGCGCCCGACGTCGACATCCGCACGCTGGTGCGCACCGGCGACACGCCGCAAGCCGCGCGCGCCGCGATGCGCAAGCGCCCGCCGCACATCGTGGTGACCACGCCCGAGTCACTGTACATCCTGCTCGGCTCCGAATCAGGGCGGCAGATGCTCGCGACCACGCGCACCGTGATCGTCGACGAGATCCATGCCATCGCCGGCACCAAGCGCGGCGCGCATCTCGCGCTGACGCTCGAGCGGCTCACGGCGCTGACGCCGACCCCACCCGTGCGCGTGGGCCTGTCGGCCACGCAGAAACCGATCGAGGAAGTGGCGCGATTGCTGGTGGGCGTGAGGGACGATGGATGCGCCATCGTCGACACCGGCCACATGCGAGCGCGCGACCTCGCCCTCGAGGTGCCGGCATCGCCGCTCGAAGCCGTGATGTCGCACGAGGTGTGGGAGCAGGTGTACGCACGCCTCGCCGACCTCGCCGCTTCCCATCGCACGACGCTCGTATTCGTCAACACGCGCCGCATGGCCGAGCGCGTGGCGCGGCACCTGTCGGAGATCCTCGGCAAGCAACACGTGATGTCGCATCACGGCAGCATGGCGAAGGAGCTGCGGCACCAGGCGGAGCAGCGCCTGAAGGTCGGTGAGCTCAAGGTGCTGGTGGCCACGGCCTCGCTCGAGCTCGGCATCGACATCGGTGACGTCGATCTCGTGTGCCAGTTGGGTTCGCCGCGCTCGATCGCCACCTTCCTGCAGCGCGCGGGACGCGCGAGCCACCAGGTGGGTGGCGTGCCCAGGGCGCGCCTGTTCCCCCTTTCGCGCGACGATCTCGTGGAGTGCGCCGCGCTGCTGGATGCCTCGCGCCGCGGCGAGCTCGACCGCCTGCACATCCCCGTCGCGCCGTTCGACGTGCTGTCGCAGCAGATCGTGGCGGAGGTGGGGGCGCGCGAATGGCGCGAGGACGACCTCTTCGATCTCGTGCGCCGCGCGCATCCGTATCGCGACCTCGAGCGCGCGTCGTTCGACGAGATCGTGCAGGTGCTTTCCGAAGGCTTCTCCACCCGCCACGGCCAGCGTGGCGCCTACGTCCACCGCGATGCGGTGAATGGCGTGCTGCGTGCACGCAGGGGTGCCCGCCTCACCGCGCTCACCTCGGGTGGCGCGATTCCCGACAATGCCGACTACGACGTCGTCCTCGAGCCCGCCGGCCAGAAGGTGGGCACGGTCAACGAGGATTTCGCGGTGGAAAGCCTCGCGGGCGACGTCTTCCAGCTGGGCAATCTCTCGTATCGCATCCGGCGCGTGGAGGCCGGTCGCGTGCGGGTGGAGGATGCCGCGGGACAGGCACCCACCATTCCCTTCTGGCTGGGCGAGGCGCCGGGCCGCACCGACGAGCTCTCGCGCGCGGTGTCGCGGCTGCGCGACACGGTCACCCGCGACGGCACGCCCGACGCGGCCGTCGCCTGGCTCGACGACGAAGCGGGCGTGGCGCCCGCCGCCGGGCAGCAGCTCGTCGATTACCTCGCCACCGCGCATGCCGTGCTCGGCGCCCTGCCTACGCACGATACCGTGATCCTCGAGCGCTTCTTCGACGAGAGCGGCGGCATGCAGCTCGTGATCCACGCCCCCTTCGGCAGCCGCATCAACCGCGCGTGGGGACTGGCGCTGCGCAAGCGCTTCTGCGTGAAGTTCAACTTCGAGCTGCAGGCGGCGGCCACCGAGGACGCGATCGTGCTGTCGCTGTCCACGAGCCACAGCTTCGAGCTTGCGAGTGTGGCGCGCTACCTCCATTCGAACAGCGTGCGCGACGTACTCGTGCAGGCGATGCTCACGGCCCCCATGTTCGCGGCGCGCTGGCGCTGGGTCGTCGGCATCTCGCTGGCACTGCCGCGCTTTCGCGGCGGGAGCAAGGTGCCCGCGCCGCTGCAGCGCATGCGCGCCGACGACCTCATGGCCTCCGTGTTTCCCGACCAGGTCGCCTGCGCGGAGAACCTCGAAGGCGAGCGCCAGGTGCCCGATCATCCGCTCGTGCGCCAGACGATCGACGACTGCCTGCATGACGCGATGGACATCGACGGTCTCGTGGACGTATTGCGCGGCATCGAATCGGGCGCGATCCGCGTGGTCGCGCGCGACCTGCCCACGCCCTCGCCGCTGGCGCTCGAGGTGCTGACCGCGCGGCCGTATGCATTTCTCGACGACGCGCCGCTCGAGGAGCGGCGCACGCAGGCCGTGTTGGCGCGCCGCTGGCTCGATCCCGCAACCGCAGCGGACATCGGACGGCTCGATGCCGCGGCGATCGAGCGCGTGCACGACGAGGCGCGGCCGCAGGCGGCCACTGCCGACGAATTGCACGACGCGCTGCTGGGCCATGGCTTCCTCACGCGCAGCGAGGTGGACGCGGTGCCGGAGGCGACCGGCCTCGCGGCGGCGCTGATCGGCGCCCGCCGGGCGACGTGGCTTGGCTTCAGCCCCGAAGCCCGCGCTACCGTGCTCGTCGCGGCCGAGCGCCTGCCGCTGCTCGCCGCCGTGCATCCGGACGCCACACTCCACCCGATCATCACCGCGCCCGAGGCATTCCGCGCACGGGTGACCACGCGCGAGGCCGCGGTGCTCGACCTCGTGCGCGCGCGCCTCGCGGGCGCCGGTCCCATCGCGGCCGCCACGCTCGCCACCGGCATCGGCGTGCCCACGAGCGAGGTCGAGGCCGCACTCGCCGCCCTCGCGCAGGAAGGCGTGGCCATGCGCGGACGTTACACCCCCGGCGCCGCCGCTGACGAATGGTGCGACCGGGGCTTGCTCGCGCGCATCCATCGCTACACGGTCAAGCGGCTGCGCGAGGAGATCGAGCCCGTCGCCACGCAGGATTTCGTGCGCTTTCTCCTGCGCTGGCAGCACCTCACCCCGGGCGAGCGGCGCGAAGGTCCCGATGCCCTGGACGCGATCGTCGTGCAGCTGCAGGGCTTCGAGGCACCCGCCTCCGCCTGGGAGTCCGAGCTCCTGCCCGCGCGCCTGGCCGATTATGACTTCACGTGGCTCGACGAGCTGTGCCTGTCGGGCCGTGCCGCGTGGACGCGCCTGTCACCGCCCACGAGCAGTGGCGCCTCCCCCGGCCTCGTACGCAGCGCGCCCATCGCGCTCCTGCCACGCCGCGCCGCCGCCACGTGGAGCCGCCTGGCGCGTCCGCCGCAGTCGACGCTGTCGCTGCCGGCGCGCGCACAGCGCGTGGCCGACATGCTGCGCGAGCATGGCGCCTCGTTCTTCGACGAGATCGTGGACGCCACCGCACTCCTGCGCACGCAGGTCGAGGAAGCACTGGCGGAGATGGTGGCGGTGGGCGTGGTCACCTCCGACAGCTTCGCCGGACTGCGCGCGCTGCTGACCCCGTCGGGCAAGCGCAAGCAATTCGGCGGACGACGCGGCGCCCGCCGTCCGCTCTTCGGCATCCAGGATGCGGGACGCTGGTCGCTGCGCAAGGCCGCGGTGCTCGAGCCCGCGCCCGCCGCGCGCGGGACGACGTTCGATGCCGCCGCGCTCGAGCACGTCGTCGACACCCTGCTGCGCCGTTACGGCGTGATCTTCTGGCGCCTGTTGCAGCGCGAAGCCGACTGGCTGCCACCGTGGCGCGACCTCCTCCCCGTGCTGCGCCGGATGGAGGCGCGCGGCGACATCCGCGGCGGGCGCTTCGTGGCGGGCGTGACCGGCGAGCAGTTCGCGCTGCCGGACGCCGTGGCGCAACTGCGCGATACGCGGCGCGCCGCCGGATCGGGCGAGCTCGTGATGGTGAGCGGCGCCGATCCGCTGAACCTCGTGGGCACGTTGCTGCCGGGTACGCGCGTTCCCGCGCTCACGGGCAATCGCGTGCTCTATCGCGATGGCCTCGCGATCGCAGCCGTGGTCGGCGGCGATCTGCGCTGGCTCGCGGAGGTCACGCCCGAGGAGGCGCTGGCCGCGCAGGAGCTGCTCGTGCAGCGGCGCGAGGGATCGCCGAGGCTCGCGTATCTGCGCTAGCGCGGCGCACCCTCGCGCGCGCATCACGCCACGCCTTCAGGAGCCGGGACAGCCGAAGGCCGCCTTCAACGGCGCAAGCGTCTCGTCGACGGTGGCGAGCAGATCGCGGCGCATGCCGTCGCGCGTGAGCGCCTCTTCCGCCTTCAGCATCGCGAAGTCGATGCCGACCGCGGCCGCCGCGGCGCCCAGGATGCCACCGACCACCGCGCCCGGCACCGCACCCACCGACCCCACCGCGCCGCCTGCGACCGCGCCGCCTCCGATGCGCGTGGCCGCCTTGCCGGCGGCCTTGCCGAGCACCCGCTGCGCCGCCTTCATCGAGGTGCGCCCCATCGCCCTGCCGGCGAGCGCGCCCGCGAATCCCCCCACCAGCGCACCGGATCCGCTCGCGATCAGGCGCGGCTGCAATCCTTCGCCACGCCAGCGCCACTGCGCCGCTTCCATGGTCTCGGTCTTCACGACGCGGCACTGGCGCTCGTCCAGCACGAGCCGCTGCTGGTCCAGCACACCTTCGAGCCCGCCCGCGGCCCTGGCGCTCACGAGGCGGATGTATTCCTGGTCCGCGTCGAGCTGACCGAGCAATGACACGACCTGCGGGTCGGATGCGATGAGCTTGTTGAGCTTGAACTCGGCCAGCGCTTCCACTTCGCCGGTCACGAGCAGCACCGTCTGCGTGAGGTCGGCGCCGAAGCTGAAATACCAGTCGAGGTACGCATCCACCTGCAGGGCGAGCACGCGCTGCAGCTCCACGATGCGCTGGCAGCCGTTGCGCTTCGCATCGACGATCCCGCTCTCGAGCACGGCGTGATACGCCTCCAGCCTGGCGAGCGTTCCCACGGTGTAGGCCGCGCCTCCGATGCGCTCGCATTCGGGCAGCGGGCGCAGCGCAAGAGGACGCCCGGATTGCCGCAGGACGCTGTCGAGCTGTGCCGCGCCGATCATGGCCACCGCGGCGAGCGCGACAGCGCTTCCCGCATAGCGAAGTGCGCGCCCACGCGAAACGCCGGGTGCCGCGTCGGATTCGGTGAGTGCCGCGGCGAACGTACGCCGCGTCTCGTTGACCCCGAGTGCGAGGCCGGCGGCCGACCACGTCACGAAGCCGAACACCGTGAGCGGCAACACGACGAGCGACAGCGCCACGCGCCACCACGGCGCACCCGAAAGATGGCCCAGCGAATCGAGCGTGGCCTGTCCCCAGGCATTGGCATCGATGGCCCAACGGACGAAGGCGGAAGGCGTGTCGCCCCATCGCGCCTGGAGCTCCCAGGCGAGTTGCGCGAGAGGCTGCGCCGGCGCATCGGCCTGCGCGTAGCGTGCGACGACCCACGCGATGCAGAGGATGCAGAACGTCAGGAAGCGCGCGCTGCGCGCCGTCGCACTGCCCGCGTACACGGGACGCGAAAAGAGCGGCCAGAGCGGAGAAGCCACGAGCCAGGCGACGACGAGGTACAGGACGGGCGCCAGCGCCACCAGCAGCCATTCCACCCGGCCGAAGAACGGCGCCTGCAGCAGGAACAGGAGGGCCAGCACGAGCGCTGCCAGGGCGCAGGCGAGCTGGCCCACGACGCGACGCGTGGCCCATCCATGCAGCCACCGTCCCGGCGCGAGCTCGTGCAGGCGCGCGAGTCGACGGACGGCGCCACGATGCAGGAGCGCGAGCGCAGCGGGCATGGCGAGCACGATCGCGCACGCCACGACGAGCACGCTGCCCACGCGGGTGACGAGCCACGTGCCCGCCCAGAGCAGCAGGAGGAAGAGGCACGCGCCGGCGACGTAGCGCGCGACAGCGATGCGAGGTCGCACCAAGGCTACATGATCCGCCCGAACCAGAGCATCGACATCAGCGCCGCCAGCACGGCGAACAGTGCCGCCGCCGCGGCGAAGAGCGCCGTGATCTCGCTCTGCTTCTGCTCGAACACGAGCCGCGAATTGAGCGACTCGTAGACCTTGGTGAGCTCCTTGGCCGTGCCGGCGTAGAAGTACTCACCCTGCGTGATGTTGGCGATCTGCTTCAGCGATGCTTCATCGAGCCGCACGCGCATCGACCACCCTTCCGCGCCGATCATCTCGCCCTTCTCGGTGCCCACGCCCACGGTGAACACGCGCACGCCGCGCTCGCCGGCCATGCGGGCCGACTCGATGGGATCGGGTCCGGTGGTCGTCTGCCCGTCGGTCAGGAGGATGATCGCCGCGTTCTGGTAGGACCCCGGCGGCACCGGTTTGAAGGGCTCCTTCTCCTTGTCCTTGTCGCGCGAGCGGCGATCGAGCGGCGCATTCTTCGCCGCCTCCGGCCGCGGATTCCACGAGCGCAGGTCGAACTCGGCATCGGGGAAGATCGTCTTGAGCGATACGAGGATGCCCGCGCCCACCGCCGTGCCGCGCTGGAGCTGGAAGCGCTCGATCGCCTGGATCAGGTCCTCGCGCTCGCGCGTGGGGGGCTGCACCACTGCCGCGGTGCCGGCGAACGACACGATGCCCACCCGCGTGTGCGACGGCGTGTCGTTCACGAAGGCCTTGGCCGCGTTCTGCGCGGCGGCCAGGCGATTGGGCTCCACATCGGCCGCGCGCATGCTGCCGGACACGTCCATGGCGAGCACGATCGTCTCGTGCTGCGACGGCAGCAGCAGCACCGCCTGCGGCCGCGCGATGGCCACGATCATCAGCGTGATCGCGAGGAGGAAGAGCACCGGCGGCAGGTGGCGGCGCAGGCGCGACGTGGTGCCCATCGCATCCTTGACCATCGCCAGGCTCGCGTAGCGCACGGCGAGCTTGCGCTTGCGGCGCAGGATCCACAGGTAGGCCAGCACCAGCAGCGGCACCACGAGGAGGAGCCACAGGAGGTCGGGCCAGAGGAAGGTGATGGGGGACTTCACGTCGGGATCCTGGAGTGGCGCGGGCTCAGGCGATGCCGGGGGGCGATGCGGGTCGGGCGCAGGTCATGCCCTGGCCATGTGCTGCGGCATGCCGCCGCCCGCGGCGAGCTGGCTGCGGCGCTTGCGCAGGTCGGCGAAGCGCATGATCGCGTCGCCCAGGTCGTCGTCGGTGGCGAGCTCGAGCGCATCCACGCCGGAATGCCGGAAGGCCGCACGGAGCTCCTCCTCGCGCTTCTCGGCGAGCTGCGCGAAGCGCTTGCGAAAGCCCTTGTCGTGCGTGTCCACGAAGATCTGCTCGCCGGTCTCCGAATCCTGGATGACGAGCAGTCCCAGGTCCGGGATCTCGCGCTCGAGCGGATCGGACACCCGCACCGCGATCACCTCGTGGCGCTGCGCGAGGTTGGCGAGCGTGTCGGCCCATCCGGGACGGCTGATGAAGTCGGACACCACGAAGACCAGCGAGCGGCGGCGGATCATGTCGTGGCTCGCGCGCAAGAGCACGTCCAGATCCGTGGGCGAGGATTGCTTCGCCACCGGACGCGAGCGCATCTCGTGCAGGATGTGCATCACGTGCCGCCGTCCGCTGCGCGTGGGGATGACCTTGTCCACCTCGGTGCCGTAGAACATGGCGCCCACGCGATTGCCGTGCCGGGTCAAAAGGCGCGCGAGCAGCGCGACGAACTCGCTCGACACGTTGCGCTTGCGGACACTCTCGGAGCCGAAGTCCACCGACGGCGACAGGTCGAGCAGGAACCACCCGGCGACCTCGCGCTCCTCGTTGAACTCGCGCACGTACGGCGTTTGCATGCGCGCGGTGACGTTCCAGTCGATGTGGCGGACGTCGTCGTTGTGCTGGTACTCACGCAGGTCCGCGAGGTCGAGCCCATACCCGCGGAAGAGCGTGCGGTAATCCCCGTGCAGCATCCCGTCCAGACGGCGCATCACCGTCCATTCGAGGCGCCGGAGGATCGCCTCAGCCGTTGGCGACGCGGACATGCGTATCGAGCGGCTTGTCCGGCGCGCGCACCGTCTGCATCACCTTGCGGATCAGCATGTCGGCGCTCTGCCCTTCGGCGAGCGCCTCGTAGGACAGCACGAGGCGATGGCGCATCACGTCGGGCACGATGTCCATCACATCCTCGGGCAGCACGTAGTTGCGTCCGCGCAGCATCGCGAGCGCCTTGGCGCCCTCGATCATGTGGATGGTGGCACGCGGCGAGGCACCGAAGGTGAGGAAGCGTCCGAAGTCCTTCAGGCCGAACCGCTCCGGCTCGCGCGTGGCGGCCACGAGCTTGACCGCATAGGTGATGAGGTTGGGATCGACGTACACCCGCCGGCATTCCCGCTGCAATTCGGCGAGCTGCTCGGTGGTGGCGACCGGCACCACGTCGACGGGATCGCCCGTCACGCGCTGCACGATCACGAATTCCTCTTCCTCGTTGGGATAGCCCACGAGCACCTTCATCATGAAGCGGTCGACCTGCGCCTCCGGCAGCGGATAGGTGCCTTCGGTCTCGATCGGGTTCTGGGTGGCCCTCACGAGGAACGGCGTGGGGACGAAGTGCGTCTCGCCGGCGATCGTCACCTGGTATTCCTGCATCACCTCGAGGAGCGCGCTCTGCACCTTGGCCGGCGCGCGGTTGATTTCGTCGGCGAGCAGGAGATGCGTGAACACCGGACCGAGCGAGGTGGCGAAATCGCCCGTCTTCTGGTTGTAGATGCGCGTGCCCACGAGGTCGGCCGGCACGAGGTCGGGCGTGAACTGGATGCGCTTGAAGGTGCCGCGCACGGCGCGCGCGAGCGTCTTGACGGTGAGCGTCTTGGCGAGTCCCGGCACACCCTCGACCAGCAGGTGGCCCTGCGCGAGGATCGCCACCAGCACGCGCTCGAGGAAGTGGTCCTGGCCGACCACCACCTTCTTGACCTCGTAGAGGATGCGTTCCATCAACGTGGCGACTTCGGCATTCGTTTCGCGGAGTTCCATGCGTGCGCGGACCTTGAAGAGAAGCGTTGGAAGGAAAGACGATCAGAACGGCGACATGCCCACCGCGGCGGCGGCATTCTCGATCGGCACCGCAAAGCCGATGCCGATGAACACGCGCTGCTTGGTGGGATTCAGGATGCCCGTGACGATGCCCACGACCTCGCCGTCGGCCGTGACGAGCGGGCCGCCGGAGTTGCCGGGATTGGCGGCGGCGTCGAACTGGATGAGGTTGGTCAGCACGCGCTTGCCCTCGGGCGAGGTGTACTCGCGCTTCAATCCCGACACCACGCCCGCCGAGGCCGAGGGGCCGATGCCGAAGGGAAAGCCCACCGCGACCACCTGGTCGCCTACCTGCAGGTCGGCGGTGGAGCGCAGCGTGGCGGCCTGGAGGTCGTCGGGGACCGCCTTGGCCTGCAGCACCGCGAGGTCGTGCTCGGGGCGCATCCCGACGACCGTGGCTTCCGCTTCCATGCCGTCGAAGAAGCGGACCTTGATCTTCTCGGCGCCGAGGACGACGTGCAGGTTGGTGAGGATCACCCCCTTGTCGACGATGACCACGCCGGTGCCCACGCCGGAGCTGCGATAACCCGGGAAGCCGCCCTCGTCGGGGTCCTTCTTCGGCGTGGCATTGGGATCCTTCGGATCCTTGGGGTCCTTGTCCTTCGACGCGTCGCGGTCCTTCGGCGCCGCGCCGGGTGCCGGGTCGGGCGCCTTGCCGCCATCGTTGCGGGCGAGGCGGTCCTTCGCCGGCGGACGGGACTTCTCGGCCGGTGCGGCCTTGCCCTTGCGCGCGCCCTTGGCGGGATCCTCGACCCTGGCCTTGGGCGCAGCCTTGGCGTCCTCCTCCTCGTCGTCGTCCGCGTCGGCGCTGTAGCCCATCACGCGCACCACCGACGGCGCGATCGCCGCCGCGGCACGGGTGGCCATGGACGGCAGGTTGGCCGACTCGAGCGTGTGCATCACCGCGGCATCGATGTCCTTCTGCGTGAGCTCCTGCGGCAGCGGACGCGTCTTGGTGTAGGTGAACAGGAGTGCGACGGCGAAGAGCATGCCGGCTCCCACGAGGAGCGGCTGCTCGAAGCGGCGATAGAAGAGGCGCAGGCGTCCGCCCTCGGGCGGGAGGGCCGACGGTATCGCGCCGGGGTCCGCGGCGCCCTCCGTGGCGGCGCCCCCCGCCGACGCCCCGGCGCCCCCGGCCGCCGCCGCAGCGTCCTTGCGCGAGCGGTTCGAACTGCTGTACAGCGCCACCTTCTTCATCGTGGATCCATCCGCAACGGGGGCCTCCCGACCTTGCGAAACGTTAACACGCGCACGCCTCGCGCGCACATTCCGCGACAGTGGGATGAGGCACCGCCACGCGCCGCGAGTTCCGTGACACCGTCACCGGTTGCGCGGATGACGGCCCGCACCCCGCTCGTTGCCCTGGCGATAGTGTCCCGTTGCCCGCGCGAGGAGCTGCTGCTGCCCGTCCGGCGAGAGCGCCGCCAGCCGCGCCAGCAGGGAGCGCGCCGCGTCGCCGCGGAGCAGCGTCACCACGCGCCCGCCACGGCGCACCTCCACGTCGCCCGACTTGAACGCGCGGAAAGTGAAGCCCAGGTCGTCGGCCGCTCCGCCTTCGCGGGTCATGGAGAGGGTTCATGCGCCGCAGGGAAAGGAGTATCGTCGCACAACAGGATACTTAGGCTCCTAAGGAGGGCACCATGAAGCTCGAGGACATCCGTGCCGACCGCATCGACAGCGGCGGCAACACGATCTCGATCCAGAAGCTCGACGGCAAGGCGATGCCGTGGACCAATCCCTCGCTCACGCACGAGACGGAGCTGCACTTCCATGCGATCTCCAACTTCGTGCGTACCTTCGCCTTCAAGCCCGACGACCGCCTCGTGTTCCTCACCGACCGCATGCTCGATCCGCGCGTGGTCGGTGCCATCACCGGGCTCGCTGCCGCGCAGGGCGTGAAGGCGATCGAGGTCAAGATGCCCACCACCGGCCAGCTCGAGATTCCGGATTCGGTGAAACCGATCCTCGAGCAGGCGACCTTCGTGGTGTCGAGCTGGTTCTGCTCGGCGTGGCATCCGTACTGCATCGACCTGCGCCGTCGCTTGGGCCAGCGCTGGGTCAAGATCACGTTCTTCCGCAATCTCGACCTCCTGCACACGCCGCAGGCGCGCTTTCCCACCGACATCGTGGGCGAGCTCATCCGGCGCACTGCCGCGCGCTTTCCCCGCGGTGTCGACTACGAGCTCCTCTTCACCGACCGCCGCGGCAGCGACCTGCGCATCCCGCTGACCGCGCGCATGACCGACCGCAACCTCGAGACCAATCGCTGGCGCGGCGAGAACTTCGCCACGAGCCCCGGCGCCTACGTGCACTACCTGCCCACGCACGGCCCCAACCTCTACGAGCCGGGCCCGATGCTCGACGATCCCACGCAGCATCACACCGTGAACGTGCGCGGCACCGTGTACCCGCAGTGGGCGGTGGGCTTCGAGCGGCCGTTCACCGAGCGCATCGGCGTGCGCTTCGAGCACAACAGCGTGGTCGAGGTCACGGGCAGCTCGCCCGATGCGGTGATCCTGCGCGACATGCTGCTGGGCGGCGTGCTGATCGAGCTCGGCTGCGGCTTCAATCCCAAGTGGCCCCGGCACCAGATCTATCCCGCCGGCTCGAACTCGCCGGGTGCCCTGCACTTCGGCATCGACCTCGACAAGCCGTCGAGTTACATCAAGCGCGTGATGCCCAACTGGGAGGAGCCGCCGGTGCACATGGACATCGTGACCTTCGACAGCACGGTCGATGCGGGCGACTCGCGGCTCATCACCGACGGCTTCCTGGAGGCGCTGCGGGATACGTCGGTGGTGGAAATGGCGGCACACTATGGCGATCCGGTGGACCTCCTGGAGGGATGGCCGGACTGACTGCGTGGACCGCGCCGCGATGGCGCGCTTTCTCGGGCCGCGCGACCTCGCGCAACTGTTCGATTCCGGCGCGGTCACGCCTGCCGACTGCGTGGATGCGGTGGAGGCATCGTTTCGCGAGCATGGCTCGGGCGACGTGGGCGTGCTGCTGCCCGACGTGCCCACGATGACCGAGGCCGGCGTGCCCGGCTTCGAGGCGGTGGGCCTCGCGGGCATCCTCGCACCTGCCGGCACCCCGCCGGCGATCGTCGACAAGCTCTCGCGCGAGATCGCCGCGATCCTGCGCACGCCCGACGTGCGCGCGCAACTCGAAGCGATGGGCCTCGAGGTCGTCGCGAGCACACCCGCGCAGTTCGCGAGCTACATCGAGGCGGATTCGAAGAAGTGGGGGAAGATCATCAAGGACGCGGGGATCAAGGTGGAGTGAGTCCGCTGCTTCAGTGCGTCACCTTGCGCGCAATGACTTCCATGCACAGGTAGTAGCGCTCGCTGATGCCGTAGTCGACGGGCTCGAAGCCGTGCTCGCGAAGCAGCGCATACAGGCGTCGCTTCCCGAAATTGTGATAGTGCTCGAGCTCGGCCCAGAACGGATTGCCGTCGATCCTGTCGAGCATCCGCCACGCGTAGCAATCGGCATTGGGCATCGACACGAAAAGCAGGCCGTCTTGCGCCAGGAGGCGGTGGACCGCCTGCAACGCTTGGGCGGGAAACGGAAAGTGCTCGAGTACGTCGGCCATCGAGATCACGTCCAGGGACGACTCCGGATGGTAGGCCTCGAGATCGATGACGTGGGCCTCGATTCCATCCGCGCGCATCAGGTCGACTGCCTGTGACCGAAGGTCCAGGCCCGCCACGGAGAACCCGTATTCCTCCGCCGTGCCCAATAGCGCTCCATTGCCGAAACCGACGTCGAGCCAACGTCCTTCCGCCACCTTGGACACCCGCACGATTTTCTCGACCATCCGCGCAGCCATGGCTCGACTCCCGTGGGGATTGTGCCCGGGCATCTGATGCGGATTGGCGAGCGCGAAGATTTCATCCAGCGCCGCCGGCGACCAGTATCCATCCGTGAAGACGTGGCTGCAGTCCCGGCATCGGGCCCAGCGAATGACGGAGGGGAGCGATGGGCGATACAAGGGATGCTGCGCGCAACTCATCGACTTGCATTCGGCGAATTCCCGGCTGTCGCAAAGGGGACAGCGCTGATAGGGAATCCTGCTGGCGGCATTCGATGCAGGGGGCTCCATGGGCGTCATCCTCCGGATCACTGCACCAGGAAACGCCTCACCGCATCTTCGTTCCACTCGATGCCGGTCCCGGGAACATCGCGGATCGATGCCTTTCCACCCTTGATTTCCATCGGCTGGGCGAGGATGGGCGATGCCCAATCGACGAACTCGAGCCAGTGGCGCGTAGGTGTGGCGGCCATCAGGTGCACGCTGACTTCCGGGAAGAGGTGCGTGGAGATCGGCATTCCTGCCGCGTCGGCCAGGGCTGCTGCCTGCATCCATCCGGTCACCCCGCCAATCTTCATCGCATCAGGCATTCCCAGGTCCGAGGCACCCAAGGCAAGGCTCGCTGCCATCTCGCCCGGACCCCACCAGTTCTCTCCGATCTGGATCGGGCACCTGGACGCTGCGCGCACTCGGGCGTGACCCTCGTAGTCGTGCGCGAGGCAGGGCTCCTCGATCCAGTACAGCCCTTCGTCGGCCAGGGCGCGAACGCGGCGCAAGGCCTCGGGAACCGATAATGACTGGTTGTAATCGGACATGACGTGCACGCCCTCGCCGACCGCCCTTTTCACCGCCCGCACGACCGCAAGATCGGTCGCGAGATCCGGATAGCCCAGGCGCACCTTGATGGCCGAAAAACCGGCAGCGACCAGTGCTTGCGCTTCTGCCGGTGCGAGGTCGGGGCCGATCAGGCCGAGCCCACAGCTGTTGTAGGCACCAACCTCGTGCAGGTCGGCACCGAGGGCGCGCGCCAGGGGTGTTGCCTGAGACCTTGCGAGCGCGTCCCAGGCGGCCATGTCGATGCCCGCCAGCGCCATGCCCACGATCCCCTTCGCGCCGAGCAGACGGAACCGCGCGTGGAGCGACCGGTAGATTTCGAGGGGCGCGGCCGATGCTCCGCGCAGAACCTCCTCCAGATTCAACAGGAGCTCGCACACCGGCTTCAACACCAGCGGCGTATAGCAGAACAGGTACGTTCGACCCGTGATGCCTTCGCTCGTATGAAGGTCGAGCAACGCCAGTGGCGCAACGCGCACGGCACCGCTGCTGGTCTGCAGCGGAAGCCGCAGGGGCACGTGCACGGCGCGTACGTCGAGCCCGACGATGGTTGGCGAACCTGATGCGCTCATGTTGACCCCCTAAGCACCGTTCAGCGGCAAGTGGACCGATGCCGGCTCATTGTCTCGTCCGGACGGGCAGGATTGTCTACCGCCTCGTCATGAGCTGGTCGTAGACGAGCTGGTACGAGTCCGCGGGGATCGCCATGAAGCCCTGGAACGGCCGGTCGAGGCTGACGATCACGAAGAGCACCATCGCGACGAACCCCGCCAGGCACGCGACGAGGATGGCGTGGTAGCGCACGTCCGCGATCGGGAAGAAGAGGCAGAGCAGCAGGCATCCCATCGCGCCCGGCAAGAGCACGACCCACAGCACGCCCGGCAACCCGCTGTTGACGGCATCGAGCCGCTGGCGGCGCGCTTCGTGCATGCGGTTGAAAGCGCTCAGCGTCTCGGCGTGGAGGAGCTTCTGCGACTCGGAGCGGGGCTCGAACACCAGGAGCTCCGCCGTGAACCGATCCATCCATTCCACGCCGACGCGTGGAATCCGGCCCTGCCGCTGCTCGGGCCACGCCTCCTGGATGATCTGGTTC
This sequence comes from uncultured Alcaligenaceae bacterium, assembly GCA_964620265.1. Classification (GTDB taxonomy): domain Bacteria; phylum Pseudomonadota; class Gammaproteobacteria; order Burkholderiales; family Casimicrobiaceae; genus VBCG01. The sequence goes on from CAZUGY010000009.1 coordinate 40,531, forward strand.
GTGTAGCCACGCAGCACGTCGCGCATCGCCTCGCGCTCCCGTGGCGGATAGCCGCCCAGGTCGCGCCACACGCCGGCGATCGCGCTCGCCTCGCTCGACACCGTGTCCGAGACCTGCGAGTGGTTCGTCCACACGCTGACCGCCGTGAGTGCGGCGACGAGACCATAGAGCACCATGGCGGATTGCATCACCGCAGCGGCGAAGAAGAGCGACGCATTGGTGTCGAGGCGCAGCCGCGGCAGCACCCAGCGCCGCAGTGCCCACAGGCTCACGAGTGCGAAGCCCATGAGCCAGACATTCAGGACGACCGCCAGCGTCCACGGCGACAGAGAGGACAGAACGTCGACGACGAAAATGAGAGTCTCCTTGTGGCCGGCGCCCTATGCGCTTTGGCGGCCCGATGCGTCTGGAAATCGCAGGAGACCCGAATGAAGCCTCAAACCCGGACCAGCCCACGGAAGCCCCGCGCAGCATAGTAGGACTGCGCGCCATTGTGATAGACGAAGACCTTGTCGTAGCGGCGATCGCAGAACAGGGCGCCACCGAGCTTCCGGACATCGGCTGGCGTCGCGATCCAGCTCGACGTCTTCGTATCGAAGCTGCCGTGCTTTTGCAGCGCTCGATATTGCTCTTCGGTGAGGATCTCGATACCCATCGCGGCGGCCATCGCAACCGCGCTGTCCCTGGGCTTTGCCTCCTTGCGAGCGCCCAGCGCTTCCTGGTCGTAGCAGAGGCTGCGGCGGCCGGCAGGACTCTCGGCCGAGCAATCGAGGAATGCGACCGAGGCCGCCTTCGCGTCGTCGGCGATGACGTCCGGCTCTCCCCCCGTCGATTCCATCTCCCGCAGTACCGCCATCGCGGCGGGATTGCTGTCGAGCCTGGCTCGGACGAGCGACCATGCGACGCCTCGATGACGATGCATGTTCTTCGCGAAGCGGGTCTCCAGCACCTGCAGGAGCGCTTCGGCGTCCTCAGGCTTCATGGGAGCTCGGGGTCTCCGCAGCAGGTTCGGCGACCGGGTTCGGCGGCGTCGCGAGCTCCTCGGTCACCCGGAGGTGGCGAACCACCAGCTCGTCGATTTCCAGCCTCTTGATCCGGGCATGCCCCACGACCAGCTTGCCGATGGCCAGGGCGCCGATCGCCAGTGCACCGAGCGCCATCGCGCCCAACGCAAAGCTGCCGAGTGCTTGTGCGCCGGTCGCGATCGCGGGAAAGGCCCGAGGGCGATCCAGTTTGCTTTTCATCGCGTCGCGAGTGCGCATGGGAGATGCTCCGGGCTATGAGGATGCTTGGGTTTCGACGGGCGAATGCAGCCGTTCCCAAACTGGCGATGGGTCCCGATACTACGCGAAACAGCGGGTGTGCCACCGGTGGCAATGCCTCGCGCAAAAGCACGACGAGGCCTCGGGCATCGAGGTACCTGAGGGGAGTGTCCACAATCGCATTGCGCTCACGAGGTTCAGGCCTCTGGCTGGTGGCAAACCACCTCGATGTCGTGCCCATCCGGACCAATGACGAAAGCTGCATAGTAATTCGCATGGTAATGCGGGCGCAGACCCGGAGCACCGTTGTCCTTGTCCCCCCTCCAGAGACGCTGTCACATCTCCCGCATGAATCTAGCCTTCCGGCTCGCCATTCGTTCGGTCGCGGGCAGGGAGTGCATCACGAAAGACTTCGAACGTCTTCCATGCCGGGATCGGAGGCGTGTGTCCGGGACGTGGCGCATATGCAGAGTGCTCGACCAGCTGCATCCTGTGGAGGTAGCGAGGGCAGTTCGGAAATATCCTCGCCGCCGTCACCCGGATGATGAAGACGGACCCGGGATACTCGGCACGCAAGGGATCATCGTCCGTGACCTTGGCTGTGCCGTTGACGCGGAGTCGCTTCGGTTGCTCGAAATCGATGAACAGCATGCCCACATGAGGATTGACGAGAACATTCCCCCACGTCCTGTACATCCCGTTTCCGTCGTAGTCCGGGATCGCAAGGGTATGGTCGTCCAGAACGCGTACGAAGCCCGGCATTCCACCCTTGTAGGAGCAGTCGGGGCGGCCGTGGGCATCGGCGGTTGCGATGAAGAACATTGCGCAACGCTGAATGAACGCGCGATCCTCGTCGGTGAACGCCGCGCGAACGGTGACCTGCTCCAGGCGGTCGGCGAGAGGCCGCGTCTCGCGCGCGTCCTGCAGTTGCCGCATTCCCGCGTGATACAGCGGATCGTCAGCCATGAGCCCTCCGGAGAGGTGGTGAGCAGTGACGCTGGCTGCCTCCATCATCGAAACTGCCTGGCGCTGCGCTTGCTCGTTGAGTCCAGGCGGCACTCAGTGGCGCCTTGCGCCGATGCCAAATTGTAGCGGGGAACGAGACCTGCTTGGCACGCCCGGACGCCGCCCGTATCGCGGTCGGTTTCGACGGCGGCGAGCTGAGCTCCGAGGATTGCCCGACGGGGACCGTCAGGGGATTCCTCCCAAGAGAAACCCCTCGATTGAAAGCGAATTGAAAGCTTCGACCCCTAGAGTCGCCGCACCAACGGCATACCACAGGGGAGCAGCGCGTGAACTGGATCAAGAATCCCAAGGATTTCTGGGCTGGATGGCTCTACATCGCCTTCGGCGTCGCCGCCATAGGAATCGCGTATGGCTACCCCGTAGGCTCCGCCGGCCGGATGGGACCCGGCTACTTCCCTCGCGCGCTTGGCCTGATTCTGATCTTCCTCGGCGTCGTCCTGGCGCTGCGAGCGCTCCGGACGCACGGCGCCCCTCTGGCCTTCCCCTCGTTCAAGCCACTCACGATCGTCCTTGGCAGCGTGATCCTCTTTGGCCTCGCCGCACCCAAGCTGGGGTTGATGGTCGCCACGGTCATTCTCGTCATGGCGTCGAGCACCGCAAGCGACGAGTTCAAGTTGAAGGAGGTCGTCATCTCCTCGACTGTCATGGCGATCTTCACGTACTTCGCGTTCTCCTGGGGCCTGAACCTGCAGCTCCCGGTGTGGCCGTGGTTCGTGGGCCAGTAAGGGGAGCCGCACATGGAACTGCTCGGCAACCTCGCCATCGGATTCAGCGTCGCCATCACGCTGCAGAACCTCCTCTACTGCTTCCTGGGTGTGCTCCTCGGTACGCTGATCGGGGTGCTGCCCGGCATCGGGCCCGTGCCCACGATCGCCATGCTGCTGCCGATCACCTACGCCCTGCCACCGGTGTCGGCGCTGATCATGCTCGCCGGCATCTACTACGGCGCGCAATACGGGGGCTCGACCACGGCCATCCTCGTCAACCTTCCGGGCGAGTCGTCATCGGTGGTGACCTGCCTCGACGGCTACCAGATGGCACGACAGGGACGTGCCGGCAAGGCCCTGGCCGTGGCAGCCATCGGCTCCTTCATCGCGGGCTCGTTCGCCACGTTGCTCATTGCCGCATTCGCGCCGCCGCTGGCCGAGGTCGCGTTGAAGTTCGGGCCCGCCGAATATTTCTCGCTGATGGTGCTGGGCCTCATCGCCGCGGTCGTGCTCGCGAGCGGCTCGCTCGTCAAGGCCATCGGGATGATCGTGCTGGGGCTCCTGCTCGGCATCGTGGGCACCGACGTCAACTCGGGCCTGCAGCGTTATTCGTTCGGCGTCGCCGAGCTTTCCGATGGCATCGGCTTCGTCACGGTCGCCATGGGCCTCTTCGGCTTCGCGGAGATCATCATCAACCTGGAGCAGAAGGAGAAGCGCGAAGTCTTCACCAAGAACGTGACGGGCCTGATGCTCAAGTGGAGCGAGTTCAAGGAAGCGCTGCCTCCGATCCTCCGCGGTACCGGCATCGGCTCGGTGCTCGGCATCCTGCCGGGCGGCGGCGCGCTCCTTTCCGCGTTCGCGTCGTACACGATCGAGAAGAAGATCGCCAAGGATCCGTCGCGCTTCGGCAAGGGCGCGATCCAGGGCGTGGCGGGACCCGAGAGCGCCAACAATGCGGGCGCGCAGACGTCGTTCATCCCGCTGCTGACACTCGGCATTCCGCCGAATGCCGTGATGGCGCTGATGGTGGGCGCCATGACCATCCACTCGATCCAGCCCGGACCGCAGGTGATGACGAGCAACCCGCAGCTCTTCTGGGGCCTCATCGTCAGCATGTGGGTCGGCAACCTGATGCTCGTCGTGCTGAACCTGCCGATGATCGGCATCTGGGTGAAGCTGCTGCAGGTGCCCTATCGCCTGTTGTACCCCGCGATCCTCCTCTTCTGCTGCATCGGCGTGTACAGCATCAACAACAACGTCTTCGACGTCTTCCTGACCGTCGCTTTCGGCCTCCTCGGCTGGCTCTTCGTCAAGCTGGAGTGCGAGCCCGCGCCTCTGTTGCTCGGCTTCATTCTCGGGCCGATGATGGAGGAGAACCTGCGACGGGCGCTGCTGCTGTCGCGCGGCGATCCGACCGTGTTCGTGACGCGGCCGATCTCGGGAGTGATGCTCGGCATGGCCTTGATCATGCTGCTCATCATCGTGGCGCCGTCGGTCCGCAAGACCCGTGACGTGGCGTTTGCGGAGGAGTCCTAGAGTTCCAGGACGTATCGACAAGACCGGTTCAGGGTTTCCTGTCCGGTTGAACGCCGAGTCTGGCGTCACGACGAAGAGCTTGCCAGCGCTGTCCTGAGCATCGCTGCGGTGACCGCGAGTTCTCCTTCAGGCGCGCGCGGCGTGCTCTGGAACGTGACATGCTCGTCGGCGATATACCGACGAGAAGTGATGTCCGCCGCTTGAACGAGAGGCAACACATGAGCGTGCGCGTGGGGAATGTCTCCGCCCGTGAACAAGAATGCCACGCGCTCTACTCCCCATCGCTCGCGCAGTATCGGCGCCAGTCGTTGACCGACGGCGAAGATCTCGTGTGCGACGGCGGAAGGAAGCGCATCGAAGTAAGCGAAGTGCTCGCGCGGAATGACCTGGACGTGACCAGCGCGAATCGGATGGATGTCGAGGAATGCGACGACGTTCGGAGACTCGTATACGAAGTGCGCCGGCACAGCGCCACTCGCAATTCGACAGAAAATGCAGTTACTGCTGTTGGTCATGGCGCCTGGCGTTCTGGCGGAGAGCGACGACTGCGAGGGATATTTGACGCCTCTGCCTTCGCAGCGCTTTCAGAACGATCCCGCAACCGCAGAAGCTCTGGCGTGGCGAAATTAATGCGCGCGGCTCTGTTCCCCTTTCCATTCTTCCAGGCACGAACAAACTTTGCCATCAAGTCACTGGGGGCGCGAACGTCAAGAACTACGGTTTTCACGACACTCACGGCGACAGCATCCCTCAGCGTTCTTCCTCGACACGCTCGACCGGCAACGCATACGACACCTTCGTGCCTTCTACCTTCACCACGCCTCGGCTGCATAACGAAGCGAAGAGTTGCGCGAGCTGTTGCTCGGAGAGCTCTTTCCTGAACAGTGCATGCAAGGTGCTGAGAAGCGTCTTTTGCGTGCGTGGCCTCGCCTGCTTTCGGCGGATGAGATCGGCCACGACGATCTCGATCTGTGCCTCGGGCGTCGCCGGAAGTGCAGGCCTGAAGTAGGGAATGTCGGCAATGCACGTGGAACGCTGGGCGAAGATACCCTTTCCCTTGAGGTGCCTTATCAAGGGGTCGAAGCCCGAGTCCCGGCCGATTGACACCCTTGACGCCCCGCCACCACCGCCTATAATCACGGTACCGCATGTTCATACGGTCCCGCCCCCATGCCGCCCCGCATCCCCGCTGCTCTCTCCCCTGCCCGCAGCACGCGCCGCGGCAGCGACAACCTCGAGATCCCCCGCCTCACCGCGCGCCAGCAGCAGATCCTCGACTGGATCCGCAGCCACATGGAGACGCAAGGCATGCCGCCCACGCGCGCGGAGATCGCTACCGGTCTCGGCTTCTCCACCGCGAGCTCGGCCGAGGATCACCTGCAGGCGCTGGCGAAAAAGGGCGCGATCGAGATCACGCCGGGGGCGGCGCGCGGCCTGCGCCTGCGCGACATCCCGGGCCTGCCGGTGCAAGGCACGCTGCCCCTCGTGGGGCGGGTGGCGGCGGGCAGCCCAATCCTCGCCGCCGAGCACATCGAGGCACAATATCGCATCGATGCCGCGCTCTTCTCGCCGCATGCCGACTACATGCTGCGCGTGAAGGGCGCGAGCATGCAGGACATCGGCATCCTCGACGGCGACCTCCTCGTCGTGCACAAGACCGGCGACGCGCGCAGCGGACAGATCGTCGTCGCGCGGCTGGGGGAAGAGGTCACGGTCAAACGCCTGAAACGTCGCGGGCGTGAAATCACGCTCGTGGCGGAGAACGCCGCGTTCGCGCCGATCGTGGTCGATCCGGCCAGGACATCGTTCTCCATCGAAGGCATCGCGGTCGGGGTGATACGCCCCAGCCGTTCGCTGTAGCGCATCACGTTTTTCGCAGCACCTTAGCAGCAACGCAGTTCCACTTCTCCGTCTGTAGTCACTCCCGGATCGCCGCCGCCCACGTGGCGACGGCATCCGGATCTTTTTCAAAAGCACCTCACGAAGGAGATCGTCATGGCCGTTGCTCCCATTCCGCAGGGTTACCACACCGTCACCGCTTACCTCATCACCAACGATGCCGCCAAGGCGATCGAGTTCTATACACGTGCCTTCGATGCAGTCGAGAGCTTTCGCTTCCCCACGCCCGACGGCAAGATCGGGCATGCGGAAATCCGCATCGGCGACTCCATGGTGATGCTCGCCGACGCCATGGAAGGCTTCCGCGATCCGCACGCCATCGGCGGCACGCCGGTGAGCTTCATGATCTACGTCACCGACGTCGACAAGGTTTTCGCCCAGGCGATCGCCGCGGGGGGCAAGCAGTTGCGTCCCGTGGAGAACCAGTTCTACGGCGACCGCGCGGGTACGCTCGCCGATCCTTTCGGCCATGTCTGGACGATCGCCACACACGTGGAAGACCTCTCGATGGACGAAGTCAACGCGCGCCACGAGAAGTATGTGGCGGAGCAGAAGAAGTGAGCCTGCCGGGCCGCCCCAAGGGCGAACAAGCCCCGGAGCGCGCCAGGGCGAAGGGGCTAGCCTCATGACCTCGTCCGCAATGCCATCCGCGGGCTACACGCTCTACGGCGCCCGCGGCTCGGGCGCGGCTGCCGTGGAGATGGCGCTCGTGCTCGCGGGTGCATCCTTTCGAAAGGTCGATGCCGCCTCGTGGGAGGCCGGCGCCGGCCGCGACGAGCTCGCGCGCGTGAATCCGCTCCTGCAGATTCCCACGCTGGTGCTGCCCGATGGGTCGGTCATGACCGAGAGCGCCGCGATCCTGATCCATCTCGGCCTCGTGCATCCGGCAAGCGGCCTCTTGCCCGTCGATGCGAGCCGGCGTGCGCAAACGATCCGCGGCCTCGTGTACATCGCCGCCAACTGCTACGCCGCGATCGGCGTGATCGACTATCCCGAGCGCTGGGTGAGCGAGCACGACGATGCCACCGGCGAGCGCATCCGTGCCGGTACGCGCGCGCGCCTGCATCACCTGTGGGACGTGTTCGCCGATACCTTTCCCGCCTCGCCGTTCCTCGGCGGCGAGCGCATCGGCGCGCTCGATCTTTTGGCCGCGGTGGTGTCGAAATGGTCGGGCACGCGCCAGCATCTGGCGGCATCGCGGCCGGTATTCAGCGAATTGCTCGCGCGCATCGAGAGCGATGTGCGGCTCGCGCCGGTATTCGCGACGTACTGGCCGAAGAAGGCGTGAGGACAGAAGGAGCTCACGACCGCCGGCAGTCCACGCCGATGATCGTGCGTACCGATGCTTTCCGCCTGCCATGGTCACCGCCCTCGCCACCCTCCTCTCGCATCCGGCCATCTGGCGCGGCGACGACGTCGCGCCGGAGCCGGCTGCGGTGCCATCGGGCTTCGCGGGCCTCGATGCGGTGTTGCCTGGACGCGGCTGGCCGCAAGGCGCGCTGACCGAGCTCCTGCTCGAACGCGAGGGTATCGGCGAGTTGCGGCTCACATTGCCGGCGCTGGCGAGCCTGACGTCGCAGCGGCGCGATATCGTGTGGATCGCGCCACCGCACCAGCCGTATGCGCCCGCGCTCAGCGCGGCGGGCCTCGATCTCGCGCGGCTTTACATCGTGACGTGCGCCTCGCCGCAGGATGCGCTATGGGCCTACGAGCAGGCCTTGCGCGCGCCCGAATGCGGCGCGGCCTTCGCATGGCTCGCCACGCACGACGAGCGCGTGCTGCGCCGCTTGCAGGTGGCCGCGCGCGAGGGCGGCACATGGGGCGCGTTGTGGCGGCGTCCGGGCCAGGGCGGCAGTGCCACGGCCGCGCCCCTGCGTCTCGCGCTCGCGCGCGAGGACGGACGTCTCGCCGTGCGTGTATTGAAGCGCCGCGGCGTGGAGCTCACGCAACCGGTGCATGTGGCGCTCGATGGGGGGATGCCGTCTGCGCATGAAGGAAGTCGCGTGCTTCCCCTCACTCTCCGTCTCGCCACACCATGAACACCGTTCGCTTCTGGGCACGTTTTCCCGTCGTGACACCCCCATCGCCCCTCCCGCAGGAGACTGTCATGCCCTCCAGCCTCGCCCATCATTTCTATACGATGGCGGCCAACAATGCATGGTCCAACCATCGGCTGCTCGCGGCGTGCATGAAGCTGTCGCAGGACGAGCTCACCGCTGAGCGCACCGGCTTCTTTCCGTCGATCAAGGCGACGCTCAATCACAATCTCACCGTCGACTGGTACTACGTCGATGCGCTGGAGCGCTCGCTGCGCGGCGAACCGGTCAATCCCGATGCGCGAAAGTTCTTCGAGCCACGCGAGCCTTGTGCCACCAGCACGGAGATTTCCGCAGCCCAGCATGCGGTGGACCGGCGCCTCCTCGACTTCTGCAACGCACTCACCGAAGGCGATCTCGATCGCGACGTGGCGATCCTGCGTGCCAAGGGCGTGGAGCACGAGACCGTGCAGCGCACGCTCGCGCATCTTTTCCAGCACCAGATTCATCACCGCGGCCAGGCGCACGCGATGCTCTCGGGAACCCGCGTGGCACCGCCGCAGCTCGACGAGTTCTTCTGCGCCAACGAGGCTCACCTGCGCGCGCAGGAGCTGGCAGAGCTCGAGTTGTCGGAAGCGGCGATCTGGAACCGATCACGCACGGCGGCATGACGGAGCGATCGGAGGCGTAAGGCGCTGGCAAGAGCCCTGCGATGGCGCAAGGCGACTCGCTCTCCATCGCAGCCTCGATGATCGTTCCCTCTTCTTCGCGAATGCCATGCCGCTGTGGGCCTGTCTCCTTCTCCCTTCGCTGCCCCTCGACGTCTTCGCGCGCGCCCAGGCGCCTTCGCCTGACGCGCGTCCTTTCGTCGTCGGCAGTGGAGGACACTATCCGCGCATCGTCGCGGCCGATGCCGCGGCACGCGCCGCCGGCATCCGCGACGGGCAGCTCGTGTCGGGTGCGCTGGCACTGGCCCCCGGCCTCGTGCTGCACGATCGCGACGAGGATGCCGAGGCGCGCGCGCTCGCGCAGATCGCGACCTGGGCGCTGACGTTCACACCCATGGCATGCCTCGCGCCGCCCGATGCGGTGGTGGCGGAGATCGGCAGCAGCCTCAATCTTTTCGGCGGGCTGCCGCGTCTCGTGGCGCGCCTCACCGCGGGCGCGGCCGAGCTGGGTTATGCGACGCGTCTTTGCATCGCACCCACGCCCGAGGCTGCGCTGCTGCTCGCGCGCGCGGGCCGCACGTCCCCCGTGCACGAGGAGACACGCCTGCCGGAGGCGCTCGCTGCGCTCCCGCTTACGCTGCTCGATCTGTCCGATGACACCCGCGATACGCTGCGCGATGCCGGCATCACCACTTTCGGACAAGCCGCTGCCCTCCCCCGCGACGGCGCGGCACGCCGCTTCGGCAGCGACCTCGTGCGACGGATCGATCACGCCCTGGGACGCCTTCCCGATCCGCGCGCGCCCTTCGTGCCGCCGCCGCATTTCACCGGACGGCTCGAATTGCCCGCCCCGGTGCGCGATGTCGAGGCCTTGGGCTTCGGCGTGCAGCGTCTCGTGCGCGATCTCGCCGACTGGCTGCTCGCGCGCGGCCTGGGCGCCGTACGCCTGACGCTCACGCTCACCCACGAGCACTACCTGCGCGCACGCGGGATGCCGCCTACCGTGGTGCCGTTCGCGCTGGGCGCACCGGCGCGCACCGGCGCGCATCTGCTCTCGGTGCTGCGCGAGCGGCTCGCGCGCGTGACGCTGGCAGCGCCCGTCGAAGCGATCGCGCTCGACAGCGAGGAAACGGCCGCGCTCGCGGGCCGCAACCTGGGCCTCCTGCCCGGCGACGACCTCGATCGTGTCGAAGTGCCGCTCGTCGATCGCCTGCGCGCACGCCTGGGCGAGGATGCGATCCATCGTCTCGTGCCGCATGCGGAGCATCGTCCCGAGCAGGCGATGCGCTGCGTGAGCAGCGGGAACGACCTGCCGCGCCTCGATGCCACGCTCGCCGGCGCGCCGCGTCCGCTGTGGCTATTGCGCGAGCCGCAGTTGCTCGGAGAAATCTTCGGGCGCTCGCCGTGGATCCTGCGCGACGGTCCCGAGCGCATCGAGTCGGGCTGGTGGGACGGCGGCGACGTGCGCCGAGACTACTTCATCGCCGACACGGCCGACGGCAAGTCCACCGCGTGGATCTATCGCGACCACCGCCGCGGACGGGGCGACGGCGACTGGTTCCTGCACGGCCTCTTCGCTTAAGCCGACCTCAATCCGCCGCGAGCGCCATCTCCTTGTGCACGAGACGCCCGCGAAGCTCCGCCATGCGCGCCCGCGCGATCGCGACGTTCTTCTGCTTGACGTGGCCAAAGCCGCGCATGTCGAGCGGTGCGGCCACCAGCGCCGCGGCCACCGCCACGTTGTCGGGTCGCAACAGCGAGGCCACGTCCGCCAGCACGACCTCGAACTCCGCCACGAGCGCGCGCTCCATCCGGCGCTCCTCGGTACGTCCGAACGGATCGAAGGCGGTGCCGCGCAGGCGCTTCATGCGCGCGAGCGTGCGCATCGCGGAGAGCATCCACGGGCCGTACTTGCGCTTGCGCGGCACGCCCGTGCGCGGATCCTTCTTCGCGAAGAGCGGCGGTGCCAGATGCACGGCGACCTCGACGTCGCCGTCGAAAGTCTCGGCAAGCGCACGCGCGAAGCGGCCGTCGGTGTACAGGCGCGCCACCTCGTACTCGTCCTTGTAGGCCATGAGCTTGTAGAGGGACTTCGCCGCGGCGAGGGCCAGCGTGTCGTCGACGCCCACACGCTTCGCCGTCGCGATCACCGGCGCCAATGAGCGGCGATAGCGCTGCGCATACGCGGCATCCTGGTACGCCGTGAGCCATGCCGTGTGCCGCGCCATCCATTCGTCGAGCGTGCGGGGTGTCGTCGCGGCCTCATCGACGGCGCCCGCGCGCCCGCCCGCCGCCTGCTCCACCGCGTCGCGATCGACGACCGCGTAGCGCCCCCACGCGAAGGCTTCCTTGCCGGCCGCCACCGCCGTGCCGTTCAACTCGATCGCGCGCTCGATGGCCGCCTGCGATACCGGCAGCCAGCCCTTCTGGAAGGCGTAGCCCAGCAGGAGCAGGTTGGTGCCGATCGCATCGCCCAGCAGACGCGTGGCGAGTGCGGAGGCATCGAGCGCCTCGAGCCCCACGCCCACGCGCGCGGCCAGCGCGTCGCGCATCGCGTGGGGCTTGAGGTCATAGGCCTTCTCGAAGACGAAGGCCGCGGTGGGCGTGGCATGTGTATTCACGACCGCCCGCGTTGTCCCCTCCTCGAGGCGCGCGAGCGAGGAAGGATGCGCCGCCACCGCGAGGTCGCAGCCCAGCAACAGATCCGCGCCACCCGCCGAGAGCCGCGCCGCGTGCAATGCCGAGGCCTCGCGCGCGATGCGCACGTGGCTCGTGACCGCCCCGTTCTTCTGCGCCATGCCCGTGAAGTCGAGCGTGGTGCAGGCCTTGCCTTCCAGATGCGCGGCCATGCCGAGCAGCGCGCTGATCGTGAGCACGCCCGTGCCGCCGATGCCGGTGACGAGGATACCGTAGGGCTCGGCCAGCGCCACGACCTCCGGCAACGGCAGATCGGCGGGGATGGACCCCTTGCGGGCCGTCTTCTTCGGCGTGCCACCCGTGACCGACACGAAGCTGGGACAGAAACCCTTCACGCAGGAGTAATCCTTGTTGCACGACGACTGGTCGATCGTGCGCTTCATACCGAGCTCGGTGGACAACGGCTTCACCGACACGCAGTTCGACTGCACGGAACAATCGCCGCAGCCTTCGCACACGCGCTCGTTGATGAACACGCGCGCGGGCGGATCGTCGAGCTTGCCGCGCTTGCGGCGGCGGCGCTTCTCGGCGGCGCACGTCTGGTCGTAGATCAGCACGGTGAGGCCCGGGACTTCGCGCAATTCGCGCTGCACGGTGTCCAAGTCGTCACGCTGATGCACCGGCACGCCCGCAGGCAAGGCGACGCCGTGATAGCGCTCGGGCTGGTCGGTGACGATCACCACGCGCTTCGCCCCTTCGGCCTGCACCTGCGCCACGATCTGCGGCACGGTGAGATTGCCGTCGACGGGCTGCCCGCCCGTCATCGCCACTGCGTCGTTGAAGAGGATCTTGTAGGTGATGTCGATGCCGGCCGCGGCGGCCGCGCGTATCGCGAGCAGGCCGCTGTGGAAATACGTGCCGTCGCCGATGTTCTGGAACACGTGCTTGTTGCGCACGTAGCGCGACTGGCCGATCCAGGCCGCGCCCTCGCCACCCATGTGGCTGTACGTCTTCGTCGCGCGCGGCATCTGCACCGCGAGCCAGTGGCAGCCGATACCGCCCAACGCGCGGCTGCCTTCGGGCACGCGCGTGGACGTGTTGTGCGGACAGCCGGAGCAGAAGAACG
>CAZUGY010000010.1:0-13467 GCA_964620265.1 uncultured Alcaligenaceae bacterium
CTGCAAGGGGGCTTCGGCGACAGCTACTACCTGCACGTGTATGACGGCTGGCTCTCGGCGCCGGGCGTTGCCGGCCCATGGGTGCAGGCCTCGCTCGGACCCTTCGCGCGCAGCCGGCTCGACTCCATCGCGCAAACGCTCGCCAAGGCAGGCACGGTCGATCTCCTCGACGGCGGTCCGAAGGCGAATCCCAAGCCGTTCCTGGCCAATGGAGTGCCGGCGATCTACACCGCCCAAGGTCCGACCGAGCTCATCGTGTTCAACGGCCAGCCCGACTTCGTGCCGATCGTGGGCACCGGGCTGCTGTGGGCGTCCAACACCACGTCGGACGTGTTGATCGATACCGCGACCAACCAGTACTACGTGCTGCTCGCCGGCCGCTGGTTTTCGGGAGCGTCGATGGCGGGACCGTGGGCCTTCGTGGCCAGCGATCGCCTGCCGCGCGGATTCGCCGACATTCCGCCGCACTCGCTCGCGGGTGCCGTGCTGCCGTCGGTGGCGGGGACGCCGCAGGCGCAGGAGGCGGTCATCGCCAACACCATCCCGCAGACGGCCACGGTGCCGCGCACGAACGGTCCCACGTTCGTGCCCACGTTCGACGGCGCGCCCAAGCTCGATGCCATCCCGGGCACTGCGATGTCGTACGTGGTCAACGCCTCCGAGCCGCTCATCGAGGTGGGTCCCGCGCAGTACTACGCAGTGGTGGCGGGCGTGTGGTTCACGGCCACCCAGCTCACGGGACCCTGGGCCGTCGCCACCACGGTGCCCGCCGTCGTCTACACGATTCCGCCCTCGTCGCCGCTGCACTATGTGACCTACGTGCGGATCTACGATGCCACGCCGAAGTACGTGTACGTCGGCTACACACCCGGCTACCTCGGGGTGGTGGTCGAGCCCACGGGCACGGTCGTGTACGGGACCGGCTACAGCTACACACCGTGGATCGGCGCCGTGTGGTACCCGGCTCCGGTGACGTACACCGTGGCCGCCGCACCCGTGTACAACCCCTACGTCGGCTTCACCTTCGGATTCGCCGTGGGCCTCGCCACGGCGGCGTGGAGCACGCCGTACTACGGCGGTGCCTGGTATCACCCCGCCTACTGGGGCGGCTATCCCTGCTGCGCGACCGCGAGTGCCAACGTGTATGGACACTGGGGGAACGCGGCCTATTCGGGCACACGGTCGTGGTACGCGGGCGGCGGTGTCGCAGGGTCGACCTTCAGCGGCAGCTATTCGACGGCGCGCGGCACCACCGGCAGCGTCGACGCCGGACGCCAGTACAACGCCTGGACCGGCAATGCCACGCGCGGCTACGACCGCACGATGAACGGGCCGGCCGGCGGCTCGGGAAACGTGGCGCGCGCGAGCAACTACAACACCTACACCGGCCAGCGCTCCACGGCCAATGCGTCCTCGCTCACCGGCCCCGGCGGCAGCACGTTCGATCGCTCCGGCGCCACGACGGCCGGCCCCGAAGGCTATGCGCATGCGGGTGGCGGGTCGAGCTACAACGCCAACACGGGTCGCACGAACACCTGGGATTCGGCGAGCGAGGGCAACAACCACTACGCCGACGTCAACGGCAACGCGTACCGCAACACCGGTTCGGGCTGGCAGCAGCACTCGTCGAGCGGCTGGTCGGCGGCGGGAGGTGCCAACTCGTGGGCCGATCGGGAGTCCGCTGCGCGCTCGAGTGGGGAAGACCACTGGGGCGGATTCGCGTCGGCGCACGACTACGGCGGTGGCTTTGGTGGCGATCGCTTCGGCGGAGGTGGAATGCGTAGTTTTGGAGGAGGCAGCTTTGGCGGTCGCTTCGGTGGCGGAGGATTTCGCCGCTGACGCGTTGCGTGCGGAGGGCAAGCGAAGAAGTACCTGAACAACCGTATTGCGCTGACAGGAACAAGAACATGCCGCTCCCAGGTCATCCTATCAACATCGACAAGGCTGCAATGAAAGCTCGACACTCAATACACCCGATCACCGCCACCCTCGCTTGCTTTCTTGCTGCCAGCGCCGTTGTCTTGACCGGGCCCGCGAGCGCCCAACCCAAAGGAGGCTTCGAGTCGACCCCGGTACTCGCCGGAAGTGAGCTCGCGCCGCGTGCGCTGCTGAAGGGGCCTTTGCATACCGTTGTCGAGCCGGTGCTGCTGGATGGGTATCTAGGTCGCTTCGTGATCGAGTCGCGGTTCGGCAAATTCTCGGTGGTGGGCGAGACAATGCTGGCCGTGCGCGTACACGAGCTAAGCGCCATCGAGGCATTGCAGAACGTGCAACAGAGTCAATCCTTCCAGGATGCCTTGTTGCAGTCCGCCGCGGCGCCGGTGCAGTTCGTGCAAAGCGCCGTGACCGATCCCGCCAAGACCGTCGAAAACGTCGCCCAGGGGTTGGGGTCGGTGCTCGACCGGATCGGTTTCCTCGCGACGACGACCGTCCAGACCGTAGCCGACGCCGCATCGGATCAGGGCTCCGCCCCGGCCCAGCCCATGCCCGGACCAGGTCCCGCCGGCGTGTCCGCGCCGTCTGCATTCACCAGCGACCCGTTTGGCTACAACAAGGCGCGCCGCGACTGGGCCAGGAAGCTCGACGTCGACCCCTACACGACCAACCCCGTGCTGCGTCCGCTTCTCGACAAGGCCGCTGCCGCCAGTTTCGCGGGCAGCTTCGCGATCGATACCGCGTTGGGCGCAGTGTCCATGCCCGTGAACGTGGCCGTCGAAATGGATACATCCGTCCGTGACGACGTATGGAACCGGCCCCCGCTCGATCTTGCACAAAGCAACGAGGCGAAGCTCCTCGCGATGGGCGTGGCGGGACGCACTACGCGTGATTTCCTGCGCAATACCTGGTTCACGCCGTCGTTGCAAACCGCGCTGGTCAGTGCGTTGTCACGGCTGGGCGACGTGCGCGGAGTGCACTCGGTCATCGAGGTCGCGGCTCAGGTGCAAGGCGAGACCCGCGTGCGATTCCTGCTGGAGTCGGTGCAGATGCTCGGCCGGTACCACGAAAGGGAGGACCGGCTCACGCGCGTCACCATGAGCAATCTGGTTCCGGTGGGGATGGCAAGCGACGGTACGCGGGTGGCGTCGGTTGCAATCGACTACGCCTATTGGAACAGCACCGCAGCGGAGTTTGCGCACCGCAAGGAGCTCAGCGGAAAGCGCAGGGTGTTGTTGATCGCCGGCGGCGCGAGCCCCCGGGCGAAACGGGAATTCGAGAAGGCGGGGCTGACTGTTCGCACTGGCCTACGGCGGTAATTGCGAGTTCGGCCAAGTCGTCCGTCGATTCTGCAAGGCGCCTTCGGCGACAACTATTGCCTGCACGCTCTACGACGGCTGGCTCTCGGCACGTCAGCGTGTGTCTCCGGGACGAATCCGGAAGTGCGGATCACGGGTGTCCAGAAGGCGATGTCACGGGCGATGATGGCCGCAAGCTCCTGCGGTGTGGTGCCAGTGGGCGCAAGGCCCGCATCGCGCAGCCTCTGCTGTATCGCAACCTGTTACCTTAACAATATTGTCCATCGGTTCATTGCTCACATGAAGGCGTCATCCCGCTACCTCGCGATTCTCGCGCTGGCCACTGGTCTTGGCGGACTCTCCGAACCGGCCATCGCGGCGGACGAAAGTCTCGACCAGCCAATCGATATCGCGACCGTCGTCGTCGATGGCAAGAGCTTGTTCAAGGTTCGCGGTGCCAGCAGCTTCCCCGCGGCCAACCGCGCTGCGGCCATCGCTACGCGGATCGAGCAGGCGGCGGATGACCGAACGTTTCAGCCGGAGTCGCTGCGTGTGGTGCCAGACGGGGATAACCGCGCCATCTCTGCCGGTCCGTTGCGCATCATGCTCGTCACGAGCGCGGACGCAGAGCTCGACCGGCTGCCGCCCGAAGCCGTCGCGCTCGCCAACGCGACAGCGGTTCAATTGGCGATCGTCGCTTACCGCCAATCGCGAACGCGCGACAGTCTAGTGCGCAATGGAGTCTATGCTGCCGGCGCTACCATAGCCCTGATCGCGGGGGTCGCGTTGCTGCTGTGGGCGAGTGTCCGGCTGCGCCGGATCATCGAGCGAACCGTGCATGCGCGCGTCCGTACGGTCGGCATCCAGTCGTTTGAGATCGTCCGCGTCGAGCACATCCGCCGTGGCCTGTCGACCCTGCTTCGAGTGCTCACGTTCGTCATTGGCGCAGCACTGGTATTCGTTTGGGTCGACTTTGCCCTCGGACGGTTTCCCTGGACCGCCGGATTCGCCCACGATTTGCTGGAACATGTCGTGGCTCCGCTGCTGACGCTGGGACGCGGTTTCGCTTCGGCGATCCCGAATATGATCTTCCTGGTGGTGCTGTATTTCATCGTGCGTGGCCTACTACGCATCGTGCGCCTGTTCTTCGACGCGGTCGAACGGGGTGGGGTCGAGCTGTCCGGTTTCGAGCCGGAATGGGCGATCCCAACCTACAAGATCGTGCGCTTCGCGACCATCGCCCTCGCCATCGTGGTTGCCTATCCCTACATTCCGGGATCCGATTCTGCAGCCTTCAAGGGCGTATCGCTGTTCGTTGGCGTCGTGCTCTCGCTTGGATCGTCGACCGCGATCTCCAACATCATCGCAGGCTACCTCATGACCTATCGCCGCGCGTTTCGCGTCGGCGACCGCGTCAAGATCGGCGATATGGCCGGCGACGTGACGGCAATGCGGCTGCAAGTCACACATCTACGCACCACGAAAAACGAGGAAGTGGTCGTTCCCAACTCGCAAATCGTCAACGGGCACGTCATCAACTACAGCACCCTTGCGAAGAAGGACAAGCTCTGGCTGCACACGACCGTGGGCATTGGGTATGAGACACCCTGGCGGCAGGTGGAAGCGATGCTGCTCGAAGCCGCGCGGCGCACGCAAGGGCTATTGTCATCGCCGGCACCCTTTGTGCTGCAAACACTGTTGGGCGATTTCGCCGTCACGTACGAGCTCAACGGCGCTACCGACAATCCGCAGTCGATGCCCGCACTCTACTCCGCACTACACCGAAATATCCTCGACATATTCAACGAATATGGCGTCGCGATCATGACACCCGCGTATGTCGCCGACCCGCCGGACGCAAAATTGGTTCCGAAGTCGAAGTGGTACGCGCCGCCGGCCACACCGGACGTGACCTCGTCGACCTGAGGTTGCAGACAAGCGCCAACACGCCCACGAGGCATCGGCCCTCACCGTTGACGCGAAGCGCTGCGCGGCACGGCTTCATGGTGGGGCCCACTCCACCCAGCCGCCCATTTCGCACGGCCATGCTGCGCCGTGGAAGGATCGAAGGTGGCATCTCCTTAAGGCCAGTACAGGCGCATCACCAGGTAGACGGTGTCGTCGGGAGCCGGCAACCAGTTGGCGTTACCGTTCGCGGAGGCCGCGTGTGGCGTCAGCGCGCCTCCGGGACAAATCCGGAAGTGCGGATCACGGGTGTCCAGAAGGCGATGTCGCGGGCGATGATGTCGGCAAGTTCCTGCGACGTGGTGCCGGTGGGCGCGAGGCCCGCATCGCGCAGCTTCTGCTGCATCGCAGGCTCGCGCAATGCATTGCGGACGGCACGCGAAACTGCATCGATCTGCTCGGCCGGAAGCTGCGGACTCGCAAACACCGCATTCCAGCCGGTGAACTCCAGCGCAGGATAGCCGAGCTCGCGCAGCGTGGGTACGTCCGGGAGCAGGGGCGAGCGGGTGCGCGCGGTGGTGGCGAGAATTCGAATGCGGCCGGCGCGGTACAGCGGCATGAAATCCGACGTCGCGGCCACGGCACCGGCGAGGTGGCCGCCCGCGAGATCGGCGTCGAGCTTGCCGGCCTCCGCATACGGAACGTAGGTTGCGGCGAGCTCCGCATCGCGCGCGATCAGCAGTGCGGTCAGGTGCGGAATCGACGCCGTGCCCACACCGCCCACGTTGACGCTCGCCGGATGCGCGTGCGCCCATTGCACGAAGTCGGCGAAGGTGGGCGCATCGCTGTCGGCAGCGACGGCGATGGCGTAGTCGAAGGTTCCGATCTGCGTCACGGGGGCGAGGTCGCGCGGACCGTAGGACAGCTTCGGATCGACGATGGGGGTGATCACCGGAAGGACGATGGGCGCCACGAGCAGGACATTGGCAGGTGCTGCGGACCGGAACGCATCCATGGCCACGCGCCCGGTGCCGCCCGGGCGGTTCTCCACGATCACGGCGCGGTCGAGCGCACGTGCAATGCGCCCGGCCAGCAGTCGCGCCATGCTGTCGGAAGTCCCACCGGCGCTCACGGGCACGACGATGCGCAGCGCGGGCAGGGGCGCCGGCTGGGCGAGCACCTGAGGGGATGCGAAGGGTGACGCGAGCAACGCCAGCATGGCGAAGCGCCACGTGACGGCGACGGCGAAAGGGCGCAAGCGATCGATCAGGGACACGAGCACAAGGCTCGAACTATATACTTGGACGAGTGTGCAACGATGACCGCCGCGTGACCGCGACTCGCCCCACCACCGTGCCCGATGCAGGGCGCACCGAATTGCTCCGCTTCGAGCGGGTGCTCGCCGAGCTTTCCGCGGGGTTCATCAACTGTCCCGCCGATGAGGTCGATGCTGCGATCACCGCGGCCCTGCGCCGCATTGCGGAGGTCGTGGGAGTGGAGCGGATCACGCTCCTCATGGCGGCGAGCGACGGCATGGTCTACATGACGCATTCCGTGGTCGCCGAGGGCATCGCGCCCGTGCCCCGCAACACGTTGCTGCGCTATCCCTGGGGACTGGCGCGGCTCCGGGACAATCGGCACATCGCGTTCTCGCACATGGACGAGCTGCCGGAAGAGGCCGCCGTCGATCGCGGCAACTGGGCGCGCGCCAAGGTCGCGTCGCACATGTCGGTGCCGCTCTTCGTGGGGGGCGCCTTCACGGGCGGGCTCGCGATGGCGACCCTCACTTATCACCGGCAGTGGCCCGACGAGCTCGTGCAACGGGTGCGCACCCTCGCCACCGTCTTCGGCAATGCGCTCGAGCACCAGCGCGTCCAGCGCGAGCTGGCGGGCGCGATCGCCTTCGAGCAGATGGCAACGCAGGCGCTTGCCGAGCTGGTCCAGGCGCCACGTGGCGAGCTCGATCCTGTCATCGTCGCCGCGCTGAAAGCGGTGTCGGAGGTGCTCGACGCCGACAGCGTCGTGTTGTGGCAGCGCGACGGTGCGGCGGACGTGATGCATCCGACCCACAACTTCACGCGGGAAGGGGTCCATCTGCCGCCCGACGTGGCGGGCGAGACGACCTTTCCGTGGGCGCTCGGCGAGATCCTCGCCAATCGCTCGATCTCGACCTCGGTGTCGGCGATGCCGGCCGAGGCGGCAGTGGACATCGCCACGCTGACGGCGCTCGATGCGAAGTCGCTGGTGGCCGTTCCCATCTCCTTCGGCGGCCCGGTCGTCGGTGCGCTGGCGTTCGCGAGCGAGGACGACGCGCGCGACTGGCCGCAATCGCTGCTGCCGCGGGTGCAGCTCTTCGGCAAGATGCTTGCATCGGTGCTTGCCCGCGATCGCGCGGAGCAGGGCGAGCGCGATGCCCGGGCGGAGGCCGCCCACGCGGCGCGCCTCGGAACGATGGGGGTGGTGGCCGCCTCGCTCGCGCACGAGCTCACGCAGCCGCTGGCCGCGATCATGACCAACGCCGAGATGGCGCTACAGCTTTCGGCGGAGGCGAAGGTCGACGCCGACGAGCTGCGGGCCACGCTCGAGGACATCCTGGCCGACGACCGGCGCGCGGGCATGCTCATCCAGCAGCTTCGCCGCTTCCTTCGTCGCGACGAGCTCGACCGCGCCGCGATCGACCTCGCAGCACTGCTGCACGAAGTGATGTCGCTCGTGCACGGCGAGGTCGTGGGCAAGGGCGTGTCGCTCTCGCTCGAATGCCCGGCGGAGCTGCCCGCGGTCATCGGCAATCACGCGCAGGTGCAGCAGGTGCTGCTCAACCTGCTGCTCAACGCTTTCGACGCAGTCTCGGTCAATGCGTCGTCCACGCGCCGCGTAGCCCTCGAGGCGCGAATCGCCGGAACCGCCGTGGAGGTGAACGTCACCGACAATGGCACGGGCATGGATGCGGCGGCGCAAGCGCGCGCCTTCGCGCCGTTCTACACGACCAAGGCCAAGGGGATGGGTCTTGGCCTGTCGATCAGCCGGTCCATTGCGCAGGCGCACGGGGGATCGCTCACGTTCCGCTCCACGCCCGGCGAAGGCAGCACCTTCCGTTTCGAGTTGCCCGTGGTGGGAGATGGCCCGTGAGCACCGCGGTCACGCCGGGCGGCAGCGCGGTCGTAGCATTGATCGACGATGACGACTCCGTGCGCCATGCGCTCGCTCGTCGCCTACGCGCCGCCGGGCACGTCGTGGAGCCCTTTGCCACGGCGCCGGAGTTCCTGGATCGTCTGTCCTCGCTGACCTTGGGCTGCGTGGTGACCGATCTGCGCATGCCCGGCATGAGCGGGCTCGAGTTGCAGGCGGCGCTCGCGAGCGACGATCGCGAGGTGCCGATCGTCTTCATCAGCGGCGAGGCCGACGTGCCCGCGGGTGTCGCCGCCATGCGCGCGGGTGCGGTCCACTTCCTGCAGAAGCCGTTCGGCGATGCCGAGATTCTCGGCGCCATCGCCGAGGCGCTGTCGCTCGCGGCTGCCCGGGCGGCGCAGCGCAGCGATGCCGATGCGGCACGTCGTGGCCATGCCGCGCTCACGCCGCGCGAACGCGAGGTCTTCGTGCTGGTCGTGGAAGGATTGCTCAACAAGGTGATCGCCGATCGCCTGGGGGTCGCCGAGAAGACCGTGAAGATCCACCGCGCGCGCGTGATGGACAAGATGGGCGCGCGCTCCGTGGCGGATCTCGTGCGCATGGCGGCGCGCTTGGGCGGCACCCGCTGACACAGTCCGCGCCTTCCGGCGCGCATAACCCCAAGGTCCTATGGATCGGCCGCCGGCCGCGGGGCACACTCGCGTCCACTCCAGGCGGCTCGCGAAGGGCAGTACTTCGCGGGCAATCGCCCAAAAACGGACCGAATGACGATACCCGCGCACAGGAAGATCGTGCTCGTCGACGACGACGACTCGCTGCGTCGCGCCCTGGCGCGGACCATCCGGCTCGCGGGCTACGCCGTGGAGTCGTTCCGCAGCGCCGACGAGCTTGCACAGTCGGAGGCGCTCGGGACGGATGCCTGTCTCGTGCTCGACATCAACCTTCCCGGCACCAGCGGTGTGGAGTTCTTCCGTTCGCTGGTGGCGGCGGGCCGGAACCTGCCCACCATCTTCATCACCGCGCTGGACCGCGATGACGCGCAGCTTGCCATCGCATCCGTCGCTCCGGTGACGATCCTGTTCAAGCCGTTTCCCAACCACGATCTCCTGGCCGCCATCGACTGCGCCTGCGGTGAGCTGCGCCGGGTTCCGCCTCTCACGCCATCGAGAAGCCCTCGATGACAGGTGCACGCGAAGGAGACACGCAATGAAGGCAAGTCTTGCATCACCCCTGGCGATCGCGGTCGCGGCAATGCTGCTCGCCGGCTGCCAGACCACGGCCCAGATCATGGATGCGTCGCAACCGCAGGCGCTCGACGTGGCCAAGCGGCGCGCGCAATTCGAGATGATGTGCGCCAACGTCACCACCTCGGTGCTGTCGCGCGAAGACGTGCCGCCGATCCTGCAGTACCGCGGCACGCCGCGTCTCGAATACACGATCGGCGTCGCCGGCTGTGGCCAGCGCGGCACCTACCTCGTGATTTGTCCGGAGGACGGCAGTGGCTGCTTTGCGGCAGCGGGGCGGCGCGAATGAGCATGCAGCGCGCCAAGCGGGCCGCGCTCGCGGCAACGCTCGCCTGTGTGGGGACGCTCACGGTGCTGCCGTCCACCGCCGCCGCGCAATCCGCCGCGGACGGGTGGAAGTATCGCGCCATCATCTATGGCTACTTCCCCGACATCGGCGGCACCACCACCTTCCCCACGAGCGCGGGCGGGGGCGGCACCAAGGTCGACTCGAGCACGATCCTCGACAGCTTGAACTTCGCCTTCATGGGCACCTTCGAGGCGCGCAAGGGACGCTTTGGCATCCTCGCCGACGTGTTGTATATGGACGTGAGCGGATCCGCGTCGAAGACGCGCGACGTGGTGGTCGATGGCCACGAGCTTCCGCTCGGCGTCACGGCCAACGCCGACCTGGGCCTGCGTGGCACGGTGTTCGAGCTCGCCGGCACCTACCAGGCGGTGGCGGACCGCACGATGAACGTGGACGTGGTGGCCGGAACCCGGTTCCTCGATATCCGCCAGACGCTGACGCTGGAGCTGTCCGCCGATGTCGGCAGCGAGACCGGTCCGGGACGCTCGCGGTCGAGCGCCGTGCATCCCACCTACTGGGACGCGATCGTCGGCGCCAAGGGACAGTTCCACTTCGGCCCGCGGGGCGAATGGTTCGTGCCGTGGTACGTGGACGTGGGCGCAGGGCAGTCGAAGCTCACCTGGCAGGCGATCGGCGGGCTGGGCTATGCCTTCGACTGGGGCCAGGTGATCGGCGCGTGGCGCTACCTCGACTACGACTTCAAGTCGGGCTCCGATCTCGAATCGATGTACTTCAACGGGCCGATGGTGGGCGTGGCGTTCAGCTGGTGACCCTTCGACGCGACCCTTGGCAAATGCGAAATCCGGGAGATGAACAAATGATGGCATCACGCGAAACACTCGCCCTCCGCCGTGTCGGCGCTCTCGCAGCGACCACGGTGCCGCCGCAACGCGCGACCGTGACACCGCGGCGTGGCACCGTCCTGAAGTGGGTCGTTCTCCTCGCCGCCGCCACTACGCTGGTCGCCGGCTGTGGAAAGAAAGACGACGTGATTGCCCAGGCCGAGAAAAAGGATGTGGCGAAGGGCGTTCCGGCGCCAGGCATCGAAGAGACCAAGGCGATCGCGGAGGAGGGCTTCATCTACGGCTTGCCCCTCGTGATGAACTACGCGGTGATGAACGAATTCGCGGTGGACAGGAAGTCGGGCCAGTTCAAGGCGCCGTTCAACGAGATCCACAACGACCATCATGTGGCCACGCCGGCGGACACGGCGGTCATCACACCCAACAGCGATACACCTTATTCGTTCATCTGGCTGGACCTGCGCGCGGAGCCGATAGTGATTTCCGTTCCAGCCGTGGACAAGAAGCGGTATTACGCGGTGCAGATGATCGATGGCAACACCTACAACTACGGATACATCGGGAGCCGTGCGACCGGCAGCGATGCCGGCGACTACCTCGTCGTGGGTCCTGACTGGAAAGGCGAAACGCCTCCCGGCATCAGGAAGGTGTTCCAGTCGACCACGCCGTTCGGGCTCACCCTCATCCGCACCCAGCTTTTCGATGCAGCGGACATCCCGAACGTGGAGAAGGTGCAGGCGGGCTACAAGGTGCAGCCCCTTTCACGCTTTCTCAACCAGGCGGTACCGCCGGCCGCACCCACGATCGACTTCGTCCCGGCGACGACTGCGGGCATCAAGGACAACTACTTCGAGTATCTCGACGCCGCGCTGCAGTTCGTCCCGCCTTCCGCGGAGGACAAGGAGATCCGGGCCAAGCTCGCCAGCATCGGCATCGGCCCGGGGAAGCCCTTTGCGTTCAAGGACCTCTCGGCGGAACACAAGGCGGCTGTGCTGCTCGGCCTGAAGGCGGGTGACGACAAGGTCGACAAGTATCTGGCCGGCGGAACCAAGGTCATCAATGGGTGGAACATCAGCGCACTGTTCGGCGACCGTGCGTTCTACCAAGGCAATTGGCTGCTGCGTGCCGGCGCGGCCAAGGGCGGCCTCTACGGTAACGATGCGGTCGAGGCGGTGTATCCGTACACCCGTATCGATGCGGCAGGCGCCACGATCGACACCAGCAAGCACAGCTATACGATCACCTTCCCCGCCGGACAGCTCCCGCCGGTGAATGCCTTCTGGTCGGTGACGATGTACGACGGCAAGAGCCAGCTCCTGATCGAGAATCCGCTCAACCGGTATCTCATCAACTCGCCGATGCTGTCCGGGATGAAGAAGAATGCCGACGGCTCGCTCACGCTGCATATCCAGAAGGACTCGCCCGGCAGGGCGAAGGAATCCAACTGGTTGCCTGCGCCCAACGATACCGTGTACCTCGTGATGCGCCTGTACTGGCCCAAGGATGCGTCGCCGTCGATCCTGCCGCCCGGCGAGGGTACGTGGAAGCCGCCGGGCGTGGTGGCGGCGAAGTAGACATACGGATGAATGTGTTGTCTACTTCATCAAGCGCAACAGTAGTCTATTGCGAGGAAGATGCCTGATATATACAAATTGGCTGCCCGTTGGGGCGTTCCTTCATGAGTCATGCAGGGTCGTACGCGCCTCCTGAACTCGAGGCACACGCGATTGCTCGGGCAGGCTCAGATTACGCGCAAGTACTGTCTGCGTTGAATGAGTCACCGTCCACACTGGCTCGACTCTGCGTCGGTCTGACGTGCGCGGCCAGCGTCTGCGTGTCGGTTTTGTTGACGCGCGCGGGCTTCGCGGACACCACCACCATGTTCGCGGCAGGACTTGGCCTTGCAGGTGGGGTGGCCGCATTCTTTGCGCTCGAGGTTCGTGCTTTGCACCGGAGGGTGGAGCTGTGATCTACCTCGTGCGTACCGACAGCGGCGATGGCGACAGCGCCTGAGGCGTGTCCTTGGACAAGTTGGCGTGCCGATCGTCCGCCCAGGTAGGCCTTTCCGCCGCTGCAGCGGTTGCGACGCTTTCGCTCGTGTGCGCGACGAGTGCCGCCAGCACCCGCGATGGCGTAACGGTGGAGATGAGCCTCGACGGCACGGACGCGATCGAGGTCGTGTACCACCTGCCGCCCGGTTGCAGAAGCCTGCCTATGGCCACGCGCCTCGACAAGAAGGTCGCCAGGGAGCTCCGGGCAGCCTGGCTGCACCACGGAAGCTGCGGAGCGTTGGGTGATGGCACGATCGAGGTGCCGTCGTCGTGTCGCGACGTGCGCTTTCGCGTGCCGCAGAGCCACAAGGTGCACGATCGCGTCTATCCACCGGCGTATCCCATCGACGGGCTCGGCATCTATGTGCACACGGGCCTGTTCGCTCCCACGGATGCCTGTGGACCTGTGACGTGGCGATTCATCTCGCCGGGAGGCGACGTGGTCTTCGACGGGAAGCGTCGAGGACACCGCTACAGTGTCGCGGCCGAAGCACCGGGCCGCGCATCGTTCACGTCGGTGTACTTCTCCGCGAAGCCCGTGCCCGCGAAGCCGGGACCCGTGACCGTATATGCACCCGGCATCCCGTCGTGGATCGTCGAGACGCTCGAAGCCGCATCGGTCGCCGTGAATGCCCGATACCAGGCGCTCGCAGGGGATCTGGGCTTCGATGTGCCTTCGCTCGTGGCCAGCAATGTCGAGGACGGCGGGACGCGGCAAACCAAGGCCGACGTAGCGGAACGGCGCATGTTGCG
>CAZUGY010000010.1:13567-32207 GCA_964620265.1 uncultured Alcaligenaceae bacterium
GTGATGGTCCTTCCAACCGTCTATACGTACGTCTCCGTGTTGTTGTCCGTGCCGCGCAGCTGGGCTGTCGTCCTGCTGACGTTGGCCGCACCACTTTGCCTGTTGATCGTCGTGCCGCTGCTCACGGATCTGGCGCATCGGGCATGGCGCAAACTGTGCACACGACGCGATGGGCAACTTCGTGGGGCGCGTTAGCTCAACCCCGTCACCGGAATCGCCGCCCCATGCACCGCCCGCGCCGCATCGGACGCGAGGAACACGATCACGCTCGCCAGATCCGCCGGTGCTACCCACTTCGCTGGATCCGCCTTGGGCATCGCCGCGCGATTCTCCGGCGTGTCGAGCGTGGTGGGCAGCACGCAGTTCACGTTGATGTTGCGCTCGCGCAGCTCCGCGGCCATCGATTCGGTGATGCGGATCACCGCGCTCTTCGAGGCGATGTAGGCCGCCATGTCCGCGCTGCCCTTCAGCGCGCCGTACGCCCCCACGTTGACGATCTTGCCGTGCCCCACGGCGAGCATGTGCGGTACGACCGCGCGCGCTGCATTCACGACCGTGCGCGTGTTGATCGCGAAGAGGAAATCCCAGTCGGCGTCGGGTGTCTCGTGCACGGGAGGCCCCATGCGAAAGCCGCCCGCGATGTTGCATAGCACGTCGATGCCGCCGAAGCGATCCAGTGCCGACCGGGCGGCAGCCTGCATGGCATCGGGGTGGGTGAGATCGGCGGCGAGGTACAGGCGCTGCGCCGTCTCGATGCCGTAGCGTTGCTCGAGGCGCTCGCGCCGGCGGTCGACGAGCGCGACCTGTGCGCCGTTGGCTTCGAATGCGGCGGCCACGGCGCGTCCCAGGTTGCCGCTCGCGCCCGTGATCATCACGGTGGTGGTCATCCGGTCTCCCTTGTTTCAAGCCGCTCTCGCACGGGAGCCGGCTGCACTGCATGCGGGCCTCGCCGGAGCGCGTAGGCCTTGTCGCGGACGTCAACGCGCGGGCAGGATCGTCCCCGCGCAAGCCCCGAATCCGATGCGCCGAAAACCGTCCCGCGCGCAGTGCCCGCGCAGGATCAGTGTATCGCCGTCCTCGAGGAAGCTTCGCTGCTCGCCATTGCGGAGCGTCAGCGGCGCACGCCCGCCTTGCGAAAGCTCGAGAAGCGACCCCCCCTGGCCGGGCTCCGGTCCCGACTGCGTGCCCGAGCCGAAGAGATCACCCGGCAGCAGGTTGCAGCCATTCACCGTGTGGTGCGCCACGAGTTGGGCGAGCGTCCAGTAGCTGTCGCGGAAATTCGATCGCATGAGGCGTTGCGCGGGCAGGCCGACCTCGCGCATCGCGGGCGTCTCGATCCACACCTCGAGGTCGATGTCGATGGCGCCCCGCGCGCGATTCGAATCGCTGTCCAGGTATGGCAGCGGCTGCGGATCGACTGCCGGGCGCGTGAATGGCGCGCGGAAGGGTGCCAGTGCCTCCATCGTGACGATCCATGGCGAGAGCGTGGAGGCGAAGTTCTTGGCGAGGAAAGGACCGAGCGGCTGGTACTCCCACGCCTGGAGGTCGCGCGCCGTCCAGTCGTTGAAGAGCGTGAGGCCCGCGACGTGCGCTTCCGCGGCGGCCATGGGCACCGGCGTGCCGAGCGGATTGCCGGTGGCGATCACGATGCCGAGCTCGAGCTCGCAATCGAGGCGGCGCGTCGGCCCGAAGGTGGGCACGTCGGCGTCGGGCGCCTTCGACTGCCCACGCGGCCGCACGACGGGCGTGCCGGTCAGCACGATCGACGACGCGCGTCCGTGATAACCGATGGGCACCCACTTGTAGTTCGGCAGCAACGGATTGTCGGGGCGGAACTGCCGGCCGACACTCGTGGCGTGATGGATGCTCGTGTAGAAGTCGGTGTAGTCGCCGATGGCGCAGGGGAGGACGAGCTCCACGGCCGAGAGCGGCAGCACGTGCGACCGCAGGCGCGGCTCATCGGTACTTCCCGTGCGCAAGGCCCGCGACAGCGCGAGGCGCAAGGCCTGCCGCGCGGGCGCGCCGAGCGCCAGGAACGCATTCATGTCGGACATGGCCACGAGTCCCGCCGCGGCGACGTCGACCACGCTGTCCCCGATCGCCACGCCGATGCGCAACGCATCCTCACCCTCGCGCCGGAAGCGTCCCAGCGGGAGGTTCTGGAGCGGAAAGTCGTGGCCGGGCGCGTTGGCCGAGGCAACCCAGCTCGATAGCGATGGATCGTGCGTCTCGTCCACGGCGCACGAGGCCGTCGTCACAACCTCGCTCATGCCGTGGCGATCACGCCGCGGCGGATCTGGTCGCGCTCGAGCGATTCGAAGAGCGCCTTGAAGTTGCCTTCGCCGAAGCCTTCGTCGCCCTTGCGCTGGATGAATTCGAAGAACACCGGCCCCAGCACCGTGCCCGAGAAGATCTGCAGCAGCAACCGCGGCGTGCCGTCGGTGGCGCCGTCGAGCAGGATGCCGCGCGACTGCAGCGAATGCACGTCCTCGCCGTGGCCGGGCAGGCGCTCGGCGAGCATCTCGTAGTAGGTGGCGGGCGGCGGCGTCATCATCGGCACACCCGCGGCGCGCAGGCTGTCGATCGTGGCGCGCAGATCGTCGGTGAGGAGCGCGATGTGCTGGATGCCCTCGCCGTTGAACTGCATGAGGAACTCCTCGATCTGCCCGGTGTTCTTCGACGCTTCCTCGTTCAGCGGGATGCGGATCTTGCCGTCGGGGGCCGTCATCGCCTTCGACGTGAGGCCCGTGTACTCGCCCTTGATGTCGAAGTAGCGGATCTCGCGGAAGTTGAAGATGCGCTCATAGAAACCGGCCCAGTACGCCATGCGGCCGCGATACACGTTGTGCGTGAGGTGGTCGATGATCTTCAGGCCATGGCCGCGGGGATGGCGGTCCACGCCGTCGACGAACTTGAAGTCGATGTCGTAGATCGACGTGCCGTCGCCGTAGCGGTCGATGAGGTAGACCGGCATGCCGCCGATCCCCTTGATCGCGGGGAGCTTCAGCTCCATCGGTCCCGGCGGCAGGTCCACCGGCTGCGCACCCAGCGCGAGCGCGCGCTGGAACGCCTTGTGCGAATCGCGCACGCGAAACGCCATGCCACAGGCCGAGGGCCCGTGCTCCGCCGCGAAATACGAAGCGACGCTCGCGGGCTCGTGGTTCACGATGAAGTTGATCTCGCCCTGGCGGAAGAGCGAGACGTCCTTGCTGCGATGCTGCGCAACCTTCGTGAAGCCGAGGCCGGTGAAGGTGTGCTCCAGCACGCCCGGCGTGGGGGAGGCGAACTCGACGAACTCGAAGCCGTCGAGTCCCATGGGATTGTCGAAAAGGTCGGCCATGGCGGGAAACTCCGGAAGAAAAGCGCCGGACGTGGGCCGGCGGAAAAGACGCGCCGGCTCCGGCAAGGACGCTATTGTCCCCCAATGGCGGTCGGCACCACGCTCCCGATGGTGTCGAAGCCCTCGGCGGCGGGCGTCCACTGCCACGCGCGCTCGATCGCGGCCACGGGCGCGCCCGCCATGCTCGCCGTGAGCATCGGATGAGTCCGGGAGTCGAGCCCCGGGGGGTTGAGCCTGCCCGCGCCGACCCCAATTCTAGGCATAATCGGCACCCTCCGGCGCAAGTTCCCGCACGGCACACGCGTGCGGGCTCCACGTTCGCCGTGGATGTGCCGGCATATACCGCCAATCCTCCGCACCGCACCTACGACTCACCATGACCGACTCGACGACCGACACCGCCCCCACCGCCGAAACCCGCGGCTTCCAGGCCGAGGTGAAGCAGCTCCTGCACCTCATGATCCACTCGCTCTACAGCAATCCGGAGATCTTCCTCCGCGAGCTCGTGAGCAATGCCGCCGACGCCATCGACAAGCTGAAGTTCGAGGCGCTGAAGCACCCCGACTACTACGAGCGCGAGCCGGACCTGCGCATCGTGGTGGCCTACGACGCCGCCGCGCGCACCATCACCGTGAGCGACAACGGCCTCGGCATGTCCTTCGATGAGGTGGTGGCCAACATCGGCACCATCGCCAAGTCGGGCACGCGCGAGTTCTTCGCCTCGCTCTCCGGCGACGAGGCCAAGGACGCGCGGCTCATCGGCCAGTTCGGCGTGGGCTTCTACTCCTCCTTCATCGTGGCCGACCGCGTCACGCTGGTCACGCGCCGCGCGGGCGCACCGGCAAGCGAGGGTGTGCGCTGGGAATCCACCGGCGAGGGCGAGTACGCCATCGAGCGCATCGAGCGACCCGAGCGCGGCACCACGATCACATTGCACCTGCGCGAGGGCCAGGACGACTTCCTTTCGCGCTTCCGCCTGGCGGCGCTGATCCGCAAGTACTCCGATCACATCGCGGTGCCCATCGTGATGCGCAAGGAAGCCTGGGACGAGGAGGCCAAGGGCTTCAAGGCCACCGACGAGGACGAGACCGTCAACCAGGCCAATGCGCTGTGGGCGCGGCCGCGGCAGGAGATCACGCCCGAGCAATACGAGGAGTTCTACCACCACGTGGCGCACGACGGCCAGCCGCCGCTCGCGCACCTGCACGCGCGCATCGAGGGCCGCTCCGAATACACGCTGCTGCTCTACATCCCCTCGGTCGCGCCCTTCGACCTGTGGGACCGCGAGCATCGCCACGGGGTGAAGCTCTACGTACGGCGCGTGTTCATCATGGACGACGCCGGCGAGCTCGTGCCGCCGTACCTGCGCTTCGTGCGCGGGGTGGTCGACAGCAACGACCTGCCGCTCAACGTGTCGCGCGAGATCCTGCAGGAGTCGCGCGACGTCGAGACGATCCGCAGCGGCCTCACCAAGCGCGTGCTCGATCTCCTGGAAAATCTCTCGAACGACGAGAAGGAGAAATATACGACCTTCTGGTCCGCCTTCGGCCAGGTGCTGAAGGAGGGCTTCGTCGACGACCACGGCAACCGCGACAAGCTCGGGAAGCTCGTGCGCTTCGCCTCCACGCACACCGGCACCGACACGCAGGACGTGAGCCTGGCCGACTACGTGTCGCGCATGAAGGACAAGCAGGATGCCATCTATTACGTGACGGGCGACAGCTACGCCGCGGCCTCCGGCAGCCCGCACCTCGAGTTCTTCCGCAAGAAGGGCATCGAGGTGCTGATCCTGTCCGACCGCATCGACGAGTGGGTCGCGGGCGCGCTCACCGAGTTCGACGGCAAGCCGCTGCGCTCGGTGGCCAAGGGCGCGCTCGACCTCGCGGGCCTGGCCGATGCCGATGAGAAAGCCGCGCAGGAAGAAGAAGCGACCGCGTTGAAGCCCCTGACCGAGCGCCTCGCCAAGGCGCTGGGCGAGCGCGTGAAGGAAGTGCGCGTCACGCACCGTCTCACCGACTCTCCGGCCTGCCTCGTGGTGGGCGAGGGCGAGCTCTCGGGCAACCTCGAGCGGCTCCTGAAGGCCGCCGGGCAGAAGGCGCCGTCGGTGGTGCCGATCCTCGAGATCAATCCGCGGCATCCGCTGGTGAAGCGCATCGAGGGCGAGCCCGACGACAAGGTCGGCGACTGGGCGAGCGTGCTCTTCGACGAGGCGATGCTGGCCGAAGGCGCGCAGCTGCCCGATCCCGCTGCATTCGTGCGCCGGCTGAATGCGCTGGTGTTCGGCGCGCAGGCAAGCCCGGATTTGACCGCGACCGCCAGCGCCGACCCGACCGCGCCGGAGCCTCCGGCGAGCGGCGACGCCTGACGTCATGACACACAAGCCGCCGGTCGACCTCGCGGCAATCCCGCACGACCGGCTGCCCGCGCTCCTGCGGGCCATGCCCAAGGCCGAGCTGCACGTCCACATCGAGGGCACGCTCGAGCCGGAGCTCATCTTCGCGCTCGCGCGGCGCAATGGCGTCACGCTCCCGTATCCCGACGTCGCGACGCTGAAGGCGGCCTATGCCTTCACCGACCTGCAGAGCTTTCTCGACATCTACTACGCCGGCGCGGGCGTCCTGCGCACGGAGGACGACTTCTTCGACATGGCGATGGCGTACTTCGATCGCGCTGCCGCCGACAACGTGATCCACGCCGAGGTTTTCTTCGATCCGCAGACGCACACCGTGCGCGGCGTGCCGATGGCCACGGTGATTCGCGGCCTCGCGCGGGCGTGCCGGCAGGCGGCGACGGTGCATGGCATCGAGGCCTCGCTCATCCTCTGCTTCCTGCGCCATCTCACCGAGGACGACGCCTTCGCCACGCTCGAGGAGGCGTTGCCGTTCCGCGAGCACTTCATCGGCGTCGGCCTCGACAGCGGGGAGCGCGGCAATCCACCGGAGAAGTTCGCGCGTGTATTCGCCCGCTGCGGCGAGCTCGGCCTGCATCGCGTCGTGCACGCGGGCGAGGAGGGGCCGCCAGCCTGGATCGAGACGGCGCTCGACGTGCTCCACGCGGAACGCATCGACCACGGCGTGCGCTGCATCGAGGATCCGGCGCTCGTGCAGCGGCTCGCGCGCGAGGGCGTGCCGCTCACGGTCTGCCCGCTGTCCAACATCCGCCTGTGCGTCTATCCCTCCATGGAGCGGCACCCGCTCGAGGCGCTGCTGCGCGCCGGCATCCGCGCGACCGTCAACTCCGACGATCCGGCGTACTTCGGCGGCTACATCGATGCCAACTTCCTCGCGGCCTTCGCGGCGCTGCCGCTGAATGCGAAGGATGCCTACGTGCTGGCGCGCAACGGCTTCACCGCGAGCTTCGCGGAGGACACGACCAAGGCGCGCTGGCTCGACGCGCTCGACGCGTCGTTCGCCAGGGCCTGAAGGTCATCCCGCGGGCCGGCTGCGGCGCGCGGCGCCTGGCTGCGGGAGAGCGCGCCGCTGCGCCGGACTATGCGCGCAGCGCCCGCGTCCCGCTCACGTGCGGATTACCGCGCTCGTAGAAGCGCAGCGGCCGCGCCGCCTCCTTCGTGATGCCGATGCGCACCGAGGTCGCCACCTCGCCGGTGTCGCGCACCGCGTCGGCGAGCCACAGCGCGCTGCCCCGCGCGCACAGGTCCACGCCGTCCAGCCGCCGGTCGATGGCCATCGCCTGCGCGAGCCGACCCGGGCCGCGGGCGAGATCGGTGATGCGCTGCGTGCCGCGCCGCGCCTGCATGAGCGCGATTCCGTCGATCGGCTCCAGCGCACGGATGAGCGAGCCGCCGCCCACGCCCGCGCGCTCGCCGGAGACGTTGATCGCGTAGTGCATGCCGTAGATGAAGTAGACGTAGGCATGCCCGCGGCGGAGGAAGAGCGAATCGTTGCGCGGCGTGCGACCGATGAAGGCATGGCCGGCGGCGTCTCCCGGCACGTACGCCTCCGTCTCGACGATGGTGCCGGCCGTGCGGCCTTCCGCCGAATCGCGCACGAGCGTCTTGCCCACGAGCCAGCGGGCGAGGGTGGCGGTGTCGGCGGGAAGCTCGCGGCGGGCGAGGCGGCGCAGCGGTGTCATGCCGTCATCCTGCCTCAACACGAAAGAGCGTTGCGATCATCGCGATGGTTTCGCTTGCACCGTGCATCCCGGGCGCGCGTCCCGCGCCGGTTATCATCGGCCCACCATGTCCTCACGCCTGCTTCGCCTTTCCGTCCTCGACCAGTCCACCGCCGCGCGCGATCGCGGCCAGGATGCCGCCATCCGCGAGACGCTGGACCTCGCCCGCCATTGCGACGCGCTGGGCTATCACCGCTACTGGGTGTCCGAGCATCACAACAGCGAAAGCATCGTCGGCACCGCGCCGGAAGTCCTGATCGCGGCGATCGCCGCCACCACCCCGCGCATCCGCGTGGGCAGCGCGGGCGTGATGCTGCCGCATTATTCCGCGCTCAAGGTGGCCGAGCAGTTCCGCGTGCTGGAGGCGATCGCGCCCGGCCGCATCGACCTCGGCCTCGGCCGCGCGCCCGGTTCGGATCGCCTCACCGCGCACGCGCTCAATCCGTACTCCAATGCGGCCGAGGATTTTCCGCAGCAGATCCGCGACCTGCAATGCTGGCTCGCGGGCACGCCGTTGCCCGAGGGCCACCCGTACCGCGCGATCCGCGCGCATCCGCAGGGTGACACGCAACCCGAGATGTGGATCCTCGGCAGCTCCGACTACGGCGCGCAACTCGCGGCGCACTTCGGCCTGCCCTATGCCTTCGCCTATTTCTTCAGCGACGGCCGGGGTGCGGCGGAGGCGCTGGCGCTGTACCGCCGCCTCTACCGGCCGAGCGCGCGCCATCCTGTCCCCCAGGCGTCCATCTGCGTGTGGGCGCTCGCCGCCGACACCGAGGAGGAGGCGCGCTTCCTGCTGCACACGCGCGAGCACTGGCGCGTGGGCTTCGAGCAGGGGCTGCGGCACGCGCTGCTGCCGCCCGCCGACGCGGCTGCCCACCGCTACACGCCGCCGGAACAGGACGTCGTCGATCGGCTGCGCGCGAAGGCCATCGTGGGCACCGGCGCGCAGGTGGGCGCGCGCCTGCGCGAGATCGCCACCGAGCTCGACCTCGACGAGATGGCGATCGTGACGTGGACCTACGACGCGCAGCCGCGGCACCGCTCCTACGAGCTCATCGCGCGCGAATTCGGCCTCGCCTCCCGCTGACGTCGCGCAAGCGAGGCGCATCCCGTCACGGATCCACCTGCACCGCCGCCTCCTTCTGCGCCACCGCGAGCGCGCTGTCCGGTCCGCGCGGAAACGCGAAAAGCCCGAGCACGTACACCAGGGCGAGCAGCACGATCGCAAGCGACAGCGCCACCCGGATGCCGGTGATGAAATCGTGCTCGGCCGCCGCGCGAATGGCGGCGGCGACCGCGGCGTCGGGATGGACCGGCCGTCCGGCAGGCGCGATCTCCGCCACGTGCGCCCGTGGCGTGGCATCGGCGATCATCGTGCGCGCCACCGCCGCGCGCTCCGGCGCGGACGCGAGCACGGGCGCCAACGCGTGATCCAGCGTTCCCGCGAGCCACGCCGAGAGGATCGAGCCCATGATCGCAAAGCCCAGGGTCGAGCCGATGGCGCGCTGCGCGCTCATGATGCCGGAGGCCATGCCGGCGCGCCGGGGCTCCACCGACGTCATCGCGAGCGTGGTGATGGGCGTGAGGCACAGCGCGAAGCCGAAGCCCGTCACCGCGAGCATGAGCGCCACCACCGCGGGGTGTCCGCCCATGCCGAGCATGAGGCCCACGAGTCCCGCCATCATCACGGCCAGGCCCGCACGGATCGGCGTGACGGTGCCGAGGCGCCCCACGAGCCGTCCCGCCAGCGGTGCGCCCACGAGCATCGCCACGCTGAAGGGCAGGAGGAGCAGCCCCGTCTGCACCGGCGTGAAGGCGCGCACGTTCTGCAGGTACTGCGTGGTCATGAGGAGCATGCCGTAGAGCGTGAAGAGCACGACGCACACGGTCGCGATCGCCACCGAGTATTCGCCGTCGCGGAAGAGCGTCAGGTCCATCATCGGATCTGCCGCGCGCCGCTCGACGTGCACGAAGGCGAGGAACGCGGCGATGGCCACGGCGAAGCACGCCAGGATCGCCGTCGACGTCCAGCCCGCGTGCGGTCCCTCGATCACCGCATACGCGAAGGCACCCACCGCGATCATGAACAGCGCCTGCCCGGGCACGTCCAGCGTGCGCGCGCGGTCGTCGCGGGATTCCGCCACGTACATGAGCGTGAGCGCGATCACGAGGATGCCCACGGGGCCGTTGACCCAGAAGATCGCGCGCCAGCCCACGGTCTCGACGAGGAAGCCGCCCAGCGTGGGCCCGATCGCATTCGACACGCCGGCGATGGCGGCCCAGATGCCGATGGCACGTGCCTTCTGCTTCGGATCGGGAAAGGCGGCGCTCACGAGCGCGAGGGACGTGACGTTGACGGTCGCAGCGGCCGCGCCCTGCACGCCGCGCGCCACGTTGAGGACTTCGAGCGACGGGGCGAAGCCGCAGGCGATCGAGGCGAGCGTGAACACCGCCACGCCCCAGACATACACCTCGCGCCGGCCGTGCATGTCGGCCAGCGTGGCCGAGGTCATGATGAACACGGCCATGCCCAGGCTGTAGGCTGCAACGACCCACTGCAACCCCGCCTCGCCCACGCGGAAGTCGGCCTGGATCGCCGGGAGGCCCACGTTCACGATCAGCGCGTCGAGGAAGATCATGAAGAGACCGAGGCCGGTGGCGGCCAGCGTCCGGCGCTGATCGGGGGTCATGGGGCGTGGCGAGTGACGAATGGCGGCGGGCGGGGATGGACGTGCGACTTTTCGGGTGGATTTCCGGGGCCTGTTGGCATACTCTTGCGCAGTTTCCACGGTCGCGACCGGCCGTCATTTCACCATGGAGCGGGCCGTATCCGTGCGCACTTTCATCGCCTCGTCCTGCATGATCGCAGCCCTTGCCGCGGGGAGCGCGTGGGGACAGGGATTCAAATTCTCCAATCCCGATCCGAACCAGCAGGCCGAGCGCGCCGCGCAGGCTGCGCGCGAGGACCGCATCGCCTACGAGCTCTCCACGCCCTGCCGCAACGACTTGAAGGGCAAGAAGATCATGGTGATCATCGGCGAGCGGCAGTCCGATGGTTACATCTTCGCCGAGCAGAACAACTACGGCCCGCACTTCCAGGCCATCAATGCGCGCCTGCGTTCGCTGGGCCTGCGGACCTACACGCCGGAAGAGATCCGCGCGCAGATCAAGCAGGCCGAGATCGACGCGTATTTCAGGAACGACCCCGATGCCGCGCTCTCGGCGGCCAGGCGCCTTGGCGCGAGCTTCATCCTGCGCGGGCTCATCACGGCGGATGCGCGCCTGAACAACATCATCCTCGTCAACGAGGTGCGTGTCGGCATGGGCTTCACGCTCACGCAGAGCAACGGCAAGATCATCTCCGACGTCGGCGCCGACGCCGCCTCCTATGCCGGCAGCAACGTGGGTCAGATGGCGCTGACGCTCGTCAACGAGCAGGCCGACGAGGTCGTTGCGCGCCTGTACGGCGACTATTGCCGCAACGCGGGCTTTCCGCCCGCGCCGCCTTCGAAGAAGAAGTGACTTTCGCCTGAAGCAAAATCTCGGGCCTTCGAGGCCCGCTGGAGAACACATCATGACCGCACGCACTTCCCCCTTTGCCCTCACCGCGGTGGCGGTGGCGTTCGCCACGTCGGCCTCGCTCGCCCTCGCGCAGCCCAGGTTCGAGAGCGCCTCGCCCACGGCGGGCGGCACCACGTCGAACCAGGCCAACCAGAGCGCCGACAAGACGCTCTACCAGGCGGTCGACTACACCAACAAGAACAAGCCCGGCCCGCAGGTGATCGTCATCCCGGGCGAGGTCAAGAGCAACAACGCCACCTTCCTGCAGCGGTTCTCCGCCAACAACATCGCCGACTACGGCGAGCTCGAGCTCTCCAATGCCAACTTCAAGGTGCTCGAGCGCAGCAACCTGGGCCCGGTCATGCGCGAGTTCGAGCTCGCCTACAACCTGGGCGACCCGCAGGCCGCGCGCAAGTACCTGGGCATGGGCAAGGTCAAGACGACCAAGTACGTCGTCAAGTTCGACATCCTGAAGACCGAGCAGGTGGCGTCGGCGCAGAAGAGCTTCGACGGCGGCACGCTCGGCCAGATGGCGGGGCTGCTGGGCGCGTTCTCCGGATCGCGCGGCGGTGCCGCGGCCGGCGCGGTGGGCGGCACCGCATTGGGCTCGGTGCATAGCGGCGAGGCCACGAGCGTATGGGTGATCGGCATGCGCTACAAGATCATCGATGCCGAGACGACCGAACAGCTCGCGCAGGGCTACACCGAGGAGAAGATGGAAGTGGGTGCCACGTCGAGCGGCGCCCTCGGCGCGCGCGAATCGCAGCAGGGTGGCGCGGGACTGGACACGATGGTGCAGCGCCTCGTGCAGAAGTCGGTGTGGGAGATCGACAACAAGTACAAGTAGCCGCCACCCGCAGTTGGCTGACACGGTGGCTTGAACCTGGCGGGGCCGGCGCGTCCGGCCCCGCGCGCTTCATACGGACGGAAAGCACGGCATGGCGGACCTGAGCAAGCTTGGCAAGTACGAGATCCGCGGCGAGTTGGGGCGCGGTGCAATGGGCGTGGTGTACGAGGCCTACGATCCCGCGATCGAGCGGTCGATCGCCTTGAAGACCATCCGCCGCGAGGCACTGGCCGGCGCCCACGCCACCGAGATCCTCGCGCGCTTCCGCCGCGAGGCGCAGGCCGCGGGCAAGCTCACGCATCCCAACATCGTCGCGGTCTACGACTTCGGCGACGACGGCGGCATCTCGTACATCGCGATGGAGCTCGTGCGCGGCCCCGAGCTCAAGAACTACTTCGAGGAGAACCGGCGCTTCGCGCTGAAGGACGTCGTGAGCATCATGTCGCAGATCCTCGCGGCGCTCGGCTATTCGCACAAGCTCGGCGTGGTCCATCGCG
This sequence comes from uncultured Alcaligenaceae bacterium, assembly GCA_964620265.1. Classification (GTDB taxonomy): domain Bacteria; phylum Pseudomonadota; class Gammaproteobacteria; order Burkholderiales; family Casimicrobiaceae; genus VBCG01. Next base: position 25,947 of record CAZUGY010000010.1, read on the forward strand.
ACATCAAGCCCGCCAACGTATTCGTGCAGGCCGACGGCACCGCGAAGGTCGCCGATTTCGGCATCGCGCACGTGGAGTCTTCCGAGCTCACGCAGGTGGGCACCGTGCTCGGCACGCCCGCCTACATGTCGCCGGAGCAGATCCTCGGCATGCCGGTGGACGGCCGCTCCGACCTCTTCTCGGTGGGCGTGATCCTCTACCAGTTCCTCACCGGCGAGCGCCCGTTCACCGGCAACGCCACGATCACGATGCGCAAGGTCCTCGAGGAGGATCCGCTGCCGCCGTCGCGCTTCAACACCCAACTGCCCACCGCGCTCGATGCGGTGGTGCGCAAGGCCCTCGCCAAGAAGCCCGAGGAGCGCTACGCGACCGCCGAGGCCTTTGCCGAGGACCTGCGCGCCGCGGCCGCCACGGCGTCGGCCACGATCACCGGGGCCGCGAGCGGCGAGACCACGATCGTGCCGCCGCCGCGCGGGGCAACGTCCACTTCCACGCGACCCGCCGCGCTCGCGGGCTCTGGCGCCGGTTCTGCCGCCGGCCGCGACGTGGCATCGCCGAGGAAATCGCAGAAGGCCGCGATCGCCGTGGTGGGGGCGGTGGTCGCCATCGCCGTGGGCGCGTCGCTGTGGCTCCTGCGCGGAGCGCGCGACGGCGGCAGCGCGCCGGCGCAGGTGGCGGCGTCGGCCGCAAGCCCGGCGGCCTCCACCGCAGCGCCTGCCGCCACCCCCGGCGCCTCGTCGGCGAGCGTGAGCGCACCCGTGGCCGCGTCCGTGCCGGCTGCGACGGCGGAAACGCCCGCGAACACGGCTGCGCCTGCCGCTGCAGGCGCGACATCCGGCCCGGGAGCAGCCGCCCCCGGGGCTGCCGGGGCCGTCACCGCGACGGCGCCCAAGCTTGCCCCCGGCGCCGTCGCGATCTCCGCGGTGGGCCTCGCCGACCCCAACGATGCCCGCTACGCCACCGACAAGACGCTGCTGCAGGCGGACCTGCGAGCCGACTCGCGCAGCCAGCTCGTGGAGAAGGCCGTCAATCTCCTGGTGGACACGGGCTCGGTCGCGAAGAACTACGATCTCCTGCGCGACAAGCTCATGGCCAGGAGCGGCGACTTCGTCACCACCGTCGTGCGCGAGAGCGCGCCGGAGACGGGCAAGGACGGCTTGGCCACGCTCACGACCGATGCCGTGGTCAACGTCAAGGCGGTGCAGCGGTCGCTCAACGAGATGTCGCGCAACGAGCGCATCGAGTTCATCCGCGCAAGCGGCGATCCGCGCGTGGCGGTGCGCGTGACCACGCGCGATGCCGACCATCGCGATGCGCCGCCGCGGCCGTCGCCGGCGGCCGAGAACATCCTGAAAGAGCGCATCAAGTCCTTCGGCTTCCGCACCTGGTCGGAGACCGATCCGCGCGCAGGCGATCCCGCCGCGGGCCCGGATTTCATCGTGGAAGGCGAAGCGACGTTGAAGCGTCTGTCGATGAAGCTCGAAGCCTCGGGCCTCACCGTGACCAAGTACGCGCTGAACGGCTGGACGATCAAGGCCATCGACCGCGCCACCGGCGAGGAGATCTACTACAACACCAAGATGCCCACGGGGCAGGGGAGCTGGGCCAGCGAGGAGCAGGCGTTCCAGGCGATCGGCACGCGCATCGCCAACGAATTCTCGCGCGACTTCTTCCTCTCGCATGTGCAGCCCACCGGGCGGCGCGTGGTGATGAAGGTGAGCGGGCTGCCGGCCGGCTTCGCCGATGACCTCCTGCGGCGCGAGCTCGTGGGCATGCCGTCGGTGCTCACGGCCAGCGTCGCTTCCGCCCACGCCTTCGACCTGCAGGTCGCGGGCAGCGGTCCCGCCGGCGACGTCGTGGCTGCGGGCATCCTCAAGCCGCTCAATGCCAAGCTCGGCCAGCCGTGCTTCGCCGTGGGCGCGGTCGCCGGTGACGAGGTCGGCGTGACCTTCGATGCGAAGTGCAACGATCCTGCGGTGCTCTCGCGCCTCGAGACCAATCCGCCGGCCGCGCTCTACAACGCGCCCGCGCAGCGCCAGAAGGCGATCGTCAAGAATCCCGAGACGCTGAAGAAGCTCATGATCTGACGGCGCCGCAGTCTCCGGCGCGCCGCGGGTTGGCGCGGCCCGGGATGCGGGCGTGCACGCCGCGCTGCGCCGCGTGCGCCTTGCCCGCGCGGCAGCACGATCAGTCGAACACGACCACCTGCCGCACCGCCTTGCCCTCGTGCAGGCGATCGAAGGCCTCGTTGATCGACTCGAGCGGCAGCGTGCCCGTCAGCAGCCTGTCCACGGGCAGGCGTCCCTGGCGAAAGAGCTCGACGTAGCGCGGGATGTCGCGCGACGGCACGCAGGTGCCCACGTAGCTGCCCTTGATCGTGCGCTCCTCCGCCACGAGGCTCACCGCCGGCAGGGCGAGGGTGGCCGACGGCGGCGGCAATCCCGCCGTGATCGTGGTGCCGCCGCGGCGCGTGATCCGATACGCGGTATCGAGCGCCTGCACCGACCCGGCGAGCTCGAACGCATGGTCCACGCCACCATTCGTGGCGGCCCGGATGGCGTCGACGCAATCCGGCGCGGATGCATCGAAGGCATGCGTGGCACCGAGCGCGCGCGCGAGGTCGAGCTTGGCGGGTGAAAGATCCACCGCCACCACATGACGCGCGCCCGCGGCATGCGCGCCGAGCAGCGCCGCGAGGCCGACGCCGCCGAGCCCGACGATCGCGGTCGACGCCCCGGCGCGCACCTGCGCGGTATTGACCACCGCGCCCACGCCGGTCAGCACCGCGCAGCCGAAGAGCGCGGCGTGCGTGAACGGGATGTCGCGATCGATCGCAACGATCGAGCGGCGCGAGACCGTGGCGTATTCGGCGAAGGCGGAGCAGCCCAGGTGATGGTTGATGGCGGCACCGCCGCGCGTGATGCGGCGCGCGCCGCCCAGCAGCGTGCCCGCGCCGTTCGCCAACGCGCCCGGCTCGCACAACGCGGGACGTCCTTCGGAGCACGGCACGCAATGCCCGCAGCTCGGCACGAACACGAGCACGACGTGGTCGCCGCGCACGAGATCGGTCACGCCTTCACCGGCCGCTTCCACCTCGCCGGCGGCCTCGTGGCCCAGCGCCATGGGCATCGGCCGTGGCCGGTCGCCATTGATCACGGACAGGTCGGAGTGGCACAGGCCCGCAGCGCGGATGCGCACCAGCACCTCGCCCGGACCGGGCGGGGCGAGGTCGATTTCCTGGATCGACAGCGGCTTCGACTGCGCGTAGGGATAGGGGAGCCCCATCGCCTCCAGCACCGCTGCGCGCACTTTCATCGCCGCGCGCTCCGCGCGTGCGGCCGGCCCCGCAGGGCATCGCGGCAGTATCGTGCTCGCAGCGTCACGCCGGAGGCTCGCTGCGCTCGTGCGCGAGGTCTCGCGCCCTCGCGTGCTCGGCCGCCTCCGCCCGGCGCGCGAGCCATTTCCCGACCAGGACCACGAGGATCGCGCCGGCGGCAGGGGCCACGTAGTGGAGCCACGCGGCGTGCGCATCGACCCAGTCCTTCACCAGCGGATCGCCGATGGCCATCTCGCCCGCGACCCAGCCCAGGAGCGCGCCGCCGATCGTGATGATGATGGGCCAGCGCTCCATGAATTTCATGAGCAGCGTGCTGCCAAAGATCACGAGCGGGATGCTGATCAGCAGGCCCAGGATGAGCAGCGTGAGATCGCCCTTGGCCGCCGCCGCCACGGCGATCACGTTGTCGAGGCTCATCACGAGGTCCGCGATGAGGATCGTGCGGATCGCCGCCACCATGCCGGTGTTCGTGGGGCCATGGCCCTCACCCTCGCCGCCTTCCGGCAGGAGGAGCTGGATGCCGATGTAGAGCAGCAGCACGGCGCCGATGAGCTTGAGGTAGGGCAGCCGCAACAGCTCGACCGCGACGATGGTGAGCACGATCCGCATCACCACTGCCGCACCGCTGCCCCACAGCACCGCCTGCTTCTGCTGCTTGGGCGGGAGCGAGCGCGCGGCAAGCGCGATCACCACGGCGTTGTCGCCGGAAAGGACGATGTTCACGCCGATGATCTGCAGCAGCGCAATCCAGAAAGTGGGATCGGAGAAAGTCATGGAAGGTTCGCGAGGGCAGTGGAAGGTTCGGGCAACGACGCGCATTCCGAAGGCTCGCGTGCCGCGTGCGCCGTCCTGTTGCAGGCGCGAACGATCGACCCCCTGGGATGGCGCGCCGGAAGCGCAGCCTGCGGTTCTGTGTGCCTCAGGCGGACCCGCCTGGCGCCAACGGCCGGCATCGACGTGCCGTTCCCGCAACCGCGATGATAACCCGTGCGCCGATCCTGACGGAACGACCTCGCGCGGCAGGATCGTCCTCGACCCGGCCCGTGGGGCGTTTCAGCTCAGGTTCGCGATCACGGCATCGGTGAAGGCGCGCGTGCCGGCCGTGCCGCCCAGGTCACCCGTGCGCACGTTGTCCTTCACGAGCGTGGCATCGAGGGCCGCACGCAGGCGCTTCGCCTCCGCCGTCCTGCCCACGTGCTCGAGCATGATGGCGCCAGCGAGCAGCAGGGCGGTGGGATTGGCGATGCCCTTGCCCGCGATGTCCGGCGCCGAGCCGTGCACGGCTTCGAAGATCGCGGCCGTCTCGCCGATGTTGGCGCCCGGTGCCATGCCGAGCCCGCCGACGAGTCCCGCGATCTCGTCGGACAGGATGTCGCCGAAGAGGTTGGTGGTGACGATCACGTCGAATTGCCAGGGATCGAGCACGAGCTGCATCGCGCAGGCATCGACGATGCGGTCCTCCACCGCCACGCGGCCTTCGTAACGTTTCGCCACGTCGCGGGCCGCGTCGAGGAAGATGCCGGTGAGCGCCTTGAGCACATTGGCCTTGTGCACGATCGTCACCTTGCGGCGCCCGTGGCGCACGGCGTAGTCGAAGGCGTATTCCGCGATGCGGCGCGAGCCCGCCCGCGTATTCACCCCGGACGACACCGCCACCGCCTGCGGATCGCCGTCGATCGGGATGTAATGCTCGAAGCCGACGTAGAGGCCCTCGAGGTTCTCGCGCACGAGCACGAGGTCGATGTCGTCGAAGCGTCCGCCGGGGATCAGCGTGCGCGCGGGGCGCACGTTGGCGTAGAGTTTGAACTCCTCGCGCAGGCGCACGTTAACGGAGCGGAAGCCGCCGCCCACGGGCGTCGTGAGCGGCCCCTTGAGCGCCAGGCGCGTGGACCGGACGCTGTCGAGCAGCGCCTTCGGCAATGGATCGCCCGCGCTCGCGATGCCCGCCATGCCTCCCTGGTGGGTGTCCCAGGCGAACGGCGATCCCAGCGCCGCAAAGATCCGCACCACGGCGTCGGTGATCTCGGGTCCGATGCCGTCCCCGGGAATCAGGGTGGCGGGGATGGCGCTGGCAGTACTCATGACGGGGATCCTTGTGTGCGTGGCGGCGGGCGGGCCGGCGCGCATGATAGCCGGGGCTTTGCAGTAAACTTCCCGTGGCTCGCGCACCGCGGCGCGAAACTTCGCATTTTCCTCCGCCTTTCCTCTTCCAGGTTCCGGATGTCGACTTCCGCTTCCCCGCCGTCAGGCGCCGCCGCACCATCGGGTGGCAGCGATGAGGCCTTGCGCCTCGAATTGCAGCAGGCGTTCCTGCGCGGGCTCGGGATCGCGGATGCTGCGCTGCCACGCGGCCTCGATGTCCAGACCATGGAGGAAATCGGGCGGCTGCTGCGGGAGATGACGGCGGGTACGGTGGACATGCTGCGCCTTCGGTCCCAGGCCAAGAGCAGCATCCATGCCGAGATGACGATCATCGGCCCGCGCGCGGTCAATCCCCTCAAGGCCGCCTGGGACGTGGACGTCGCGCTGCGCCACCTGCTCGCCCCCGAGCGCGTGGATCTCCTGGCGCCGGTGCAGGCGGTCAACGATGCCTACGACGACCTGCGCTCGCACGATCGCGGCCTCGCGGCAGGCATCCATGCCGCGCTGCAGTCGCTCCTCGCGCGCTTCAGGCCCGAAGCCTTCGAGGAGAAGCTCCGCAGCGGCGCCTTCGACCGCTTCCTCCCCGCCAATCGCAAGGCCCGGCAGTGGGACCTCCTGGTCGAGGCCTTCGAGGACACGTCGCGCGAGGCGCAGGGCGACTTCTGGGCGGTGTTCGAGCGGGAATTCCGCGTGGCCTATGCCCTGGGCGACAACCCGGAGCCCTCGGGGACGGCGGGCCCGTCGAACTGAGCGGGCACCCGCCTCGCACACGGCCCGGGCCG
>CAZUGY010000010.1:32307-50020 GCA_964620265.1 uncultured Alcaligenaceae bacterium
CTAGTCGACCGCCTCGCTCGCGTCGCGCAGGAGCGTCGTGGTCATCCGCAACAGGCCGGACATGTGCGCCACCATGTTGAGCACCAGCCGGCGGGAGAGCTCCGGATTGCGCGCGTGGATCGCCTCGAGGTTCGACCGCGAGAGGCTGTAGGTCACGACCTCGTTCTCGGCGATCGCGGTGGCCGAGCGGATCCCGCCCTCGAGCATCGCCGACTCGCCGAAGATCACGCCGGGCGCGAGCGTCACGATCCGCCGCGCCTTGCCCTTGGCAAGAGGATCTTCCGCCATGATGCTCACCGCGCCACGCGCGAGGAGATAAAGGCGGTCGCCCGTCTCGCCGCCGCGATACAGCGCCGCGTGCGAGGAGAAGAGCTGCCGGTCGAGGAAGGGCTTCATGAAGCGCAGCTCCTCGGGGGACAGTCCCTCGAGCAGCGCGAACTCCTGGATCTCGAGCTCGCGCTCCTCGGCCGCGCTGGGCGCCTCGCCCAGCACCTTGCGCTCCGCGTATTCGAGCGCGCGATCGGTGTCCTCGAACCACTCGTTGTGATGCCGCTGCGTGAAGACGCCCGCCCCCAGCAGGGCGCGGCCGAGGCGGCTCGTGGGTGACACGTGCGCGAGCAGCAGCGCCACGCCCTTGTCGCGCAGCAGGCGGTCGAGCTTGTTCAGCATGAGCGCGCCGGACGCGTCGATCATCGTCACGCGGCGCAGGTCCACGATGAGGTACTGCGCGCCTTCTGCGGCGCGCATCACTTCCATGCCGAGGCGATCGGCCGTGCCGAAGAAGATCGCGCCGTCGAGCTCCACGACCTTGATGCGGTGCCCTTCCTCGCGCAGGTGACGTGCCTGCGCGGGCGGATAGACGCGGCGCGAGCCCCGCGTGGCGCCCGTGCTCACCGCGCGGATGAGCGAGCGGTTCATCACCGCGAGGAAGAGTCCCATCGACAGGATGAGCCCGGTCACGACGGCCGCCACGAGACCGAATGCGATGGTGATCACCGCGACCAGCACCACGAGCACGATGTTGACGATGAGCTCGCTGTCGTACTGCCCGCGACGGAGCCGGTCGATCGTCGAGCCCGCCCAGCGATCGATGAGGCCCACGGCGATCACGAGCATCATCGCCGACAGCGCCGCGATGGGAATGAGGTGGAGCAGGGGACCGCCGTAGCGGAGCAGCAGCATGAGCGTGACCAGCGTGGCGATGCTCGAGACGAGCTTGAAGCCGCCCGCGTGGTGCGTGGTGATCGCGTGATGCGACGAATAGGCCACCGGCACCCCGCCGAAGAGGGAGGCCACGAGATTGCCGCAGCCGAGCGCGATGAGCAGCCGATTGGGGCGGTGCGCGGTATCGAGCGGCCCGTCGGCTTCGCCGACTGCGGCAAGCAGGCTGTCGAGCGATCCCACCACGGCGATCGCCAGCGCGGTCAGGAGGAGGTCGTCCCCGTAGGTCATGGCCAGTGCCACGCCGTCGTGGGTGAAGAGCGGCAGGAGCTCGTCGGGAAGCGGCAGCTTGCCGAGCGAGGGCACGCGCGGGCCGATGTCGGCATGCAGCAGCATGCTCACGGCCGTGCCCACCGCGGTACCCGCGGCGAGCCCGATGAGCTTGGCGGGCGACTGCGGCCAGCGCCGTCGCACCGCCACGAAGACCACGATCGTGACGAGACCCACGAGAAGCGTCCAGCCGTTGATGCTGCCGTGATGCTCGGCACCGTCCCCGGCCTCGCCGTGTCCTCCGCCACCGCCATGGGTGCCGAGCACCTCGGGCAATTCGTAGATCACGAGCGAGATCGCGATGCCCGTCATGAGGCCCGCCACCACGGGATAGGGCACGAAGCGCGCGATGTTGCCGAGGCGCAGCACGCCGAAGAGGATCTGGATGAGGCCGGTGGCCAGCAGGCACAGCGCTGCGAGGAAGAGGATCTCCAGCGCACCCTGCGAGGGCGAGGCGCGGAGCTCGGCCTCGCCGGCGAGACGCAGCACGAACGCGGCGAAGAGGAACACCGACGAGGCGCGCGGCACCTCGTTGGGCAGCAGCGCGCCGCTCAGGAAGAACGCGGTCATGGTGCCGAAGATCGCCGCGGCGAAGGCCGCGCTCAATCCCGCCTCGACGGCATGCGCGCCGATCGGGGCGAAGGCGATGAGCCCCAGCGGCAGCATGATCGCCACGAGCACGAACGCGGACGACACGCCCTGTGCCGCCTCGCGCACGAAGTCCCCGGCCGTGCGCTGGGAGGGGACCGCTGTGTGGTGCTGCTCCATGGATGCTTCGAGAACCTAGGGCCCGCAGGCGACGAGGCGCATTCTGCCAGACCGGGCTTGACGAGCGCGCAGCGCGCACGCCATTCTCTGCCCGCGTTCATCCAGAGTCTTCGATGCTTACGATCAGGGTCATCAGCTACAAGGACGCGCCGGTCGATGCACCGGTCAGCGCCGAATTCCGCGAGGAGGGCGGCACCATCGGCCGCTCGCCCGAATGCACGCTCGTCCTCCCGGATCCGGACCGGATCATCTCCCGCACGCATGCCACCGTCGTGCACGATGGCGGGCGCTACACGCTGCGCGACCAGGGCAGCACGGTGCCGGTGGTCGTCAACGGCAGGCTGGTGGGCAAGGGCAACGAGGCCGCGCTCGCCTCCGGCGACGAGGTCCGCATCGCCGGCTACCTCCTCCTGGCCGAGGCGCCGTCGCTCGCGATCTCCGCCGACGACACCACGACGATCCTGCGCGAAGGCACGATGCTGTCGTGGTCGGAGGACGGCACGTCGGGCAGGGAGAATCGCATCGCCTCCGTGATCGTCCCCGCGCCCGCCGCGGTGAGCCCGGCGCCCACGCCGGCCCTCGCGCCCGCGGTGCCGGCCACGCCGCCGCGCGCGGCACCGCCGCAAGTGGCGCCCGTGGCGGAAGCGGCGATGACGCCCGCGCAACGGGAGCTCCTGCAGGCGCTGCTGCGGGGTGCCGGCGTGCCCGAGCTCGACATCCCGGGCGGACTCACGCCGCGCTTCATGGAGGACCTGGGCGCGGTGATGCGCTCCACCATGCAGGGCCTGCTCGACCTGCTCGCCGCGCGCGCCAATGCCAAGCGCGAGGTGCGCGCCGATGCCACGATCATCGTGGCCAACGACAACAATCCGCTCAAGTTCGCCCCCGACGTCGACGCCGCCGTCGCGCACCTCCTGCGGCCGCCGGCGCAGGGCTTCATGGACGCGCAGCGGAGCCTGGCCGACGCCCGTGCGAGCCTGCGCTCGCACCAGGAAGGCTTCGTGGCCGGGATGCGCGCCGCATTGCAGGCGGTGCTTGCGCGCTTCGACCCCGCCGGCCTCGAGGCGAGGCTCAAGGACGCCGCCCCCGCATCGTTCATGGCCATGAACCAGAAGGCGCGCCTGTGGAGCCAGTACGAGGTCCTGTACGCCGACATCTCGCGCGAGGCGCTGACCGACTTCCACTTCCTGTTCGGCAAGGAGTTCCTCGCCGCCTACCAGGCCCGCACCCGGTCCACGCCGCACCATCCCGACGGCACCTAGGGCGCCGCGGCCGCCGCCATGCAGCTCGAGATCTCCGTGCTCTCCAATCCCGGCGGACGCGCGCGCAACGAGGATGCGTGCGGCTTCTGGACCGGCAACGGCTGCTGCTTCGCGATCGTGAGCGACGGCGCGGGCGGGCACGGCGGAGGCGATGTCGCGTCGCGGCTCGCGGTGCGGGTGGTGCTGCAGTCGTTGCGCGAGGGCGCCGCCTGCACCGGGGAGGCGATCGACGCGGCGCTGCACGCCGCGCACCGCGCCGTGCTCGAGCAGCAGCCCACGCGCGAGGAGCTCGCGGCGATGCGCGCCACGGCCACCGTGCTGGCGGTGGACACCGCGCGCGACACCGCCGTGTGGGGCCATGTGGGCGACACCCGGCTGTACTGCTTCCGCGACGGCGCCATCGTGGCCCAGACCAAGGACCACAGCGTGGTGCAGAAGCTCGTCGATGCGGGCTACCTCGCCCAGAACGCGGTGCGCCAGTCGCTCGAGCGCAGCAAGCTCTTCGCCGCGCTCGGCCACGAGGCCGACGTGCCGGTCACGCTCTCCGCGCCCTTCGAGCTCGCGGTGGGGGACGCCTTCCTGCTGTGCACCGATGGCTTCTGGGAATACGTCGACGAAAGCACGATGCTGGCGGCGCTCGCGCGCGCCGATGCGCCGGCCACGTGGCTCGAGACGATGGTGGCCGACGTGGTCAGCCGCGGCGGGCGCGAGCAGGACAATTTCTCGGCCCTGGCGGTGTTCTGTCGTCCCGCAGGCTGATCGTCGTTGTCGGCGATCGTCTTCCGCTGCTCCGGAATAGCCGGGCGCACCACACGGTTTACCTCGGCAGCGCGTCGATTTGCCGGGCGCGGTTGAAATCGGCGGGCAACCGAGTGCAATATTCGCCTTTCCCGACCGCCGCGGGCCGGGTAGCATGAGGACACGCTTGCCTTACTCCCACGACATGCCTATCCCCGAACCGCGCGCCACGAGCTCGGTCCGCCTTCGTCTCGCCCTCCTCGCCGGCGTCCTTGTGCTCATGGCGGGCTGTGCCACGCCCCCGCCCCCGGCACCAGCTCCGGTCCCCGCGCCGGCGCCAGCGCCGCCGCCGCCCGTCGTCGAGCCGCCCCCGCCCCCGCCGCCGCCCGTCCCGGAGCTCTCGCCTGCGCAGGCCAAGGCGCAGGCCCAGAAGCTCGCCGTCGAATCCATCACGCTGCTGCAGAACGGCGATGAGCCCGGCGCGCAGAAGAGCCTCGAGGAAGCGCTCAAGCTCGACCCGTCGAACGATCTCGCCAAGAAGCTCATGGACCAGGTCCGCGCGGATCCGCAGAAGGAGCTCGGCACCGTGTTCTTCCGCTACACGGTCCAGCGCGACGACTCGCTGTCCAAGCTCGCGCAGCAGTACCTCGGCGACCGCTTCCGCTTCCACATCCTCGCCAAGTACAACGACATCAGCAATCCGAGCAAGCTCGCGGCGGGCCAGGTGATCAAGATCCCCGGACGCCAGCCGTCGCCCGCCGCCCGCCCGCCCGCGCCGCCGCCGCCCGAGCCCGCCGACGAGGCCGCCAAGGCCGCGGCGCCGGAGACGAGCACGCCGCGCAGCGCTTCGATGGAGCTCATGAAGCAGGGCGCCGACCTGCAGAAGGCCGGCAACATCGAAGGCGCCTACGACGCGTATCGTGAGGCCGCCTTGCGCGATCCCGCCAACCGCGAGGCTGCCGCACAGCGCGATGCCACGCGCAACACGCTGGCGCGCCGCTACGAGCGCGAGGCCGCGCAGGCGTTCCAGCGGCAGAACCTCGACGAGGCCATCAACAAGTGGGACCGCGTGCTCGCGCTCGAGCCCGGCAACCAGAAGGCGAAGCTCGAACGCGAGCGCGCCATCGACCTGCGCAGGAAGCTCGCCGAGAAATTCGGCGCCAAGTAGGGCGCCAGGCAGGGCGCGTCGAGCGAGCTTCCGCGCCAGGCAGGCTTGCCGCCTGCACCCGCGGCGGCGCCTGTCGCGGCTGGCCGCCGCACCGCGTGCTCCCGCGCCTATTTGATCCGGTCGAGCTTCGCGCGCGCGTCCTTCGCCTCCCGCAGCTTGATCGCAGCCTGCGTATTCGAAGGATCGTGGCGCACGCTGGCCTCGAAGAACCCGATCGCCTGCGCGAGGTTCGTCCGGTACGCGCGGATGCCCCGGTCGTAGTAATCCTGCGAGATCTTCTTGCGCAAGGGCGCGATGCGCACGACCCACGGCCCTTGCGCATCACCGCGCAATGCGCTCGCCTGCTCGTAGAGGTTCAGCGCCTGCTCGCGCGCTCCCTGGTCCTCGAGCTCGCGTGCGCGCTCGGCCACGGCCGCGCCGATGCGCTGCCGCGCGGCCTTGTTGCCGGGATGGGCTTCCACATAGGCACGCAGGTCGCGCAGGCCACCGGTCGCATCGCCCGCGCGCAGCATCTCGAGCGCCTGGTCGACGTCGAAGGCATCGCCCCCGCCATCGTTGCCGCCTGCCGCCACGGCGGGGGCACTGCGCGCGGCCGTGCGCGCCGGCGCCTCCTCCGCGATCCGCACCTTCGCGGCGCGGTCGGCCTGGATGCGCGTGAGGCGGCGGCGATCGATCTCGCGCAACGCCTTGGCCGCACCTGCCTGGGACGGATCGACCGCGAGCACCCGCAGCATCGCCGCCTGCGCGCGATCGAGGTCGCCCGCGGCCAGCGCGGCATTGCCCGCCTGGTACTGCGCGCGCACTTCCTGGCCGATGGCGCCGCGCACCCCCGCGAGCTCGCGGGCAATGCCGGTATCGGTGGGCGCGAGCGTATTGAGGATCTCGAGCTGGACCTCGGCGGTGGCGAGATCGCCCGCCTTCCGGGCCGCATCGGCGAGCCGCCGGTGGCGCGCCACGGCCTCGGTCACCGTGCGGCTGACCGCAGGGGCCGGCGCCACCGCCGCCGGCAGCGGCGCCGGGGCCTCGGCCACCGGGGTTTGCGCGCATCCTCCTGCCGCGAGCGCCGCCGCCGCTGCCAGGAGCCACGCCGGAGCGGCCAGGCGCGGGAAGGGCGGGGCGGTCACGCTGCGGATGCCACGGATCGTCACGACTTCGGCATGCGAACGAAGGTGACGAGCTTGGCCTTGAATGCTTCCAGGTCCTCGTTGCCGAAGATCATGCTGCGCCGGAGCATGTAGGGGTACGCATAGAACGGATTGCCCCCGGGCGTGACGGTGACGCCCTGCGCGATCCCGTCCTTCACCAGGAGGTCGACGACGTATTCGTTCACGTCGCCATACGGATAGGCGTAGGTCAGCGTGGGCTCGCCCAGGCGCTCCTTGATCACGCCCACCGGGGCGAGCACCTCGCGCCGGATGCGCTCGCGGTAGCGCGCCTCGCTCTCGCCGGGCAGTCGCAGGGTGAGGTTCGCGTGCGACTTGGAGTGCGGCTGGAGCGTGATGAGGTCGGAGCCCGTCATCGTCTTCATCTGCGCCCAGGTCATGGCGTCGGAGGCGCCCACGAAATCGGTGTAGAGGAACACGGTGGCGGGAAAGCCGAACTTCTTCAGCACCGGATAGGCGATCTCGAACGTGGAGCGATAGCCGTCGTCGATGGTGATGGCCACCGACTTCGCGGGCAAGGCCTCCTTGCCCGCGAGGAAGCGCTGCAGGCGCTCGAGCGGGATCACGGTGTAGCCGTTGCGCGCGAGGAACTCCATCTGCTGCTCGAAGGCCTGCGGCGTGACGTTGAGCTTCGTGGCGCGCGCGCCGAAGCGGTGGTAGCAGAGGATGGGCACGGCCTGGTAGCCGGTGGCGAGCACGCCGAGCGGATTGCGCTGGCGCAGCGGCACCACGAGGATCTGCCCGGCGCGCACCGACGTGACGTCGTTGAACTGCGCGATCCACCACGCCTTGCCGGCGTCGCCCAGGTAGCGCCTGGCGAGCGTGTCGAGCGTGTCGCTCGGCTGCGCCGCGACGATGACGTAGTCGTCGCTGCGCGCGACGACCGGCCCCGGCTCGTCCACCACCACCGGCGCCGGCGGGGGCGCCGGCGTGGGCGGCGGTGGCGGCGCGGTGGCGCACCCCGCGACGAGCAGCAATGCCGCTGCGGGCGCGGCGCACCAGGCCAGGCCCTGCCTGGTGCGCGTGCGCCACGACGGGCCGCGCGCGGGAAGCTCGGGTCCCATGCGGTGCGCGCTTCCTAAGGCCTGTCCGCGCGCGTGCTCACCGCGTGGACGGCCCCTGTTGCGAGTCCGTCACGTGTGGATGGCCGGTGGCGCCGGGGGCGAGCGTGGTCCCCTCGTAGCGCTTCTCGAGCGCTTCCGCGGTCTTGTCGAACTCGGCGAAGAGCTCGCCGAACTCGTCCTTGCGCGTCTCGGCGATGCGGTAGTCGAGACGGCCGTTGGCCAGCTCGGCGAGGGAGTTCTTCAGCACGCGGATGGGCTGCGCGAGCCGCTGCGCGAGGAGGTACGTGCCGCCCGCCACGGCGGCGACCGTCACCGCCGTGAGGATGGCGAGCAGCAGCAGCACGAGGTTGGCCACCGCCGTGAGCGGCGCCTCGTAGATGCCGAGGTGCACATTGCCGATGGTCTTGCCCTGGAAGAGCACGGGAGCCGCAAAGTCGAGCACCTGGCGGCCGTCGGGCATCTTCTGGCTCTGCACCTGCACCTGCGGATCCTTGGAGGACACCGGGGTGGCCGCCTGCGGCGCGACATATTTCTGGTTGACGTCGGCGGCGACGTTCGAGGCGCGGACCACACCATCGTAGTCCACCACGTTCATGTACGAGAAATTCTGCTGGCGCCCGAGCGCCTCCTGGATGAAGACGTCCATCGCCGCCCAGTCCTCCGACAGCAGCGGCACGGCGTTCTGCGTGGCCGTGAACTTGGCGAGCGATCCGCCGTAGTCCTTGACCTGCTCCATCATGGCGGCGTACTGCTGCTTGTAGAGCACCGTGGCGGTGAGCGTCATCGTGATCGCCACCACCGCGGCCATGGTGAGCGCCCAGCGCAGCGCCAGGGGGATGCCGCCGCGCTGCCGGCCCTTCTTGGCCTCTTCCTCGGCCAGCTCGCGCTGCACGCCGATCAAGGCCTGCGCGAACTCCTCGCCGGTCTGGAAGCGCTTGTCGGGCTGTTTCTTCAGCGCCCGCTCGATCACCCGCCGCAGCGACAGCGGGAGGTCGGCGCGCACCTTGTCGAGCGACGGCGGGTCGGTCTTGGTGATCTTGTAGGCGACGCTGATGAGGGTGTCGCCCTCGAAAGGCAGGTGGCCCGTGAGGAGCTGGTAGAGCACGACGCCGGCGGAGAAGAGGTCGGAGCGCGAGTCGACCTTCTCGCCGATCACCTGCTCGGGCGACATGTAGTGCGGCGTGCCGAGCACGTTGCCGATCTGCGTCTGCTGCGTGGCATCGCTGCCCTCGCTGCCGTCGATGCGGCAGATGCCGAAGTCGGCGACCTTGATCGTGTTGCTTTCCGACACCCGCATGATGTTGCCGGGCTTCACGTCGCGGTGGATGATGCCCTTCTTGTGCGCGTAGTCGAGGGCGCGCGTCAACTGGATGCCGATCTCGACGATGTCGCGGGTGGTGAGCGGCTTGTGGCTCTTGATCTCGTCGCCGAGCGTGCCGCCCTCCACGAGCTCCATCGCGATGTACGGATGGCCCTGGTCCTCGCCCACGTCGAACACCGTGACGATGTTCGGATGCGAGAGCACGCCGGCGCCCTTGGCCTCGCGCAGGAAGCGGTTGCGGTATTCGCCGTCGAGGCGCAGCTGCGCCTTCAGGAGCTTGATCGCGAGTGCGCGATTGATCTCCGGGTCGAAGGCCTTGTAGACACAGGCCATCGCGCCTTCGCCGATGATCTCGCGCACCTGGTAGCGGCCCAGGCGTTCCATGGTGGACGTTTCGTTCATGCGCAGTCACGCTGCGGGAAGGGCCCGCACGATAGCCGTCGAGTATGCCAGAAGCATCCGCCGTGTGAACCGTAACATTCCCATCCGCTGCGGGCGATCGGCCGGGGCGGGTAGAGTGGCGCCGGGCGCCGGCTGGCGCGACCTGTACGCGGCGTCCGGGGGGCGCCGTCGCTTCGTGGCCCGCGGGGCGCAGCTCGACGTGAGCTTCTGACGGCACGCCCGGCTCTGGCGGCCGGGCTACCCCGGCGCCACCCGACACACACACGAGGATCGATTCGATGACGCCGTTCACGATGCTGGGGGAAGCGAGTGCGCAGGTGCAGGGCACGCCGGCCGGCAGCGCCAGCACGGGCCTCGCGGCCGTGCCCGGGGACATCGCCGCGATCCCGCTCCTCCAGCATCTCGCGCAGGTGCTGCCCGCCGCGGACGTCGCTTTCGGCGGCGTGATGCTGATCGTGATCATCCTCATCCACGCGGCCGGCGTGCGTCTCGTGACGGACATCGTCGCGCGGCGGATGCGGATCATCATGGTGCATCCGCGCGTGTGGCAGGCGGACGTCGTGATGACGCTCTCCGTGGTGCTGCTGCTCGTGCTGCACCTCGTGGAGATCGTGGTGTGGTCGAGCTCGCTCGTCTACGGCGGGCTCGTCGCGAGCTGGCGTGCCGCGGGCTTCTTCGCCGGCAACACCTACACCACGGTGGGCTACGGCAACTTCGTGCTGCCGCCGAACTGGGAGATGGTCGCGCCGATCATCGCGATGTCGGGGCTGTTCACCTTCGGATGGTCGGGCAGCGTGCTGGTCGACATCGTGTCGCGCTGCCAGCGCGTGAAGGATGCGGCCACCCGGCAGCCGCCGGGGCGCGGGGAGGATGTCCACGTGCAGCCGCCCGCCGCGAGTCCCGCGGTGCCGCCCGGTTGACGCACGGTTGACGCACGCGCGGCGGCGGAGCGCGGATTGCCTCGTGCCGGCCGTGCGACTAGGATGAATGGTCCCGCAGGCCCGCTTGCAGGCCCGCTACAAGGAGAAACCGCCATGGCCGAATCCACTGCAGCGCCGGTGCGCACCGCCGGCAACTGGTCCATCGTGTGGGGCGTGCTGCTCATCGTCGCGGGCATCCTCGCCATCATGCAGCCCGCGATCGCGGCGCTCGCCTTCAACCTCCTCTTCGCCTGGCTCCTCGTGTTCTCCGGCATCGTGGAGATCGTCTACGCGCTCCAGGATCGCGCCAAGGAGGGCTTTCGCCTGAAGCTGCTGCTCGGCATCCTCACGCTGCTGCTCGGGATCTTCCTGCTCGTGCGTCCGGTCGCCGGAGTGGCCGGGATCGCGCTCATGATCGGCGCCTTCGTGCTCGCGCACGGCGTGTCGGCGGTGCTGCTCGCCTTCCACGTCAAGCCGCGCAAGGGCTGGGGCTGGGTGCTCTTCGACGGCATCCTCTCGATCGTCATCGCCATCCTCATCGCCAGCGGCTGGCCCGACAGCTCGTTCGCCTTCGTGGGCATCCTCGTGGGGATCACGATGATGTGGGGCGGCATCTGGCGCATCGTGCTCGGCCGCGCCTTGCGCGACGGGGAGCTGAAGCCGGCCTGACCGGCGCGCACGGGCAGATCCAGCCAGCCCGTCCGCGCCCGACCGGGAGCCGACCGGCGCGCGGGCCGTGCGTGACCCGCACGCGGATCCGCCCCGGGCGTGTGTGCTACGGCCGGGTGCGCGCGGCCTCGCCCTGCGCCCGCAGGCCGTCGAGCGAGGCATTCATCGTGAGCGCCTGCGGATCCACCTTCATGTGCAGCAGCGCGGGCGTGCCCTGGCGGGACGCCGCGAGCGCGCGCTCGAATGCCGGCGCGAACTCGGCAGTGCGCAGCACCGTCTCCCCGTGCGCGCCGTAGGCGCGGGCGAGGGCGGCGAAGTCGGGATTGCGCAGCGTGGTGCCCGACACGCGCCCCGGATAGTGGCGCTCCTGGTGCATGCGGATGGTGCCGTACATCCCGTTGTCGATGACGGCGAAGATGATGCCGAGCCCGTATTGCACGGCGGTGGCAAGCTCCTGCCCATTCATCATGAAGCAGCCGTCACCATTCCACGAGAGCACCGTGCGCGCGGGATGCATCGCCTTGGCCGCGACGGCGGCGGGCACGCCGTAGCCCATCGCGCCGGAATACGGCGCGAGCTGCGCACCCGGGCCGCGATAGCGGAAGAGCCGGTGCATCCACGTGGCGTAGTTGCCGGCGCCGTTGGTCACGATGGCGTCGGGCGGCAGGTGCTCGTCGAGCCACAGCGCGATGCGCCAGAGGTCGACGTCGCCGGGAACGGCGCGCGGGGCCCGCCATGTGGCACGCTCCGCGACGAGCGCATCGCTGCCCGCCTTCCACGCGCCGGCCGGGAGGGGTCCGAGCGCCGCCAGCGCATCGAGGAAGGCCCCCGGCGTCGCCGCGATCGCCACGGCCGGCTGGTACACGCGGCCCAGCTCGTCGGGCGACGGATGCACGTGGATGAGCTGCTGCCTTGGTACCGGCACGTCGAGCAGCGTGTAGCCGCCCGTGGTCATCTCGCCCAGGCGCTCGCCGAGGACGAGCAGCACGTCGGCGTCGCGCACGCGCGCGGCGAGCTTGGGATCGGGGCCGATGCCGACGTCGCCGGCATAGAGCGGATCGCGGTTGTCGAAGAGCTCCTGGCGGCGGAAGGCGCAGGCGACCGGCAGCGCATTGGCGTGCGCGAAGGCGGCCAGCGCGCGGTGCGCGATCGCATCCCAGCGGCTGCCACCGACGATCACCAGCGGCGAGCGGGCCGCGGCGAGCAGCGCGTGCGCGCGTGCCACGTCGGCGGGCAGCGGTGCGCTCGCCACCGGTTCCACGCGCGGGGCATCGTCCACCACGGCCATGGACGTGAGCATGTCCTCCGGCAGCGCCAGCACCACCGGCCCGGGGCGTCCCGACATCGCGACCCGGAAGGCGTGCGCGACGTATTCGGGAATGCGCTCCGCGCGATCGATCTGCGCGCTCCACTTGGCCACGCTGCCGTACATGCGCCGGTAGTCGATCTCCTGGAAGGCTTCGCGATCCACCATGTCGCCGCCGACCTGGCCCACGAAGAGGATCATGGGCGACGAGTCCTGCATCGCCGTATGCACGCCGATGCCGGCATTGGTGGCGCCCGGGCCACGCGTCACGAAGGCGATGCCCGGACGTCCCGTGAGCTTGCCGCAGGCTTCGGCCATGTAGGCCACGCCGCCTTCCTGCCGGCAGATCACGAAGCGCAAGCGGTCGGATACGCTGGCCATCGCGTCGAGCACCGCGAGGTAGCTCTCGCCGGGCACGCCGAAGGCGAGGTCCACGCCTTGCGCGAGGAGATTGGCGACGAGGATCTCGCCGCCGGAGCGGGCAGGGGCTGGGGTCATGACGGTCGGTGGCGAGTGGCGGGACCGTGGATCAGCGTCCGGCAACCAGCTCTTCGCGCGTGACGATGAGCACGCCGTCGTCCTTCTGCGCGGCGGCGAGCCACGTGAGCGGCAGGCGAGGAAAGGCCGCTTCGACGGCCGCGCGCTGGTGACCCACTTCCACGACGAGACAGGCGCCGTGATTGAGGAAGCGCGGCGCCTCCTTCAGCAGCACGCGCACGGCATCGAGACCGTCGTCACCGCTCGCGAGCGCGAGGCCGGGCTCGTGCCGGTACTCGGCCGGCAGCGCTTCCATCGCGCGCACGTCGACATAGGGCGGATTGCAGATGATGAGGTCGTAGCTCTTGTCGGGGACGTTCTCGAAAAGATCGGAGCGGATCAGGTTGATGCGGTCGGCGAGGCCGTAGTCGCTCACATTGCGCTGCGCCACCGCGAGCGCGTCGGAGGAGATGTCCACGGCATCGATATCGGCACCCTCGTAGGCATGCGCGAGCAGGATCGCGAGGCAGCCCGAGCCGGTGCACATGTCGAGCGCGGTCGCGATGTTCCCGGCCGGTCCCACGAAGGGCTCGAGCGCGCCCGGCACGAGCTCGGCGATGTACGAGCGCGGGATGATGACGCGCTCGTCCACGTAGAAACGGAAGTCGCCGAGCCACGCCTCGTGCGTGAGGTAGGCGGCGGGGATGCGCTCGTCGATGCGGCGCGCGAAGAGCACGCGCAGCCGTTCGCGCTCGTCCTCGGTGAGGCGGGCATCGAGGAACGGCTCGAGGCGATCGAGGGGGAGATGCAGCGCGTGCAGGAGGAGGTAGGCGGCCTCGTCGTAGGCCTGCGTGCTGCCGTGGCCGAAGGCGAGCTGGGTTTCGCCGAAGCGCGATACCGCGTAGCGAAGCCAGTCGCGCAGCGTGAGGAGCTCGCCGCTCGGGATCATGCGCGTCCCGCGAGCAGGCGGTCGAGGATGCCTTCGTAGATGCGGGCGAGCGGCGCGAGATCGGCGATGCGCACGCGCTCGTCGATCTTGTGGATCGTGGCATTGACGGGGCCGAGCTCAACGAGCTCGTCGCACACGTCGCAGATGAAGCGGCCGTCGGAAGTACCGCCGGTGCAGGAGAGCGCAGGCTTGTGGCCGGTGACGGCGTCGATGGCGGCTTCGGTGACGTCCACCAGGCGTCCGCGCGGGGTGATGAAGGGCTTGCCCCAGCCTGTCCAGGTCAGCGCGTATTCGAGGCCGTGCTTGCGCAGGATCGCCTCGAGCCGCTCCATGAGCGACTCGCGCGTGCTTTGCGGCGAGTGGCGGAAGTTGAAGAGCACCTCGACCGTGCCCGGGATCACGTTCGTGGCGCCGGTGCCCCCGTGGATGTTGGAGCACTGGAACGAGGTCGGCGGGAAATACTCGTTGCCGGCATCCCAGGTCGTGGCGGCGAGCTCCGCCAGCGCGGGGGCCACGAGATGGATCGGATTGCGCGCGAGATGCGGGTACGCGATGTGACCCTGCACGCCCTTGACGACGAGCGTGCCGGAGAGCGTGCCGCGGCGGCCGTTCTTGATCATGTCGCCGAGCAGCGTGTCGGAGGAGGGCTCGCCGATCACGCAGTAGTCGATGCGCTCGCCACGCGCCGCCAGACGCTCGACCACCTTCACCGTGCCGTCCACCGAGGGGCCTTCCTCGTCGGAGGTGATGAGGAGCGCGATCGACCCGCGCGCATCGGGATGACGCGCGAGAAAGGCTTCGATGGCCACCACGAATGCGGCGAGCGAGGCCTTCATGTCGGCGGCGCCACGGCCGTAGAGATAGCCGTCGCGCTCCGTGGGCGCGAAGGGATCGGAGTGCCATGCGTCGAGCGGTCCCGTCGGCACGACGTCGGTGTGGCCGGCGAAGCACACGAGCGGGGCCGCGCGGCCGCGGCGCGCCCACAGGTTGGTGACGCCGTTGCTTTCGAGGGTCTCGAACTCGAAGCCGAAGGGCGCGAGCCGCGCGCGCATGAGCGCCTGGCAGCCGCCGTCGTCGGGCGTCGGGGAGCGCAGCGAGATGAGCTCGCGCGTGAGCGCGAGCGTGGGTTCGGAGGCGGAAGACATCCGCCGATGTTACCGCAGGCGATTCACCGGGGAGGGCGCGCCACGGCTTTCAGTGCGTGCGGTCGAGGAGCTCGGGATTGATCGTCATCGATCCGAAATCGGCGCCGGGTGGCCGGTCGTCGCGGTGGGTGGACGATTCCATCGCATTGACGCGGGACGTCGGATTGCTCTGGTTGATCTGCCACGCGAGGTTCGTGGGCGAGTCGGAGGCCGTCATGGCCTCCTCGTAGGTGATCACGCCATCGAGATACAGGCGGCACAGCGACTGCTCGAACGTCTGCGACCCCGGATAGAGCGACTGCTCCATCGCCTCCTTGATCTGGCCGAACTCGCCGTTCTTGATGAGCTCCGCGATGAGGGACGTGTTGAGCAGGATCTCCACCGTCGGCTGCAGCTCGCCGTCGCGGGTGCGGATCAGGCGCTGGCAGATGATCGCGCGCAGCCCGATGGAGAGGTCGGACAGCACCGCGGAGCGCGCGTCGTGCGGAAAGAGATTGATGATCCGCGACAGCGCGTGATAGCTGTTGTTGGCGTGGATCGTGGTGAGGCACAGGTGGCCCGTCAACGTGTGCAGGAGGGCGGACTGCATCGTCTCCTTGTCGCGCACCTCGCCGACCATGATGAGGTCCGGTGCCTCGCGCAGCGCGTTCTGCAGCGCGTTGGCGTAGGTGGTGGTGTCCACGCCGAGCTCGCGCTGGTTGACGATGCTCTGCTTGTGCTCGAAGAGATACTCGATCGGATCCTCGATCGTGAGGATGTGGCCGGAGCGCGTGGCGTTGCGGTGATCGATCATCGCGGCCAGCGTGGTCGACTTGCCCGAGCCCGTGGCACCCGCCACCAGCACGAGCCCCCGCTTGGCCATCACGAGGTCGAGCAGCACGCTCGGCAGGTTCAACTGGTCGAAGGGCGGCACGTTGCTGCGTACGTAGCGGATCACGAGCGAGATCGTCCCGCGCTGGCGGAAGATGTTCACGCGGAAGTTGCCCACCGAGCGATCGAGATGCGAGAGGTTCATCTCCATCGTGTTCTCGAACTCGCGCGCCTGCTCCTTGGTCATGAGCTCGTAGGCGATGCGCCGCACGCTCTCCGCGTCCATCGGATTGGTCGACACGGGCTGCACCACGCCGTTGACCTTGAGGTTGATCGGGGCGCCGCAGGAGATGAAGAGGTCCGAGGCCTGCTTCTCGGCCATCAGCTTGAAGAGTCGATCCAGGTACATGGCAGTCCTCGCGCGTCCCGGAGGGTCCGGACGCTTTCGGCGGTCGTCGGCGTCCCGGTCGGGGATTCGGGACCGTTACAATCGGGTCGGGTTACAGCAGGGGAATGTCGCTGGTCGGCATGATAATGTCATGAAATTCCGTGGAAATCCAACAGCGGGCCGCAGGGCCGACTCGCGTGGCGAGGTGCAGGCCTCCGCAATCAAGCAAGTTCCATGCTCGCGATAATTGGCGGCTCCGGCCTCACGCGGCTTTCCACGCTGGCGGTGGCGCACCGCGAAGTGGTGCGCACGCCCTACGGCGATCCGTCGTCGACGCTCCTCTTCGGCCAGGTCGCGGGCGTGGATGCCGTCTTCCTCGCGCGGCACGGGCACGGCCACACGATCCCGCCGCATCGGGTCAACTACCGCGCCAACGTCTGGGCGCTCAAGGACAAGGGGGCCACCGCGGTGGTGGCGGTGGCGTCGGTGGGCGGCATCTGCGCCTGCTCGCCCGGCGACCTCGTGCTGCCCGACCAGCTCATCGACTACACGTCGGGGCGGGAAATGACGTACTTCGACGGCGGGGAGGGTGCGGTGGCACACGCCGATTTCACGCATCCGTACACCCCCGCGCTGCGCGCGCGGTGCCTCGCGGCCGCGACCGCCGCCGGGCTGCCGCTGCGCGACGGCGGCGTGTACGGCGCGGTCAACGGCCCGCGCCTGGAAACGGCCGCCGAGATCGATCGCCTGGAGCGCGACGGCGCCACGCTCGTGGGCATGACCGGCATGCCCGAGGCCGCGCTGGCGCGCGAGGTCGGCCTGCCCTATGCGGCCATCTGCGTGGTCGTGAACCATGCCGCGGGACGGGGCGACAGCGCGCAACAGGTCTCGATGGAAGGCATCTCGCACGTCCTGGAAACGGCGATGGACAAGGTGCGCACGCTCCTCGACCACGTCGCCCCCATGCTCTAGCACCCGACCGCTTGCGAAGACACGACCGATGATCCGCGACATCCTGCGCATGGGCGATCCCCTTCTCCTTTCCCGTTCGCGGGAGGTCGACGGCTTCGGCACGCGCGCGCTCGACGAGCTCCTCACCGACATGCGCGACACGATGCACGCGCACGACGGCGCCGGCATCGCTGCGCCGCAGATCGGCGTGCCGCTGCGCGTGGTGATCTTCGGCCTGGAGCACAACCCGCGTTATCCGGAGGCGGATCCGGTGCCGTACACGGAGCTCGTCAATCCGGTGTTGACGCCGCTGACCGACGAGGAGGAGGAGGGGTGGGAAGGCTGCCTGTCGGTGCCGGGCTTCCGCGGCGTGGTGCCGCGCTTCACGCGGCTGCGCTACGAGGGCTTCGATCCTGCGGGCCGGCCGATCCGGCGCGAGGTCGAGGGCTTCCACGCGCGGGTGGTGCAGCACGAGTGCGATCACCTGGACGGCATCCTCTACCCGCAGCGCATCCGCGACATGCGCAAGTTCGGATTCACCGACGTGCTGTTTCCGGAGTTGGCGGGGCGGGACGAGTGACGCGCGTCATGCGTTGTGTCTGCCGGCCGCCGCCATCGGAGTTAGGTAATGAGATCCCTGGTGGTTGGGCGCTCGTGTTTGTCCGATACACTCACTGCACTGTGGTGGTTGGGCGCCGGTGGTGACGCTCTCCGCGGGCTC
>CAZUGY010000011.1:0-33416 GCA_964620265.1 uncultured Alcaligenaceae bacterium
CCCACGTAGGCGCCCATCGTGGACTGGTGGTCGATCGCGCGGAAGGTGACGGGCCCGAACGGCGAGCCGAACTGCAGGCCCGACATCGCCGTGACGATCTTCTCCGGGTCCGTCGAGCCCGCCTTGCGGATCGCCGCGGCGGCCGCGACGACCGCCGTGTAGCCCACGACCGAGCCCAGGCGCGGATAGTCGCCGAAGCGCGCCATGTACGCGTCCTTGAACTTCTTGTGCTCAGGCGTTGCGATCGAGTCCCACGGATAGCCCGTCACGTACCAGCCCACGGGCGCCTCGTCCTTCAGCGGATCGAGGTATTCCGGCTCGCCGCCCAGGAGGTTGAATACCACGCGATCCTTGAAAAGCCCCCGCAGTTGCCCTTCGCGCACGAAGCGGGAAAGATCGGGACCGAAGAGCGAGGAGAAGATCGCATCGGGCTTGGCGTCCAGCGCCGCCTGCACGACCGGACCCGGATCGATCTTGCCGAGCGGCACCGCGATCTCGATGAACTCGAGCCCGCCCGATTGCTTCACGTTGAGCTGCTTCTTGAACGCGGCGGTGGCGGACTGGCCGTACTCGTAGTTGGGATAGATGATGACCCAGCGCTTCTTGCCGAGCTTGGCGGCCTCGGGCACGAGCATCGCCGTCTGCATGAACGTGGAGGCGCGCAGGCGATACGTGTACTTGTTGCCGTTGTCCCACACGATCTTGTCGGTGAGCGGCTCTGAGGCAAGGAACGGGACCTTGCGCTGGCGCGCGAGATCGGCCACGGCGAGGCCCACGTTGGAGGCGAAGGTGCCCATCAGCATCGTCACCTTCTCGCGGGAGAGGAGCTCCTCGGCCACGCGCACGGCATCGCCGGGTGTGCCACCGTCGTCGCGGATCACGACTTCGAGCTTGCGGCCGAGCACGCCGCCCGCGGCATTGATCTCCTCGAGCGCCAGCGTCATGCCGTTCCTGTACGGCTCGAGGAACGACGGAAACACCTTGTAGCTGTTGAGCTCGCCGAGCTTGATCGGCTGCTGGGCGGCGGCGGGCAGGGCCGCGAGCAACGCAGCAAGGGCAACGACGCGAAGGACGGACATGCGGTCTCCGAAGAAACGATGGGCAGGCGCGCGAAGGGGCATCAACGTCCCGGGCGCCGATCGGTTGACGCTTCGCATCCTCCATTATGGGCTGCGCTCGCCCCGAGGCGGTCCACGGCTTATCGAGGCCGGGCCGCTCGTCTCGACGCGCATCTAAGCATATTGCCCGCAAGCCTCCATCCGGGCGGTGAGGCCGGGTAAAATCAAAGGCTTTGCGCGCCCTTGCCCCGGGTTGCATCGCCGTTGCCTGGCATCGCCGCGCGCTCCTTCTGCGAAGCCTCATGTCCCCCACGCTGTCCCTCGCCCACGGCTTGGCCTTTGCCGACCTCTACTCGGTCGACGGCGTACGCCGCCTCGACGCCGCCTTCGCGCACGCGCTCGGCGCGACCGACGCCGCGCTCGCCGCGCGCTATGCCGCGGCCCGCGCCGCGCCCGACACCCTCGAGCGCAAGGCCGAGGCAGACCTCCTGATCGCGGTCGCGCCGCACCTCGAGGACTTCCTGGCGGGACTGTTCGGCATCGCCGCCGAAGTGCAGGCGCTCGAGGCGCGGCATCACGAGCTCGCGCCGATCTTCGTGGTCAAGCGCCAGTTCGTGCAGCGCAAGGCGATGAACGGCTTCAAGGCCGACGTCGCGGCCACGTTCGACGGGCCCGCCCTGCGCACTGCCCTCGAGGCTGCGCTCGGCGAGCCCTTCTCCGAGCTCGCCTTCGCCCGGGCCGTCACGCGCTGGCAGGCCGACGAGGCCGCGCATGCGGCGCAACTCGATGTCGCCGCCCGCTACGCCGCCTGGGCCGGCCACACGCCCGCCGGACGTGCCGCGCATCGCGGCGGCGTGCTCTTCAAGGCGCCGCGCAAGCTCGACTTCATGCGCCTCGTGCCCATCGAGGCGGAGGAGCGCCACGGCGTGTCGTCGTGGAAGCTCGACAGCCACCATCCCTTGCGCGAGCGCGACGGCTTCGCGCTCACCGATCACGGCACCGACCTCGTGGGCGCGCTGGACCAGGCGCACTACTGCATCTGGTGCCACGAGCAGGGGAAGGACTCGTGCTCGCAAGGCTTGCCGGAGAAGAAGGCGCAGCCCGGCGAGATCCCGTTCAAGAAGTCGCCCTTCAACGTGACGCTCGCCGGCTGCCCGCTGGAGGAGCGCATCTCCGAGTTCCACAAACTGCGCGCCGATGGCTGGCCGCTCGGCGCGCTGGCGATGATCGTGATCGACAACCCGCTGGTGGCGGCCACGGGACATCGCATCTGCAATGACTGCATGAAGGCCTGCATCTACCAGAAGCAGGATCCGGTCGACATCCCGCAGTCGGAAACGCGCACCCTGAAGGACGTGCTGGAACTGCCGTGGGGCTTCGAGATCTATTCACTGCTCACGCGCTGGAATCCGCTCAACCTGCGCCATCCGCTGCCCCTGGAGCGCACCGGCAAGCGCGCGCTGGTCGTGGGCATGGGTCCGGCGGGCTTCACGCTGTCGCACTTCCTCATCAATGCGGGACATACCGTCGTGGCCATCGACGGACTCAAGATCGAGCCGCTCGAGCCGGCGGTGACCGGCATCACCATCCGCGGCGAGCGCGTGCCGTTCGCGCCGATTCGCGATGCGTCCTCGCTCGTGGAGCCGCTCGACGACCGCCTGATGGCGGGCTTCGGCGGCGTGGCCGAATACGGCATCACGGTGCGCTGGGACAAGAACTTCCTGAAGATCGTGCGGTTGCTGCTGGAGCGGCGCGACCGCTTCGCGCTCTACGGCGGCGTGCGCTTCGGCGGCACGCTCGACGACGCCGGCGCCTTCGCGCTGGGCTTCGACCACATCGCCCTCGCGGTGGGCGCCGGCAAGCCCACCGTGCTCGAGCTGCCCAATGGCCTCGCCAACGGCGTGCGCACGGCCTCCGACTTCCTGATGGCGCTGCAGCTCACGGGGGCGGCCAAGCGCGACTCGATCGCCAACGTGCAGGTGCGCCTGCCGGTGGTGGTGGTGGGCGGTGGGCTCACGGCGATCGACACCGCCACCGAGTCGCTTGCGTATTACCCGGTGCAGGTCGAGAAATTCCTGGCCCGCTACGAAGCGCTCGTGGCGGAGCAGGGCCGCGAGGCCGTGGAGGCGATGTGGAGCTTCGAGGAGGCCATCGTCGCGCAGGAGTTCCTCACCCACGCGCGTGCGCTGCGCGAGGAGCACGCTGCCGCGACACGGGCGGGGCGACCGGCGCGGATCATCGAGCTCCTGCACGAATGGGGCGGCGTGACCGTGGCGTATCGCCGGCGCCTGGTCGACAGCCCGTCGTACACGTTGAACCACGAGGAAGTGGAGAAGGCGCTGGAGGAGGGCATCCGCTTCGCGGAGGGGTTGACTCCGATCGCCATCGACGTCGACGAGCGCGGCTGCGCCTCCGGCTTGCAGGTCTCGCTGCAGGAGACCGACGGCGAAGGCACGTGGCACGAATACGGCAAGGCCACGCTTCCCGCACGCACGATCCTCATCGCCGCCGGCACGCAGCCCAACACCGTGCTCGCCCGCGAGGATGCACAACACTTCCACCTCGACGGCAAGTATTTCCGCGTGCTCGACGAGGAGGGCGCACCCGTCAAGGTGATCCGCGGCCTCGCCAAGCCGGCGGAACCCGCGGTGCTCACCGACGTGCTGCCCGACGGCCGCGCGACGAGCTTCTTCGGCGACCTGCATCCGTCGTTCTTCGGCAACGTGGTGAAGGCGATGGGCAGCGCCAAGCTGGGCTGGCCCATCGTCGATCGCATGCTCGGCAAGGTCGCGGCTGCGTCGCCCCTGTCCGATGCGCAGTTCTACGGCATGCTCGACGATCGCCTGCGGGCGCGCGTCGAGCGCGTGGAGCGGCTCACGCCGACGATCATCGAGGTCGTGGTGCGCGCCCCCGCCGCCGCGGCGCGTTTCGCGCCGGGGCAGTTCTACCGCCTGCAGAACTACGAGGCGCTGGCCTCCGTGCGCGCGGGTACCAAGCTCGTGATGGAAGGCCTGGCCCTCACCGGCGCGTGGGTCGATCGCGAGCAGGGGCTCGTGTCCCTCATCGTGCTCGAGATGGGCGGCTCGTCGAATCTCTGCGCGCAACTGCAGCCGGGTGAGCCCGTGGTGCTGATGGGTCCCACGGGGGCCCCCACCGAGATCGAGCCCAACGAGACCGTCGTGCTCGTGGGCGGCGGCCTGGGCAATGCCGTGCTCTTCTCCATCGGCCAGGCCTTCCGCAGCGCGGGCTCGCGCGTGCTCTACTTCGCGGGCTACAAGAAGATGATCGACCGCTACAAGGTGGCCGACATCGAGGCGGCCGCGGACGTGGTGGTGTGGTGTTGCGACGAGGCGCCGGGGTTCACGCCGGACCGCCCGCAGGACCGCACGTTCGTGGGCAACATCGTGCAGGCGATGCACGCCTACGCCAGCGGCGCGCTGGGCGAGCAGGCGATCCCCTTCCGCGACTGCGACCGCATCATCGCCATCGGCTCCGATCGCATGATGGCGGCGGTCGGACGCGCGCGCCACGCCGTGCTCGCCCCGTTCCTCGAGCCTTCGCATCGTGCTGTGGGTTCCATCAACTCGCCGATGCAATGCATGATGAAGGAGATTTGCGCGCAGTGCCTGCAGCTCCATCGCGATCCGGTCACCGGCAAGGAAAGCTACGTGTTCTCGTGCTTCAACCAGGACCAGCTCCTGGACGAGGTCGACTTCGCGGCGCTCGACCTGCGCTTGCGGCAGAATGCGGTGCAGGAGAAGCTGACGGCGCGGTGGATCGGGCACGCCAGCCGGATGCCGGAGACCGAGGCGTCACGCTAGCCGCGTATAGCGCCGCCATGTCCCGCCCGTTGCACAGCGCGCACTACAACCACGGACGCCATCCCGTGGCATTCGTGTTCAGCACACCCGGCGCCCGCGAGCTCGCCGCGGGCAGGCCGGTGGCGGGCATCACCGGCGAGAACCTCGACTTCGCCCTCGAGCACCTCCATGCCGTCGATGCCGCCCGCTTTCCTTCGGCCGCGCGCTACGACTATCGCATCACCAACGCGCATACCGAGGCGCTGGCGGCGAGCCTGGGTCATGCGGCCTCCGAGGCGACACCCGCGCAGATCCTCGATCCTTCGAACCTCGCTCGCGTGGCCGACGAGCTCGCCGATTGCGACCTCGTGGTCCTCTGCGGACAGCGCGCACAGCTCGTGGCCGCCGCGCTCGCGCGGCCGGGACGCCTGATCGGCCTCGCTTCGCACACGGGCAATCGCGCGCTGGTCGCGAAGTACCACGGGCCCGTGTACTCGGCCGGCAGCGACGGCAGGGCGCGCCGGCGCCTGCGCGCCCGGCAATGGGCGATCGACATGCTGGGCACGATTGGGCGTGGGCCATGACCGCTGCGCACGGGCGTGCACATGACCGGGCGCAGGCGAGCCCGCGCGACCTGCCGACGAGATCGTCTCCGAGGTGCGGCGGGGCTGCAGCAGGAATGAAAACGACCCCGGAAGGGGCCGCCTGGAGGTTTGGTGCCGGTGGAGAGAGTCGAACTCCCGACCTTCGCATTACGAATGCGCTGCTCTACCAACTGAGCTACACCGGCGATGGTGCTGGAACTGCCCCTGCGGATGCTTGCACTGCCGCTGAGGCGAACATCCCGAAGGGCGGCCTCGAGGGCAAGCCCATGATTGTAGCAGAATTCCCCAGTCGCGCCACTCGATGCGTGTCACTCACGGCCGCAGCAGCGGCTTCGTGATCCCGAACAGCGCATCCACCCCGTTCCACATGATCTGGATTCCGATGCACAGCAGGATGAAGGCCGACAGCCGCATCACCACCGCGAGCCCGCGCTGTCCGAGGCGCGCGCTCACCCGGTCCGCGTAGCCGAAGCAAAGAAACACCGAGACCGCGACGGCGAGGATGCCGATACCGGCCGACGCCACGTCGAACAGGAACGTCTGCGGGGTGGAGGGAAAGTTGGCGCCGATGGTGATCGCCACCGAGATCGAGCCGGGCCCGACGGTCAACGGAAGCGTGAGGGGATACATCGCCTTCGACTCCATCGCCGACCACGTCTGGGGAGTACGCGTTTCGGTGTCCTCGTCCGGTGCCTGCAGCAACCGCCAGCCGAGGCTCGCGACCACGATGCCGCCCGCCAGCTGCACGACCGGCACCGACACGCCGAAGAACGTCAGCAGGTAGTCGCCGACGAGGAGCGTGCACGCCAGGAGAATGAGGCCGTTGATCGCCACCTTGAGCGCGAGGACGCGGCGCTGGCGGTCGGTCAGGTCGCGCGTGAGCGACAGGAAGATCGGCGCGATCGCCAGCGGATTGACGATGGGAAAGAGCGCGGCAAAGGTGAGCAGCGCTCCGGACAGCAGGCCACGCACGTCGTCGCTCATCGGGGGCTCGCAGGCGTGGTGGGGACGGCCGTTGCGCCGCCTTCGGCGCGTGGGGTGGCGGGAGCGGCCGCGGCAGGCGGCGTGAACGAAAGCTCGCTCGCGAGTGCCCTGATCCCGTTCCACGTGATCTGCACGCCGATGCAAAGCACGATGAAGGCCGACAGCCGCAGCACGACCACGACGCGTGTGTGGCCCAGCCAGTGCGCCACGCGCTGCGCGTAGCGATAGGCGAGCCACACGCAGACGGAGATGAGCGCGGTGCCGGTCACGCCGGCGACGAACCCGATGATCACGCGATCGATGCCGTGCGCGTGATTGGCGCCGACCGTGATGGCCACCGAGATGGCCCCGGGGTCCACGGTCAGCGGCAAGGTCAGCGGATAGAAGGCACGCATGAACACCTTGCCCGTGTCCATCGGCGCGTCGGTGGTGACGGGGGCGTTGTCCTCCTGGTGGAGAAGGTTCCAGCCGAGCGCGCAGAGCACCGCACCGCCTGCCACCTGCACCACCGGCACCGACAGCCCGAACACCTTCAGCACATAGGCGCCGAAGATGAGCGAGCCCATGATCAGGATGAAGGTGTTGATCGCGATCTTGAGCGCCAGCTGCTGGCGCGTGGCGAGATCGGCCCCGCGCGTCATCGCGAGGAACATCGGCGCGCTGCCCAACGGATTGACGATGGGCAGGAGCCCGCCCACGACGAGCAACAGGGCGGTGAGGAAGTGGCGGATGTCTTCGGCGACCATGTGGGGCGGAACCAGCGGCCGCGGCGGGCAGCGTCGAGGGGGCGTCGAGCGGCAACGCCTGCCGGCCACGGCGGCGGTACACTAGCATAGCGGTGGCGCGCGCCGGGCGCCGTCGACCTGCGGATACCTTCTGTACTGCCGCCTGCGCACGCTCCTTTCTCTCGATCGTACCGCCTTTGCGCCAACCTCCTTCCACGCGCCCGCTCTTCGGCTTCCACGCGGTGACCGCACGCCTGCGGCAGCGCCCCGAGGCGATCCATGCGCTCTACGTGCTGGCGGGACGGCAGGACCCGCGGCTGCGCGACCTCGCCGAGCGCGCCAGGGCGGCGGAGGTCGCGATCCATCCGGTGGACATGGCACGCCTCGACGCGCTGGCCGGGCATGGCCGGCACCAGGGCGTGGTGGCGATCGTCGACGACGCGCTGCCGCACGTCACGCTCGACGACGTGCTCGACACGCTCGCCGGGCCGCCGCTCCTGCTCGTGCTCGACGGCGTCACCGATCCGCACAACCTGGGCGCCTGTCTGCGCTGCGCCGATGCCTTCGGCGCGCAGGCGGTGATCGTGCCCAAGGATCGCGCCGTTGGCGTGAATGCCACGGTCGCCAAGGCGGCATCCGGCGCGGCGGACACCGTGCCCGTGATCGCGGTCACGAACCTCGCGCGTACATTGCGCGAGTTGAAGGACCGAGGCATCTGGGTGCTCGGCGCCGATGCCGGCGGCGAAGACCTGCCCACCGCGGACCTCAGCGGCGGCATCGCCTGGGTGCTCGGCGCGGAAGGGGCCGGGCTGCGCCGTCTCACCCGCGAGTCCTGCGACCGCATCGTGGGCATCCCGCTCGGGGGATCGGTGGAGAGCCTGAACGTGTCGGTGGCGGCGGGGATCTGCCTCTACGCGACGTGCGCCGCGCGCTCGCGCACCACCGCGCCCGCCTGAACACCCCGGCCCGATCCGATGCTGCGCTTCATCCTCACGCGGCTCTCGCTCCTCGTGCCGACCTTCATCGGCATGACGCTCGTCGCGTTCTTCCTCATTCGCCTCGTGCCGGGCGATCCGATCGAGACGATGGCCGGCGAGCGCGGCATCGATCCCGAGCGTCACGCCAGGCTCCTCAAGGAATACGGCCTCGACCAGCCGGTGTTCGTGCAATACGGCATCTACATCGGCCGCGTGCTGCAGGGGGACCTCGGCAAGTCGATGATCACGCAGGTGCCGGTGCTGCGCGAGTTCCTGGCGCTCTTTCCCGCGACGATGGAGCTTGCCGTGGGCGCGATCCTCTTCGCGCTGGTGCTGGGCATTCCGGCGGGGATCATCGCAGCGGTGAAGCGCAACTCGATCTTCGACCACGGCGTGATGGGGCTCTCGCTCACCGGCTACTCGATGCCGATCTTCTGGTGGGGGCTGCTCCTCATCCTGCTCTTCTCGGTGCAATTGGGTTGGACGCCGGTGTCCGGGCGCATCAACGTGCGTTACTTCATCGAGCCCGTCACGGGATTCCTCACCATCGACGCGCTGCTGTCGGGCGAGAAGGGTGCCTTCCGCTCGGCACTGTCGCATCTCGTGCTGCCTGTGATCGTGCTCGGCACGCAGCCGCTCGCCATCATCGCGCGCATGACGCGCTCGGCGATGCTCGAGGTGCTGGGTGAGGACTACATCCGCACCGCGCGCGCGAAGGGCCTGTCGGGCCTGCGTGTGGTCGCACTGCATGCACTGCGCAACGCGCTGGTGCCGGTGGTCACGGTGATCGGCCTGCAGGTCGGCGTGCTCTTCACCGGCGCGATCCTCACCGAGACGATCTTCTCGTGGCCCGGCGTGGGGAAGTGGATGATCGAGGCCATCGCGCGTCGCGACTATCCGGTGCTGCAGGGGGGCGTGCTGCTGCTCGGCGTGATCGTGATGGCGGTGAACCTCCTCGTGGACATCACCTACGGCATCATCAATCCGCGGATCCGCCATGCCCGGTGACGCCGCGATTGCCTTGGTCGGCGCGCCCGCCGCGGTGTCGCGTCCGCGCTCGCCGCTGCGCGAGTTCTGGGGCTACTTCAGCGCCAACAAGGGCGCGGTGGCGGGCCTCGTGTTCGTGGTGGCGATCACGCTGGTGGCGCTGTTCGCGCCGTGGATCGCTCCGCACCCGCCCGACCTCACGAACAACGCCGTATTCCTGAAGCCCCCGGCGTGGCAGGCGGGCGGGAACTGGACCTATCCGCTCGGCACCGATGCGATCGGCCGCGACATCCTGTCGCGCCTCATCCACGGCGCGCGGTTGTCGCTCCTGATCGGCTTCGCGGTGGTGGTCATCGCCATTGTGATCGGCGTGGCGCTCGGGCTCGTCGCGGGCTTCTTCCGCGGGTGGCTCGACACCGCGATCATGCGGATCATGGACATCATCTTGACACTCCCGAGCCTGCTGCTCGCGATCGTGATCGTGGCGATCCTGGGGCCGGGCCTCATGAATGCGATGCTCGCGGTCGTGGTGGTGGTGCTGCCGCATTACGTGCGCCTCACGCGCGCTGCGGTGATCTCCGAGACGACCAAGGACTACGTCACCGCCGCGCGTGCCGTGGGCGCATCGCGTGCGCGCCTCATGTTCAGCGAGGTGCTGCCCAATTGCGCAGCACCCTTGATCGTGCAGGCCTCGCTCGGCATCTCCACCGCGATCCTCGATGCCGCCGCACTGGGCTTCCTCGGCCTCGGCGCGCAGCCGCCGGCCTCGGAGTGGGGCACGATGCTCGCCGATGCGCGCGAATTCGTGCTGCGCGCCTGGTGGGTGGTGACCTTTCCCGGCCTCATGATCCTGTTGACGGTGCTGGCCTTCAACCTCCTGGGCGACGGCCTGCGCGACGCCCTCGATCCCAAGCTCAAGCGCTAATCACGCCATGGCCCTGCTCGAGATCGAGGACCTCACCGTCGAATTCCCAACGCAGGCGGGTGTGCTGCGCGCGGTGGAGAACGTGAGCCTGACGCTCGACGAGGGGGACGTGCTCGGCATCGTCGGCGAATCGGGCTCCGGCAAGAGTGTGACGATGCTGGCGCTGATGGGGCTCGTGGCCTATCCGGGGCAGGTGCGCGCGAAGCGGCTGGCCTTTGCTGGCCGTGACCTGCTGCAGCTGTCCGACCGCGCGCGGCGCAAGGTGATCGGCGCGGAGGTCGCGATGATCTTCCAGGAGCCCACGACCAGCTTGAATCCCTGCTTCACGATCGGCTTCCAGCTCGCGGAGACGTTGCGCCTGCATCTCGGGCTCGACCGCAAGGCGGCGCGGCGACGGTCGATCGAGCTGCTCGAGCTCGTCGGCATTCCCGCAGCGGAATCGCGCCTGCGCGACTTCCCGCACCAGATGTCGGGTGGGATGAACCAGCGCGTGATGATCGCGATGGCGATCTCCTGCAATCCGCGGCTCCTCATCGCCGACGAGCCGACCACCGCGCTCGACGTCACGATCCAGGCGCAGATCCTCGATCTCCTGCGGCAGCTGCAGCGCGAGCGGAACATGGCGCTCGTGCTCGTCACCCACAACATGGGGGTCGTGGCCGACATCGCGCGGCGGGTGGCCGTGATGTATGCGGGGCAGGTGATGGAGGAGCGCGCGGCCTCGCGCATCTTCGCCTCGCCCCAGCATCCCTACACGGCGGCGCTCCTGTCGGCGATGCCGGAGCGGCACGTCGAAGGCGGCCGGCTCGCGACGATCCCGGGGCTGGTACCGGGCCTGGGCGATCGTCCTGCGGGATGCCTCTTCGCGCCGCGCTGCGCCGATGCCACCGCGCGCTGCTCGCAGCGGCCGCAACTGCGCACCTGGGACGAGGGCCTCGTGCGCTGCCACTATCCGCTGTCCTTGCCTGGGCGCGACGAAATGCGCGCGCAGGACGCGACCGCACCGGCGAGGCTTCCGGCATGACGCGCGTGCCCGCGCTGTCGCGCCGCACCGTCGCGGCGGTGCATGCCGCGGATCCCGTGTGCCGGGGCTTTGCCCCGTGACGCTCTCGACCGCCGCGACCGTCCCCCCGCACGCTCCCGCTTCCGGAGCCGCCGACGTCGTGCGCGCCCGCGACCTCCGGCGCAGCTATGCGATCCGCCGCGGCCCGTTCACCGCCCCCGCGCAGCTGCAGGCCGTAGGCGGCATCTCGTTCACGCTCGCACAAGGCCGCACGCTCGCGGTGGTGGGCGAATCGGGATGCGGCAAGTCCACATTGGGGCGTGTCGTCGCCTTGCTGGAACCGCCCACCGCCGGCACGCTGGTGCTGGGCGGCCTCGATGCTGTCCGCGCCACGCCCGCGCAGCAGCGCACGCTGCGCAAGTCCGTGCAGATGGTCTTCCAGAATCCCTACGGCTCGCTCAATCCGCGCAAGAAGATCGGCGCGATCCTCGAGGCGCCGCTGCTCATCAACACGGAGTTGCCCGCGCGTGAGCGCACCGAGCGGGCGCGCTCGATGCTCGCCAAGGTGGGATTGCGTCCGGAGCACTACGACCGCTATCCGCACATGTTCTCCGGCGGACAGCGCCAGCGCATCGCCATTGCCCGCGCGCTGATGCTCGAACCCGCGGTGGTGGTGGCCGACGAGCCCGTCTCCGCGCTCGACGTCTCCGTGCAGGCGCAGGTGCTGAACCTCATGGCCGACCTGCAGCGCGACCTGGCCGTGGCGTATCTCTTCATCTCGCACGATCTCGCGGTGGTGCGCTACCTCGCCCACGACGTGCTGGTGATGTACCTGGGACTTGCCATGGAGCAGGGACCCAAGGAGCGGATCTTCGCGCGGCCGCTCCACCCGTACACGCAGGCGCTGCTGGCCGCGACACCTTCGCTCGACGGCCCCCGCAAGGAGCGGATCGTGCTCACGGGCGAGCTGCCGTCGCCTCTGTCGCCCCCGGCCGGCTGCGTGTTTTCCACCCGCTGCCCGCATGCCATCGACCGCTGTCGCGCCGAGCGCCCGCTACCCCGGCCGGTGGGCGGCCGCGACGTCGCCTGTCATCTGGCTGAAAAATTCCTCGAATCCGAAGGATAATCGCGCCTTCCGCTGCGGCGGGGGTCATGAGCCCCTCGCCGGCGCGGACCCGATCCGTTGTATCCCTTACCCGGAGATCTCCCATGAAAGCCCGTCGTCCGACGACCCCCACGGCCTTGCGCCGAACTATCCTCGTGGCCGCCTTGGCCGCCTTCGCCACCGGCGCTGGCGCCAAGACGCTCGTGTACTGCTCCGAAGGGAGCCCCGAGAACTTCTACCCCGGCGTGAACACCACCGGCACGTCGTTCGACGCCAACAGCCAGATCTACAGCCGCATCGTGGACTTCGAGCGCGGCACCACCAAGGTGATCCCCGGCCTCGCCGAGAGCTGGGAGATCTCGCCCGACGGCACCGTCTACACCTTCAAGCTGCGCAAGGGCGTGAAGTGGCACAACCAGCGCGCGTGGAAGCCCACGCGCGACATGAACGCCGATGACATCATCTTCATGCTCGAGCGCCAGGGCAAGGAAGACAACCCGTACTTCAAGGTCACGAGCCCCAACCATTCGTATTACAACGACATGGGGATGGGCAAGCTCATCAAGTCGATCCAGAAGGTCGACGACTACACCGTGCGCATCACGCTCAACAAGCCCGAGGCGCCATTCCTGTCCAACCTCGCGATGGAATACGCCGGCGTGCAGTCGAAGGAATACGCCGATGCGATGCTGAAGGCGGGCACGCCCGAGAAGATCGACCAGGAGCCCATCGGCACGGGTCCGTTCTACCTCGTGCAATACCAGAAGGACGCGATCATCCGCTACAAGGCCTTCCCGACGTTCTGGGGCGGCAAGGCGAAAATCGACGACCTCGTGTTCGCCATCACGCCGGACGCGTCGGTACGCTGGGCCAAGCTGCAGAAGGGCGAGTGCCACGTGATGCCGTATCCCAACCCGGCCGACCTCGATGCGATCCGCAAGGACCCGAACGTGCAGGTGCTGGAGCAGCCGGGCCTGAACGTGGGCTACCTCGCCTACAACACCACCAAGAAACCCTTCGACGACGTGCGCGTGCGCAAGGCCATCAGCATGGCCATCGACAAGAAGGCCATCATCGACGGCGTGTACCTCACCACCGGCGTGGCCGCGAAGAATCCGATCCCGCCCACGCAGTGGTCGTACAACGATGCGATCAAGGACGACCCGTTCGATCCGGCCGCGGCCAAGAAGCTCCTGGCCGACGCCGGCTATCCCAATGGCTTCGAGACCGACCTCTGGGCCATGCCGGTGCAGCGCCCGTACAACCCCAATGCCAAGCGCATCGCGGAGCTCATGCAGGCGGACCTCGCCAAGATCGGCGTCAAGGCCGAGATCAAGAGCTTCGAGTGGGGCGAGTACCGCAAGCGCATGCAGGCGGGCGAGCACCAGATGGGCATGCTGGGGTGGACCGGTGACAACGGCGATCCGGACAACTTCCTCGCCAATCTCCTCGGCTGCGAGTCGGCCAAGAGCAACGGCAGCAACGTGGCCAAGTTCTGCAACCCGCAATACGAGGCGCTGATCCAGAAGGCCAAGAGCACCAACGGCCAGGCCGCACGCACGCCGATCTACGAGCAGGCGCAGGTGATCTTCAAGGAACAGGCGCCGTGGTTCACGATCGCGCACGCGGTGCAGTTGAAGCCGGTGCGCCGCGAAGTGATCGACTTCAAGCTGTCGCCCTTCGGCCGCCACACGTTCTACGGCGTCGACATCAAGGAGTGAGTCGCGCGCGGGGGCGCTGCCCGGCTGCGGCAACGGACGGAGGAGCCCGCATGATGCGGGTCCTGCGCGGACGTTGCGATCCGGCCGGGCGGCACCCTCGTACTTCCCATAGCGCGCCATGCTCGCGTTCATCCTAAGGCGGCTGCTGCAATCCGCCCTCGTGATGCTGGTCGTGGCGTTCATCGCCTTCGGCCTCTTCAACTTCACCGGCGATCCCGTGCAGTTCATGGTGGGGCAGGACACCACCATGGAGGAACGCGCACGGCTGCGCAGCGAGCTCGGGCTCGACCAGCCGTTCTACGTGCAGTTCGCGCGCTACGTGGGCAACGCCGTGCAGGGCGAGTTCGGCCTGTCGCTGCGCCAGGCGCGCAAGGTGTCCACGCTCATCAAGGAGCGGCTGCCGGCGACCGTGGAGCTCGCCACGGCGGCGGCGCTGCTGGCATTGGTGGTGGGCATCCCGCTGGGCGTGTTCACCGCACTGCGGCGAAACTCGGTCGCCTCGCACGTGCTGCTCGCGGCTTCGCTCATCGGCGTGAGCCTGCCCACCTTCATGATCGGCATCCTGCTGATCCTCGTGTTCGCGGTGCAACTCGGATGGCTGCCGTCGTTCGGACGGGGGGAGACGGTCGCGTTCGGCTGGTGGACGACCGGCTTGTTGACTGCAAGCGGCTTGAAAGCGTTGATCCTTCCGACGATCACGCTTTCGCTCATCCAGATGACCCTCATCATGCGGCTGGTGCGCTCCGAGATGCTCGAGGTGCTGCGCACCGACTACATCAAGTTCGCCCGCGCCCGGGGACTGACGGACCGCGCGATCCACTTCGGGCATGCGCTCAAGAACACGCTGGTGCCGGTGATCACGATCGTCGGCCTGCAACTCGGCGCCATCATCGCCTTCGCGATCGTCACCGAGACGGTGTTCCAGTGGCCGGGGATGGGGCTCCTCTTCATCCAGGCCGTGTACTTCGCGGACATCCCGGTGATGGCGGCGTATCTTTGCCTCATCGCCCTCGTGTTCGTGATCATCAACCTCATCGTCGACTTGCTCTACTACGCCGTGGATCCGCGCCTGCGCATCGAGCGCAGCGCCGCGGCCGGCCACTGAAAGCGCGCATCACCATGAAGCCGTCCGACTACATCGCTCGCTGGCACGACGAGTTCACCGCCATCCGTCGCGACCTTCATGCGCATCCCGAGCTCGGCTTCGAGGAGGAGCGCACGGCGGGTGTGGTGGCCGAACAGCTCGCCGCACTCGGCATCGAGCACCACACGGGCATCGGCAAGACGGGCATCGTCGCCGTCGTGCATGGCAAAGGCAGCGGCCGTGGCGACCACGGGGGTCGCAGCGTGGGCCTGCGCGCCGACATGGACGCGCTGCCGATCCACGAGGAGAACGAGTTCGCGCACAAGTCGCGCTACGAGGGCCGCATGCACGGCTGCGGCCACGACGGCCACACCACGATGCTCCTCGCGGCCACGAAGTACCTCGCCGAGACGCGCAACTTCGACGGCACGGTCTACTGCATCTTCCAGCCGGGCGAGGAAGGCTATGCCGGCGCCAAGGCGATGATCGCCGACGGCCTCTTCGAGCGCTTCCCGGCAGAGCAGGTATACGCCTTGCACAACTGGCCCGGCCTGCCGCCGGGCCGCATCGGCATCACGCCGGGTCCCGCGATGGCCGCGGCCGATCGCATCGAGATCACCATCGACGGCAAGGGCGGCCACGGCGCGCATCCGCATGCCGCGATCGATCCCGTGCTCGTGGCGGGGCACATCATCACCGCCGCGCAGTCGATCGTGAGCCGCAACGTGAGCCCCATCGACACCGCCGTGGTGAGCCTGTGCGCGATGCACGCGGGACATCCCGGTGCCATGAGCGTGATTCCCGCGCATGCGAAGCTCGTGGGCACGGTGCGCACGTTCCGGCCGGCGACGCAGGACATGATCGAAAAGCGCCTGAATGATCTCGTGCAGTCGATCGCCGCCGCCTTCGGCGCGCGCGCGACGCTCCACTACGAGCGCGTGTATCCCGCCACCATCAACCACGATCGCGAGGCGATGTTCGCCGCCGACGTCGCCGAGACGCTCGTGGGCCGCGACAACGTGATCCGCAACCTCGATCCCTCCATGGGCGCGGAAGACTTCTCCTTCATGCTGCAGGCGAAGCCCGGCGCCTTCGCGCGGTTGGGGCAGGGCGGGGCGGACGGCGGCTGCTTCCTGCACAACAGCACCTACGACTTCAACGATGCGGTGATCCCGCTCGGCGCCGGCTATCTCGCGGCACTCGCCGAAGCCGCGATGCCCCTGGCGGCGCGTCCCTGACGATGGCGCGCGATCCCGCCGACGGCTTCTCGGCCACCTACGCGCAGGCGCGCGATCGCTTCATGGCGGCCGCGCGGGCCCGCGGCCTCGCGATCGAGACGCACACGCATCCCACGCAACGCGGCGCGCAGGGCGAGGCACTCACGATCGACGTCACTTTGCTGGGTCCCGCCGATGCCCGCGACGTGCTGCTCCTCACCTCCGGCACGCACGGCGCCGAAGGCTTCTGCGGCTCGGGTTGCCAGATCGGCTTCCTCGCCGACGACGACCTCGTGCGGGCGGTCGAACGGGCAGACGTACGCGTCGTGTCCCTGCACGCGCTCAATCCCTACGGCTTCTCGCACCTGCGGCGCACCAACGAGGACAACATCGACCTCAATCGCAATTTCCGCGATTTCGCGCAGGCGCCCGCGCCGAACACGGCGTATGCCGACGTGCACGGCTTCATGGTGCCCCCCACCTGGCCGCCCACGCCGGCCAACGAGCAGCGCCTCATGGCCTACGTGCAGGCGCACGGGCAATTCGCGCTGCAACAGGCCACCTCGTCCGGCCAGTGCGAGTTCCGCGACGGCCTGTTCTATGGCGGCGTGCGTCCGGCGTGGAGCAACCTCGTGCTGCGCGACGTGCTCCGGCGTCACGCCGGCACTGCGCGGCGGCTGGGCTGGATCGACTTCCACACGGGCCTGGGGCCCTGGGGCCACGGCGAGAAGATCTACAACGGCCGCAACGTGGCGGCCGACGTCGCGCGCAGCAAGGCGTGGTGGGGCAGCGACGTCACCTCGTTCCACGACGGCTCCTCCACCAGCGCCGCGCTGACCGGCGTCAACCACGAGGCCGCCTACGACGAGTGCCCGGACGCGGAATACGCGGCCATCGCGCTCGAGTACGGCACCTTGCCCGTCATGGACGTGCTGCAGGCCCTGCGCGCCGACCAGTGGCTCGAGAACCATCCCGACGCATCGGCCGCGCAGCGCACTGCCATCAAGGCGATGGTGCGCGCCGCCTTCCACGACGACGCGCCCGAGTGGCAGCGCAAGGTGTACGCGCAGGCGGTCGTGGCCTTCGAGGCCGCGCTCGCCGGGCTGTCTGCGCCATGACTCCCGCAGCGCCCACCACCGCGATCGCCCCACCGCCGACGCTCGCGCAGCGCCTGCGCGCCGCATGGGACAGCGACCTCGCCTGGAGCTTCCGCCACTCGAAGGTGGCGATGTTCTCGCTCGCGGTGTTCCTCGTGTGCGTGTTCTGCGCGGTGTTCGCCCCCCTCGTGGCCCCGCACAATCCCTTCGACCTGCGCACGCTCAATCTGGGCGATGCGAGCCTGCCCCCGATGTGGCAGGAGCGCGGCGATCCGCGCTTCCTCCTCGGCACCGACGAGAACGGCCGCGACGTGCTCTCCGCCATCATGTACGGCGCGCGCATCTCGCTGCTCGTGGGCCTCGCCTCGGTGGCGTTCGCGATGGTCCTGGGCGTGGGGCTCGGGCTCCTCGCCGGCTACGTGGGTGGCAAGCTCGACGCCTTCATCATGCGCGTCGCCGACGTGCAGCTCTCGTTTCCCGCCATCCTCATCGCGCTCCTCATCGACGGCGTTGCTCGCGTGGCGATGCCGCGCGGCGAGCACGATCGCGTGGCCGTCCTCGTGCTCGTGCTGGCGATCGGCCTTTCGAACTGGGTGCAATACGCACGCACGGTGCGCGGCTCCACCATGGTGGAGAAGAGCAAGGAATATATCCAGGCGGCGCGTGTTATCGGAGTGACGCCCGCGGGCATCATGGGACGGCACCTCTTTCCCAACGTGCTCGGCCCGGTGCTGGTGCTCGCGACGATCAACATCGCCACGGCGATCCTCACCGAGGCCACGCTCTCGTTCCTGGGCGTGGGCGTGCCGGCCACCGAGCCGTCGCTCGGCACGCTCATCCGCATCGGCAACGAGTTTTTGTTCTCGGGAGAGTGGTGGATTACCATCTTTCCCGGATTGGCCCTCGTGGTGATGGTGCTGTCGATCAACCTGCTCGGCGACTGGTTGCGCGACGCGCTCAATCCACGGTTGCGCTAGGCGATCCTCGCCTCGCGCGGCACATCTTTCAAGGAGTTCCGCATGCGCAAGACGAAACTGCTGATGCTGGTGCCCGCGCTCTTCGGTGCCACGCTGTTGCCGGGCTGCCAGACCTGGGGTCCCACCTGGAGCGAGCTCACGGGCCAGCGCTTCAACATGACCATCGTCAACCGCCGGCCCACGTCCATCAACATGGTGGACAACCAGGGCGCCTTCACCGATCCCAACCTCGTGCGCGTGGTGCCGGGAATGCGGCGGATCGTGCTGCAGGCCAATGCGCCCGGCTGGCCCGGCGGACCGCGGCTGGAAGTGATGAACCTCGACGTGGAGCCGTGCAAGCGCTACTACCTGAACGCGCAGTTCGAGAACACCATCTCGCCCAACTGGACGCCGGTGGTGGACTTCGTCGAGCCGATCGCCGGCTGTACGGTGCCCGCGCCCGCGAAGTGACGAGGTAGTGACGCGCCAGTCGCACCTGCGGCACGTCCGGTTGCGACGGTGAGCGTCGA
The DNA here is from genome assembly GCA_964620265.1 of uncultured Alcaligenaceae bacterium. Lineage (GTDB taxonomy): Bacteria > Pseudomonadota > Gammaproteobacteria > Burkholderiales > Casimicrobiaceae > VBCG01. The sequence goes on from CAZUGY010000011.1 coordinate 18,775, forward strand.
GCCATTGCTCGTGGTCGACCGCCTGCGCGTGGAATTTCCCACGCGCCGCGGCACGCTCGTCGCCGTCTCGGACATCTCGTTCTCGATCGCGCCCGGCGAAGTGCTGGGCGTGGTGGGCGAGTCCGGCGCGGGCAAATCGCTCACTGGGGCGGCGATCATCGGGCTCCTCGATCCGCCCGGCCGCATCGCGGGGGGCGAGATCCGCCTGCTCGGACGGCGCATCGACAACCTCCCGTACGAGACGATGCGCACGGTACGGGGGCGCGAGATCGGCGCGATCTTCCAGGATCCGCTGACCTCGCTCAATCCGCTCTACACCGTGGGGCGGCAACTGGTGGAAACCATCCGCACGCACCTGCCGCTGTCGGAAGCGCAGGCCCGCGTCCGCGCGGTGGAGCTCCTCGAGGAAGTGGGTATCCCGGCGGCGGCGCGGCGCGTCGATCACTATCCGCACCAGTTCTCGGGCGGCATGCGCCAGCGCGTGGTGATCGCGCTCGCACTGGCCGCCAAGCCGCGCCTCATCGTGGCCGACGAGCCCACCACCGCGCTCGACGTGTCCATCCAGGCGCAGATCATCCAGCTCATCAAGCGCCTGTGCCGTGAGCACGGCACGGCGGTGATGCTCGTCACGCACGACATGGGCGTGATCGCCGAGACGGCCGATCGTGTGGCGGTGATGTACGCGGGCCGCATCGTGGAGATCGGTCCGGTGGCCGACGTGATCCACCGGCCGCAGCATCCGTACACCACGGGCCTCATGGGCTCGATCCCCTCCATCGTGGAGGAGCGCGAGCACCTCACGCAGATCGACGGCGCGATGCCGCGCCTCACCGCGATTCCTTCCGGCTGCGCATTCCATCCGCGCTGTCCGCACGCGTTCGATCGCTGCCGCGAGGAGCGTCCCGAGCTCATCGACACCGGCGCCACGCGCGCGGCCTGCTGGCTGCGCGTTCCGCTGGCGGTGGAAGCGTGAGCGCGGGCCTGCGCCCTGAAGCGGCGGCGGCCGCAGCGGTGCTCCGCGCCGGCGAGGGGCCCGACCGCGGCGCCTCACCGCTGCTCGAGGTGCGCGGCCTCGCCCGCTATTTCGACGTTTCGCCGCCGTGGCTCAATCGCGTGCTCGCGCGGCGCGGGCGCACGATCCTGAAGGCCGTGGATGGCGTGGACTTCACCATCGCCAGGGGCGAGACGCTGGGCCTCGTCGGCGAGTCGGGTTGCGGCAAGTCCACCGTCGCGCGGCTCATCGTGGGCCTGTATCCCCCCACGCTCGGCACCATCAGCTACGACGGCGTGCCCATCGCCGGCGAGGGCGTCACGCGCGAGGCCAGGGCGCTGCGGCGCGCGCGCCAGGGCATGCAGATGATCTTCCAGGATCCCTTCGCGAGCCTGAATCCGCGCTGGCGCGTGGCCGACATCGTGGCCGAGCCCATCCGCACGCAGGCGCCGCAGACGCCGCGGCGCGTGATGGAGGCGAGGGTGGCGGAGCTCCTTGCGCAGGTGGGTCTCGCCGCTGCCGATGGCGCCAGGTATCCGCACCAGTTCTCCGGCGGCCAGCGGCAGCGCATCTCGATCGCGCGGGCGCTGTCCACGAGCCCGGCGTTCCTCGTGTGCGACGAACCCACCTCGGCGCTCGACGTATCGGTGCAGGCGCAGGTACTGAACCTCATGCGCGACCTGCAGCGCCGCCTGGCACTGACCTATCTCTTCATCTCGCACAACCTGGCGGTCGTGCATCACATCGCCGATCGCGTGGGCGTGATGTACCTCGGCCGCATCGTCGAGATCGCACCCACGCGCGAGCTCTTCGCGCAGCCGTGGCATCCGTACACGCGCATGCTGCTCGATGCGGTGCCCGACCTCGAGATGTCGGGCCGGCAGCGCACGGCCGTGGGCGGCGAGGTGCCCAACCCGCTCGATCCGCCGCCGGGGTGCACCTTCCATCCGCGCTGCCCCCATGCCGATGACCGCTGCCGGCAGGAGAGCCCGCAGCTCCTGGCCACGGGCGGCGATGGCCGGGGCGCGGTGGCGTGCCACGCCGTGGAGGAGGGGCGCCTCCCGTCCCGCGCGGCGGCGGGCTCCGTGGCGGTCACGGCCGCCCCCTGAGCGCCCCGGGCGGGGCGATCCTTTCCGCTATAATCGCAGGCTTCGCGCGGCCTTCGGAATCCGCTTTCGAACGGACTTCGAACGGCGCGCCGTCGCACCGGCTTCACTCCTCTTTCCGGACTTCCCACCTTGCGCCTCACCCACATCAAGCTCGCCGGCTTCAAGTCGTTCGTCGATCCCACCACCATCAGCACCCCGGGCCAGCTCGTGGGCATCGTGGGCCCCAACGGCTGCGGCAAGTCGAACGTGATCGATGCCGTGCGCTGGGTGCTCGGCGAGTCGAAGGCCTCCGCGCTGCGCGGCGAGTCGATGCAGGACGTGATCTTCAACGGCGCGGGCGAGCGCAAGCCCGTGGGACGTGCGTCGGTGGAGCTCCATTTCGACAACAGCCTGGGCCGCATCGCGGGCCAGTGGGGGCAATACGCCGAGATCTCGATCAAGCGCGTGCTCACGCGCGACGGCGACTCGACCTACTACATCAACAACATCCCCGTCCGCCGCCGCGACATCCACGACCTTTTCCTCGGCACCGGCCTCGGGCCGCGCGCGTACGCGATCATCGAGCAGGGGATGATCTCGCGCGTGATCGAGGCCAAGCCCGAGGAGCTGCGCATCTTCCTCGAGGAAGCCGCGGGGGTGTCCAAGTACAAGGAGCGGCGCAAGGAAACGGAAGGGCGTCTTTCCGATACCCGCGAGAACCTGTCGCGCGTCGAGGACATCCGCACCGAGCTCGCCGGGCAGCTCGAGCGTCTCACCCAACAGGCGGAAGTCGCGGGCCAGTTCCGCGAGCTGACCGCGCGCCTCACGCAATCGCAGCACATGCTGTGGTTCGCGAAGCAGCAGGACGCGGTGCGCGCGCGCGCGAAGTGCAGCACCGAGATCGTCACGCTCACCAATGCGCTGGAGGCGATCCAGGCCGACATCCGCGCCGAGGAAGCGAAGCTCGAGTCGTTGCGCAGCGACCACTACGCCGCCGGCGACGACCTGCACGCGAAGCAGGGCGCGTTCTACGCCGCCAACGCCGAGGTGTCGCGCCTCGAGCAGCAGCTCGCATTCGCTCGCGATTCGCACAATCGCATCGAGGCCCAGGTGGCCAAGCTGGAGGAGGCGCTGGCCGGCATCGCCGGCATGACGCAGGCGCTCGAAGACGAGCGTGCGCAAGCCGAGGGCGCGCTCGCGCAGGCGGGCGGCCTGCGCGAGACCGCCGCCCAGGCGGAAGCCGACGCCAAGGACGCACTGCCGCCGCTGACCGCCGCGGTGAGCGAGGCCGACGGCGCGCTCAACGCGCAGCAGCAGGCCATCGCGCAGGTGGAGCAGGCGCTGCGCGTCGCCGAGGCGCGCCGCGAGAGCGCCACGGCCGCGCTCGCGACGCAGCACGAGCGGCACGGCCGCCTCGACCAGGAGCTGTCCGCGATCACGGCACCGTCGACCGAGTTCATCCGCGATGTCGAGGAGCAGCTCGCTGCCGAAAGCAGCGACCTCGCGGGCAAGCAGGAGGCCCTTGCCACCCTCGCCGCCACGGTGGAGACGCTGCAGGGCCGCCAGCGCCACACCGCCGATGCGTGGGAGCAGGCGAGCCACACGCTCGCCGACCTGACCGCGCGCGAGCAGGCGCTGGCCGCCCTCCAGGCCAAGATCGGCCACGGCCAGGATATCGACGGCTGGCTCGCCGACCATGGCCTCGCCCAGGCGCGGCGCCTGTACCAGTCGCTCGACATCGAGGCCGGGTGGGAAGACGCGCTCGAGGCCGTCCTGCGCGAGCGACTGTCGGCGATCGAGCTCGACCACCTCGACGAGGTGGTGGAGTGGACCGCGAACGGCGCCACGCTGCCCCGGCGCGTGGCCGCCTACGCCCCGGCGCCTGCGCGGCACGCGCCGCACGCCCAGCACGACGCGCTGCTCGCCAAGGTGAAGCTGAAGCGCGACGACGTCGCGCGCCTCGTCGCCGACGGCCTGGCCGGCATCCGCTGCCGTCCCGACCTTGCCGCCGCCCTCGGCGACCGCGAGGCGCTGGCGCAGGGCGAAGCCTTCGTGACCCCCGCGGGCCATCTCGTCACCGCGCAGGCCGTGGCCTTCTTCGCGCCCGACAACGAGCTTCACGGCGTGCTGGCCCGCCAGCGCGAGCTCGACGAGCTCGTAGGTGCGCTGGCCGGTGCGCACGAGCGGGCGGACCTTGCCCGCGCCGAGCGCGACGCCGTGGCCGAAGAGCTCGCGCAGACGCAGCAGACCTATCACGCCGAGGGCCTCGCCGTGGGCTCGCAGCAGCGTCGCGTGCACGACCTCGAGCTCGAGCTCCAGCAATTGCGGCAGGAAGCCGAGGCGGCCGACAAGCGCCGGGCGCAGCTCGGCCAGGAGATGGGCGACCTCGCGGCCCGCATCGCCGAGGGCGAGGCGCAGCGCGAGGCCATCGACGCCGAGATCGCCGACGGCCAGTCGCGCCTGCACGACGAGCACGCCAGCCGCGAGAGCGCGCGTGCCGCACGCAACGAGGCGGAAGTGGCACTTGCCCGTGGCCGTGAGCGCGTGCGCGAAGCCGAGCGCGCCACGCAGGAAGCCGACTTCGCCGAGCGCCGCGCGCGGGACCGCCTCGCGGAGCTCGAGCGGCGCCAGGCCGACATCGCCCGCCAGGACGAGCAGCAGCGCGGGCTCCTCGCCCAGCTCTCCACCGAGCGCGCCGCCATCGACTGGACGCCCGTCGAGGCGAGCCTCGCCACCGAGCTCACGAAGCGCGGCGCCGCCGAGGAGGCGCTGGCCGCGGCCCGCGATCGTCTCGAGGCATTGGCAGCGCAACTGCGCAGTGCCGAGGAAGCGCGCCTCCTCGCCGACCAGAAGCTCGATCCTGCGCGCACCCGCATCCAGGACATGCAGTTGAAGGAACAGGCAGCAGCGCTCGCCGAGGCGCAGTTCACCGAGCAGCTCGCCGAAGCGCACGCGGCACTCGAGGCATTGCCGGAGGCGCTCGAGGCCTGGGGCAGCGCGCGCACGCTGCCCGCCGAGATCGAGCGGCTCAACGGCGCGATCGCCGAGCTGGGTGCGGTCAACCTCGCCGCGCTCGACGAGCTCACGCAATCGCGTGAGCGCAAGGACTACCTCGATCGCCAGGCGGCGGACCTGACCGAGGCGATGAGCACGCTCGAGACCGCGATCCGCCAGATCGACCGCGAGTCGCGCGACCTCCTCGCGCAGACCTTCGAGACCGTCAACAGCAACTTCAGCAAGCTCTTCCCCACGCTCTTCGGCGGCGGCACGGCGCGCCTCGTGCTGACCGGCGAGGAGATCCTCGACTCCGGCGTGCAGGTGATCGCGCAGCCGCCCGGCAAGCGCAACACGTCGATCCACCTGCTCTCGGGCGGCGAGAAGGCGCTCACCGCCATCTCGCTCGTGTTCGCGCTCTTCCAGCTCAATCCCGCGCCGTTCTGCCTCCTGGACGAGGTCGACGCGCCGCTCGACGATCCCAACACCGACCGCTTCTGCGCGATGGTGAAGCAGATGTCGGGCACGACGCAGTTCCTCTTCATCTCGCACAACAAGATCACGATGGAGATGGCCAACCAGCTCGTGGGCATCACCATGCCCGAGCCGGGCGCGTCGCGCGTGGTGGCGGTCGACATCGCCGAAGCGCTGAGCCTCGCCGCGGCGTAGCGCGCGCATCCCGCGCGGTGGAAACAGCCCGGTTATCGAACGCCTTCGCGCTATACTCGCGCGCTATGCGAAAGAGGGTCCCGCAATGACGCTGCCGGTGAGTGCGCTCCAGCTGTCGCTCATCGTCGCGGGCGTGGTGCTGGTCATCGCCGTCATCATCTACAACTGGTGGGTCGTGCGCCAGGCACGACAGCGCATCGACGCGCGCGCGCCCCGCGCCGCGCCGGCGTCCGTCGCCGGCGCTCCGGCCGCACAGCGCGTGGAGCCCACGTTGCGCACGGGCGATGTCCCCGCTGCGGGTACCGCGGCCCATCGCCCACCGGCGGAGGACGGCGGCCCCGGGCGCTTCGACACGCCGATGGACGTGATCGAGCACGACGTCCCGGCCGATCCCGCCGGCGTGATCGAGGGCGACGCGGCGGAAGCTCCACGCACGATCGCGCGCGCCACCGAGGCCGACGGTCCCATCCAGCGCACGCCCGATCCCGAGATCGAGTGCATCGTCACCTTGCAGCCCGCAAAGGCCGTGGGCGTGGGCGCCTTTGCCAGCGGCCTGCATGCGCGGCTCGGCAAGCGCCTGCGCTGGTTCGGCCGCGTCGCGCCCAACGCCACCTGGCAACCCCTGGCCGCCGATAGCCGGGGTGAATTCGTGGAGCTCTCCGCCTGTCTCCTGCTCGCCGATCGCAATGGCGCGGCGAGCCGGGCGCAGCTCGACACCTTCATGCGCGTCATGAGCGAGCTCGCGCCGCACCTGCCGGCCGCGATGTCCGTGCCCGACATGGGGGCGGAAGCCGAGCGCGCCGAGACGCTCGACCGGTTGTGTGCCGATGTCGATGTGCAGGTCGGGCTCACCATCCTCGTGGCCGCGCCCGCCGGCGTCCCCGGCACCAAGTTGCGCGGCATGGCGGAGGCCGCCGGCTTCCATCTCGTCTCCGGCGGCCGCTTCGAGTGGACGAGCGAGGACACCGGGACGACCGCCTATTCGCTGCAGAACCTGCGCAACGAGCCCTTCACGGCCGATACGCTGCGCACTTCCGCCACCAACGGCGTCGTCCTCGTGCTCGACGTGCCGCGCGTGGCCGATCCGCCGCGCGCCTTCGACCAGATGAAGCTCGCCGGCAAGCGGCTCGCGGTGACGCTGGGCGGCGAGCTCGTCGACGACAATCGCCGCCCGCTCGACGACGCCGCGCTCGCGGCCATCCGCAGCCAGGTCGATGCCGCCGCCGGGGCGCTGCGCGAAAGCGGGATCGAGCCCGGGAGCCCGCGCGCGCTTGCGCTCTTCGGCGCCTGACGGCAGGCAGGCCATGGAGGCCGTGCCCCGCCGCGCCCAGGAACGTGCCGCGGACCTGCGTGCGCGCATCATCGACGCCAACGAGCGTTACTACGTCGACGATGCGCCCACGCTCACCGACGCCGAATACGATGTCCTCTTCCGCGAGCTCGAGGCCCTCGAGGCCGAGTATCCCGGGCTCGTCACGCCCGACTCGCCCACGCAGCGCGTGGGGGGCGGGCGCGCGGCGGAGTTCGCGCCGGTCGTGCACAAGGTGCCGATGCTGTCGATCCAGACGGCCACCGACACCACGCCCGCAGGCGCTGCCGACTTCGATGCGCGCATCCGCCGCGAGTTGAAGCTCGCCGCCGATGCGCCCCCCGTCGCGTACTGCGCGGAGCTCAAGTTCGACGGCATTGCCATGAGCCTGCGCTACGAGCGCGGTGCGCTCACCGTCGCGGCCACGCGCGGCGACGGCGAGACGGGCGAGGACGTGACCGCCAACGTGCGCAGGATCCCCGAGATCCCCACGCGCCTCACGGGCAAGGCACCCCCCGTGCTCGAGGTCCGCGGCGAGATCTACATGACGCGCGCCGACTTCGTCGCGTTGAACGAGCGGCAGGCGGCCGCGGGATTGCGCCTCTACGTCAATCCGCGCAATACGGCCGCCGGTGCCGTGCGCCAGCTCGACGCGTCCGTCACCGCGAAGCGCCCGCTGCATTTCTATGCCTATGCCCTGGGCGAGGCGCAGGGTTACGCGCTTCCCACCACGCAATCCGGCCTGCTCGATGCGCTGGCGGGCTTCGGCCTGCCGGTGAACCGCGACTGGCGCGTGGTGCATGGCGCGGAAGGGCTCGCGCAGTTCTACGACAGCGTGCAGGCGCGCCGTCACGACCTGCCGTTCGACATCGATGGCGTCGTCTACAAGATCGACAGCCTGCAGGTGCAGCGCGACCTGGGTTTCCGCACGCGCGAGCCACGGTGGGCGGTGGCGCACAAGTTCCCGCCGGAGGAGATGGCCACGAGGCTCACGGCCATCGACGTGCAGGTCGGCCGCACGGGGGCGATCACGCCCGTCGCGCGCCTCGAACCGGTGTTCGTGGGCGGCACCACCGTGACCAACGTCACGCTGCACAACGAGGACGAGATCCGCCGCCGTGACCTGCGCGTCGGCGATACCGTGATCGTGCGCCGCGCGGGCGACGTGATCCCGCAGGTGGTCCGCGCCGTGCCCGAGCGGCGTCCGGCCGATGCGCGCGAATTCACGATGCCCGTCGAGTGCCCCGAGTGCGGCTCCGCCGTGGTGCGCCTGCCGGGCGAGGTCATCGCGCGCTGCACCGGTGGCCTCGTATGTCCCGCGCAGCGCAAGCAGTCGCTGCTGCACTTCGCAAGCCGGCGCGCGCTCGACATCGAGGGACTGGGCGACAAGCTCGTGGACCAGCTCGTGGATGCCGGCATCGTGCACACCCCGGCGGAGCTCTACAAGCTGGGGCTTGCCAAGCTCGCCGCGCTCGAGCGCATGGCCGACAAGAGCGCCGGCAACGTGGTGGCCGCCATCCAGAAGAGCAAGTCGACCACCCTCGCGCGCTTCATCTACGCGCTCGGCATCCGCCACGTGGGCGAAGCCACGGCCCGCGACCTCGCGCGTCACTTCGGCAGCCTGGATGCGCTCATGAATGCGACCGAGGAGGAGCTCGTCGAAGCCAACGACGTCGGCCCCGTGCTCGCGGAATCGATCGCGCGATTCTTCGCGGAGCCCCACAATCGCGAAGGGGTCGAGCAATTGCGGGCCGCGGGCGTGCACTGGGAGGAGGGACCGCCGCAGGCGCCGGTGAAGGGCGTGCTGCACGACCTCACGTTCGTGCTGACCGGCGCGCTGCCCACCCTGTCGCGCGACGAGGCCAAGGCGCTCATCGAGGATGCCGGCGGCAAGGTGGCGGGCAGCGTATCGAAGAAGACGAGCTACGTCGTCGCCGGCGACGACGCCGGCAGCAAGCTCGCCAGGGCGGAAAGCCTGGGCGTGCCGGTCATCGACGAGCAGGGATTGCAGGAACTCATCGCGCGGCAGCGGGCTGCCGCCTGAACGCACCATACCGCGGCGGCCGTCGCACCCGCGACGGTCGCCGCCCCCAGGATCCGAGGACGCATGAAGAAGATCACCAAAGCCGTTTTCCCCGTCGCCGGCCTCGGCAGCCGCTTCCTGCCCGCCACCAAGGCGAGCCCCAAGGAGATGCTGCCGGTCGTCGACAAGCCGCTCATCCAGTACGCCGTGGAGGAAGCCGCCGCCGCGGGCATCACCGACATGATCTTCATCACCGGCCGCAACAAGCGGGCCATCGAGGATCATTTCGACAAGGCCTACGAGCTCGAGACCGAGCTCACGATGCGCAACAAGTCCGAGCTGCTGGAGCAGGTGCGCGCGGCCACGCCGCCCGGCATCAACTGCATCTACATCCGCCAGTCGGAGGCGTTGGGCCTGGGCCACGCCGTGCTGTGCGCAGCACCCGTGGTGGGCGACGAGCCCTTCGCCGTGATCCTCGCCGATGACCTGATCGATGGTGAGGTGCCGGTCATGAAGCAGATGGTCGACGTCGCCACGCGCGAGAACGTCTCCACCATCGGCGTGATGGACGTCCCCGCCGCCGACGTCGGGAGCTTCGGCATCGTGGAGACGCGCGAGATGCGTCCCGGCGAGCGGGTGGCCACCATGACCAAGATCGTGGAGAAGCCCAAGGCCGGCACCACGCCGTCCACGCTCGCGGTGGTGGGGCGCTACGTGCTCACGCCCGCGATCTTCGACCACCTGCGCGCCATCGGCGCGGGCGCGGGTGGCGAGATCCAGTTGACCGACGGCATCGCCCGCCTCATGGGCGACGAGCGCGTGATCGCCTATCGCTTCGATGGCCGCCGCTACGACTGCGGGCGCAAGCAGGGCTACCTCGAGGCCACCGTCGAGCTGGGCCTGAAGCACCCCGAGACCGGCGCCGAGTTTGCGCAGTTCCTGGCCGCGCGGCAGAAGTAGCGCCGGCCACGCCCATGACCCTCAACGAGCTCCGCTATCTCGTGGCCGTTGCGCAGGAGCGCAACTTCGGCCGTGCGGCGCAGAAGTGCTTCGTGAGCCAGCCGGCGCTGTCGGTGGCGATCCAGAAGCTCGAGGAGGAGCTCGGCACGCAGGTGTTCGAGCGCGGCAAGAGCGAGATCACGGTCACGCCGGTGGGCGAGCGCATCGTGGAGCAGGCGCAGCGCGTGCTCGAGGAGTCGTCGCGCATCCGCGAGATCGCGCAGTCGGGCCGCAACCAGCTCTTCGGCGCGCTGTCGCTCGGGGTCATCTACACGGTGGCGCCGTACCTCTTGCCGGATCTCATTCCCGCGCTGCACGAGCGCGCGCCGCAGATGCCGCTCGACATCGAGGAGAACCTGACGGAGAACCTCGAGGTGGGCCTCAAGTCGGGACGGCTGGACGTGGCCATCGTCGCGCTGCCGTTCGCGCCACCGGGCGTGGTCACCGAGTTCCTCTACGAGGAGCCGTTCCAGGTGGTGGTGCCGGCCGCGCACAAGTGGGCCAGGCGCCGGTCGGTGCAGCCCGCCGAGCTCGCGGGCGAGAACACGATCCTGCTCAACGTGGGACACTGCTTCCGCGACCAGGTGCTCGACTCGTGCCCGGAGCTCAACAAGGCCGATGCGCACGTGCCGCGTACCAATTCGCTGGAGACGATCCGCAACATGGTGGCCTCGGGCCTCGGCATCTCGGTGCTCCCGCGCGACGCGCTCATCCCCAAGTACCACAGCAAGCTCGTGGTGCCGGTGCCGTTCGCGCGGCCCGCGCCCACGCGGCGCATCGCGCTCGCCTATCGCCGCAGCTTTCCACGGCCGGATGCCGTGGCGGCATTGCGCGAGTCGGTGGCCACCTGCCGTGGGGCGAGCGCGCCGTCGAAGGCACCTGCATGAACTGAACCACCCGGTGCCGCAAGGCGTATCGTGAGCGCATGTCGCGGCCCGTCGTGGCCACCATCATTCGAATTCACCAGGGAGGAGAGAAGCACATGGCAGCAGACATCGCAGGCAAGGTCGTCCTCATCACCGGCGCGTCCACGGGCATCGGCGCCGCGGCAGCGCAGACCTTCGCCAAGGCCGGCGCCAAGGTCGTCGTTCACTACAACGCGAGCCGCGACCAGGCGGCGGAGGTCGTCGCCGGCATCAAGGCGGGCGGTGGAGAGGCAGTGGCGGTGGGCGGCGACGTCATGATCGAAGGCGACATCAAGCGCATCGTCGCCGAGTCGCTGGCAGCCTTCGGCGGGCGCATCGACGTCCTCATCAACAACGCCGGCGGCATGCTCGGGCGTGTCGCGATTGGCGACTACACCGTGGAGCACATCAACCGTGTGCTCATGCTGAACTGCACCCAGGTGGCGCTTTTCATGCGTGAGGTCACGCCCGTGATGCGGCGGCAGAAGTCCGGCAACGTGATCAACGTGACCTCCATCGCGGCACGCCACGGCGGTGGCGGCGGGGCGATCCTCTACGCGGGTGCCAAGGGCTTCGTGTCGACGGTCACGCGCGGCTGGGCCAAGGAGCTTGTCGGGGACAACATCCGCGTGAATGCCGTGTCGCCGGGCGTGATCACCACGCCGTTCCACGAGCGCTACTCCAATGCCGCGCAGATGGCCGCCATGCAGGCCACCGTGCCGATGAACCGCCTGGGCACCGCCGACGAGTGCGCGGGCACGTTCCTCTATCTCGCCTCGGACACGATGTCCGGGTACGTGACGGGCCAGGTGATCGAGGTCAATGGAGGACAGCTCATGCCGTAGCGGCGGCGCGGCGGGGCAGCGCGAAAGCGCGCCCCCACCGCGGGTGCGCGAACAAAAAAAAAGGGTTGCGCTTTCACGCAACCCTCGGTTCAGTGTGGTGGGCATTGCTGGGTTCGAACCAGCGACCCCTCCCGTGTGAGGGGAGTGCTCTACCGCTGAGCTAAACGCCCCGCGAACCCAGACAGGAGCCGCGATTTAACCATAGCCGGGGTACCTTGGGCAAACGACGATTGCGGGGGGCAGGGTATTTGTCCTGGACATCGATGCACCATGATGGCGCGTTTGCGCCCCGAGAGAGGGAGGCGAATTGACCGTACTGGTATCAGGGTGGGCCTAACTCCTTGCTTCCTAACCGGAACCGCCCATGGCCCACGGTTTGCTCTATCCTCCGCTGAACTGGTCCCCGCCCGCATGACGTCCCGCTTCTACGATGAGATGACCGCCCCGGATACCGGGGTTCGCCCGCATTACCGGGCCTTCGCCGACTGGCTCGAGCGGACCGATGCCTCGCGCATCGTGCAGAAGCGCGAGGAGGCCGAGCGGGCCTTCCATCGCGTGGGGATCACGTTCGCCGTGTACGGCGAAGGCGGCGGCACCGAGCGCCTCATTCCCTTCGACATCGTGCCGCGCATCATTCCCGCGCACGAATGGGACGTCCTCGAGCGGGGATTGAAGCAGCGCGTGCGCGCGCTCAACCTCTTCCTGCGCGACGTCTACCACGACCAGAAGATCATGAAGGCCGGCGCGATCCCCGCCGACCGCGTGCTCGGCAATGCGCAATACCGCCGCGAGATGGCGGGCATGGACGTGCCGGGCGGGATCTACGCGCACATCGCCGGCGTGGACATCGTGCGGGCCGGAGAGGGCGAGTACTACGTCCTCGAGGACAACCTGCGCGTGCCCTCGGGCGTGTCGTACATGCTCGAGAACCGCAAGATGATGATGCGGCTCTTTCCCGAGCTCTTCGCCACGCGCTCGATCCGGCCGGTGCAGCACTACCCGGACATGCTGCTCGAGAACCTGCGCGCCGTCGGGCCCAAGGCGGAAGAGGACCCGACCGTGGCCGTGCTCACGCCGGGCGCGTACAACTCGGCCTACTTCGAGCATGCCTTCCTGGCCCAGCAGATGGGCGTGGACCTCGTCGAGGGACAGGACCTCTTCGTCCAGAACGACACCGTGTTCATGCGCACCACGCGCGGGCCGCAGCGGGTGCACGTGATCTACCGGCGGGTGGACGACGACTTCCTCGATCCGCTCGCCTTCCGCAAGGACTCGATGCTCGGCGTGCCGGGCCTCTTCGCCGCCTACCGCGCGGGCCGGGTGACGCTGGCCAATGCCATCGGGACCGGCGTGGCCGACGACAAGTCGATCTATCCCTACGTGCCGGACATGATCCGCTACTACCTGGCCGAGGATCCGGTCCTCAACAACGTGCCGACCTTCATGCTCTACAAGCCGCAGGAGCGGGACCACGTGCTCGCGCACCTGGAGGAGCTCGTGGTCAAGGAAGTGCACGGCGCCGGGGGCTACGGGATGCTCGTGGGCCCGGCCTCCACCGCGGAGGAGCGCGCGGCCTTCCGCGAGCGCATCGTCGCCCATCCGGAGAAGTACATCGCCCAGCCCACGCTCGCGCTGTCGACCTGTCCCACCTTCGTGGCGGCGGGCCTCGCGCCGCGGCACATCGACCTGCGCCCGTACGTGCTGTCGGGCTCGGACATCGACCTCGTCCCCGGCGGCCTCACGCGGGTGGCCATCCGCGAAGGATCGCTGGTGGTCAACTCGTCGCAGGGCGGGGGAACGAAAGACACCTGGGTGCTGGCCTAAGACATGCTGTCGCGCACCGCAAGCGATCTGTACTGGATGGGCCGCCACATCGAGCGGGCCGAGAACACGGCGCGGCTCCTCGACGTGACCTATCGCACGTCGCTCCTGCCCTACCAGCCGCAGGAGCCCGGCCTCGCCTGGGCGGAGCCGTGGGCGGTCCCGCTCATCGCCACCGGCGGCGCCACCACCTTCTACAAGAGCTTTCCGGAACTCACCGCAGAGAACGTGATCCGGTTCATGACGCTCGACGCCGCCAATCCGTCGTCGATCTACTGCTGCCTGCGCGCGGCGCGCGAGTCGGCGCGCAGCGTGCGTGGCGCCATCACCTCGGAGATGTACGAGGATTTGAACGGCGCCTGGATCGAGATGCGCGGCTACGATTTCCGGCGCATCCAGGGCATGGGCGTGTCGGAGTTCCTCGAGTGGGTCAAGATGCGCTCGCACCTCTTCCGCGGGGTGACCTTCGGCACCATGCTGCGCGACGAGGCGTATCACTTCATCCGCCTCGGCACCCACCTCGAGCGCGCCGACAACACCGCGCGCATCCTCGACACCAAGTACCACATCCTGCTGCCGTCGGCCGACGACGTGGGCGGGGCGGTCGATTACTACCAGTGGTCCTCGCTCCTGCAGTCGCTGTCGGGCTTCGAGTCCTACCGCAAGATCTACAGCGACGTGATCACGCCGCGGCGCGTGACCGAGCTCCTCGTGCTGCGCGGCGACATGCCGCGGTCCCTGCACAGCTGCTTCACGCTCATCAAGGATACGCTCGAGATCCTGTGCGACGAGCGCAGCAAGGAGATCCTCCGCCAGGGCGGCGAGCTGCACGCGCGGCTGCACTTCGGCCGCACCGAGGACATCATCGAGTTCGGCCTGCACGAGTACCTGATGGACTTCCTGGAGCGTGTGTCGGACCTGGGCGACGGCATCGCGCAGCACTTCTTCGCCAGGCACTACTGAGAATGCCGCCGGGCCGTCCCAAGGCATTCGCCCCC
>CAZUGY010000011.1:33516-49330 GCA_964620265.1 uncultured Alcaligenaceae bacterium
GCTCGCTTCGGGGGGAGCGTGCAACTGCGGCGGGTAGAATGTGCGATTGCGCGCGCTCGCGCGGCTTTTCCGCCTCCCGCAGACCATGACCTACTGCGTCGCCATGTCGCTCGACGCGGGGATGATCTTCGCCTCCGACTCCCGCACCAACGCCGGGGTCGACCAGATCGCCCGCTTCTCCAAGATGAAGGTGTTCGCCCAGGAGGGCGAGCGCGTGATCGTCACGCTGTCGTCCGGCAACCTGTCGATCACGCAGAACGCGCTCAACGTGCTCGAGCAGAAGGCGCGCGGGGGCGACAACCAGCTCCACGTATGGAATGCCGAGTCGATGTTCGACGTCGCGCGCCTGCTCGGCGACTCGCTGCGCGACGTGCGCACGCGCGACGGTCCGTATCTCCTGCAGAACAACATCGACGCCGGCGCCAACTTCATCGTGGGCGGCCAGATCCGCGGCGAGCCGCCGCGCCTGTTCAACGTCTACGGCGAGGGCAACTTCATCGAGGCCACGCCCGATACCTGTTACTTCCAGATCGGCGAGACCAAGTACGGCAAGCCGATCATCGACCGTGTGATCAAGCGCAGCACCGGGCTCCTCGATGCGACCAAGTGCACCGTCGTGTCGTTCGACTCCACGATGCGCTCGAACATCTCCGTGGGCTTGCCCATCGACCTCCTCGTCTACGACGCCGATTCGCTGCGCATCCGGCTGCAGCGGCGCATCGAGGAGACGGATGCGTATTTCCAGATGGTGCACACGCAATGGGGCGAGGGGCTGAAGCGCGTGTTCGCGCAGCTCCCCGACCCCGACTGGACGTAGCGCGCCGCACCGCCGCGCGCGCGACGCGCGATCGAAGCAATCCGCCACCGGATCCCCCATGGCCATACGAGTCGCGCTGTCCCACCGCACCACCTATACGTTCGACCGGCTCGTGAACATCGGGCCGCACGAGATCCGCCTGCGGCCTGCGCCACACTGCCGCACGCCCGTGCTGGGGTATTCGCTCAAGGTCGCGCCCTCGACCCACTTCCTCAACTGGCAGCAGGATCCCTACGGCAACTGGGTGGCGCGCCTCGTGTTCTCCGAGCGCGCCGACAAGCTCGACATCGAGGTCGAGCTCGTGGCGGACATGACGGTCATCAATCCCTTCGACTTCTTCGTCGAGGAATATGCCGAGCATTACCCGTTCCAGTACGCGCCCGCGCTCGGCAAGGAGCTGATCCCGTTCCTCGAGACGGCACCGCTCGGCCCCCTGCTCGAGCAGTGGATGGTCGAGTTCCGCAAGACGATCCAGCCGGGCGAGAACACCGTGATGCTGCTGGTGCGCCTGAACCAGCTCCTGCAGCACCAGATCCGCTACCTCGTGCGCATGGAGCCTGGCGTGCAGACGCCGGAGGACACGCTGCGCAACGGCAGCGGTTCCTGCCGCGACTCGGGCTGGCTCCTCGTGCAGATCATGCGGCACATGGGCATCGCCGCGCGCTTCGCCTCCGGGTATCTCATCCAGCTCGTGGCCGACCAGAAGTCCCTCGACGGGCCGTCGGGCACCGATCGCGACTTCACCGACCTGCATGCCTGGACCGAGGCCTTCATCCCGGGCGCGGGATGGATCGGCTTCGATCCCACGTCGGGCCTCCTGGCGGGGGAGGGACACCTGCCGCTCGCCTGCACCGCCGATCCTGGCAACGCCGCGCCGGTGATCGGCTACACCGACGTGGCCAACGTCGAGTTCGCCTTCGCCATGAGCGTCACGCGCGTGCACGAGGATCCGCGTGTCACGAAACCCTACAGCGACGCGCAATGGGCGCGCATCGATGCGCTCGGCGAGCAGGTCGATCGCGACCTCGCCGCCGCGGATGTCCGCCTCACGCACGGCGGCGAGCCCACCTTCGTGTCGGTGGACGACATGGACGGGCCGGAGTGGAGCCATGCCGCGCTGTCGCCGAAGAAGCGCGAGCTCGCGGAAACGCTCCTCCATCGCCTGCGCGCGCGCTTCGCCCCCCACGGCTTCGTGCACATCGGCCAGGGCAAGTGGTATCCCGGTGAGCCGCTGCCGCGCTGGGCGCTGGGCCTCGTCTGGCGCACCGACGGCGAGCCGATGTGGTCGCACGATGCGCTCATCGCCAACACGAGTGCGCCCGGCAAGTCCACGGCGGCCACCGCGCAGGCCTTTGCGGAGAAGCTCGCCACGCTGCTCGGGCTGCCACCGCGCCTCGTGATCACCGCCTACGAGGACGTGCCGCGCCTGCTCGAAGCCGAGGCCGCGCTGCCGGTGAACGTCGACCCGATGCAGGCGGACCTCGCCAATCCCGACGAGCGCGCGCGTCTCGCCAGGCTGTTGAAGGCAGGCCTCGGCGCGCCCGCCGGCTTCGTGCTGCCGTTGAAAGCCGTGGAGGGGCCCAAGGGCGAAGTGGGCTGGATGACGAGCCCGTGGCCCCTGCGCCGGACGCATCTTTTCGCCGTGGGCGGCGACTCGCCGCTGGGCTTGCGACTGCCGCTGTCCTCGCTGCCGGACGTGCTGCCGAAGGAGATGGAGCAGGACTTCCCGGTGGATCCGTTCGCACCGCGCGATGCGCTGCCCAGGCGCGACAAGCTCAAGGCAGGTGCGGGCCGCGTACGTGGCGACAAGCCGCCCGAGGTCATCAAGACCGCCATGACCGTGCAGGCGCGCGGAGGCCACGTCTGGATCTTCGTGCCGCCCATCGAGCGGCTCGAGGCCTACCTCGCGCTGCTGGCCGCCATCGAGGATGCCGCCGTGGCGCTTCGCGTGCCGGTGGCCATCGAAGGCTACACGCCGCCACGCGACGCGCGCACCAAGGTGCTCAACGTGACCCCCGACCCCGGCGTGATCGAGGTCAACGTGCATCCGTCGTCCACGTGGCGCGAGTTGATGGCCACGAGCGAGACGCTCTACGAGGAAGCGCGGCTCGCACGTCTCACCACCGAGAAATTCATGCTCGACGGCCGCCACATGGGGACCGGTGGCGGCAACCACGTCACGCTGGGCGGCGCCACGCCGACCGACAGCCCGCTGCTGCGCCGTCCCGATCTGCTGCGCAGCCTCATCACCTACTGGCAGAACCATCCGTCGCTGTCGTATCTGTTCTCCGGCATGTTCATCGGCCCCACGAGCCAGGCGCCGCGGGTGGACGAGGCGCGCGACGACCGTCTCTACGAGCTCTCCATCGCGTTCCAGCAACTGGCGCTGAAGAGCGAAGCGGGCAAGGAGACGGTACAGCCGTGGCTCGTGGACCGTCTGCTGCGCCACCTCCTGACCGACCTCACCGGCAACACGCATCGCGCCGAGTTCTCGATCGACAAGCTCTATTCCCCCGACGGCCCCACCGGCCGCCTGGGCCTGCTCGAGTTCCGCGCCTTCGAGATGCCGCCGCACTTCCGCATGAGCGCGCTGCAGATGGTGCTGCTGCGCGCGCTCGTCGCGCGGTTCTGGCGCGATCCGTACAAGGGCGCGCTCGTGCCGTGGGGCACCGCGCTGCACGACCGCTGGCTCCTGCCGCACTTCGTGGCGAGCGACATCCGCGACGTGGCGCGCGAGCTGACGTACGCCGGCTACGAGTTCGATCCGGCGTGGTTCGAGCCCTTCATCGAGTTCCGCTTCCCGCGCTACGGCACGGTCACCTACGACGGCGTGTCCATCGAGCTGCGCCAGGCCATCGAGCCCTGGCACGTCCTCGGCGAGGAGATGAGCGGCAGCGGCACGGCGCGCTACGTCGATTCGTCGGTGGAACGCATGCAGGTCAAGGTGACGGGCGCCATCGCCGGCCGCCACGCCGTCACGTGCAACGGGCGCGCGATCCCGCTCACCTCCACCAACGTCCCGGGCGAGTTCGTGGCAGGCGTGCGCTACCGGGCGTGGAGCCCGCCGTCCGCCCTGCATCCCACCATCGGCGTGCACGTGCCGCTGGTGTTCGATCTCGTCGACACGTGGGCGCAGCGCGCGCTCGGCGGCTGCACGTATCACGTGGCGCATCCGGGCGGACGCAACTACGACACGTTTCCCGTCAATGCCAATGAGGCGGAGGCGCGGCGCGTGGCGCGCTTCTGGGCGCAGGGCCACACGCAGGGGCCGATGTTCGTGCATGCGGAGCCGCCCAATCCGGCCACGCCGGCCACACTCGACCTGCGCTGGCAGCCGGACGTGCGATAAGGCTCGCGAGGCCGAAGAAGAGGGCGGTGGCGCCCCGTGCCGCGGCGGACAACCGCTACCGTCGGGTGTCGGGCCGGTAGACCGGACGTCCGGAGCTCGTGCGTGCACGAGCAGGGCGGCAGCGCCACATTTGCGACAATGTCAGGCTGACACTGTCCGGCGCTCCCATGATCCGCACCCGCTTCGCCCCGAGCCCCACGGGCTACATGCATCTGGGCAACATCCGCACAGGCCTCTTCGCCTGGGCGTTCGCGCGCCACCACGAAGGCGTGTTCGTCCTGCGCATCGAGGACACCGATCGCGAGCGCTCCACGCCCGCGGCCGTGCAGGCGATCCTCGACGCCATGGCGTGGCTGCGCCTCGACTACGACGAGGGCCCCTTCTACCAGACGCAGCGCATGGACCGCTATCGCGTGGTGCTCGACGACATGCTGGCCCGCGGCCTCGCCTACCGCGACTACATGAGCGCGCAGGAGCTCGACGCGCTGCGCAACGACCAGATGGCGCGTGGCGAGAAGCCGCGCTACGACGGTCGCTGGCGTCCCGAGAATGCCGTGGGCAAGACGCCGCCCGCAGGTGTTGCGCCCGTGATCCGCTTCCGCAATCCCGACACCGGCACCGTCGCCTGGGACGACGGCGTCAAGGGCTGCATCGAATTCGCCAACGCCGAGCTCGACGACCTCGTGATCGCGCGCGGTGACGGCACGCCGACCTACAACTTCTGCGTGGTCGTGGACGATGCCGACATGCAGATCACGCACGTGATCCGCGGCGACGACCACGTCAACAACACGCCGCGCCAGATCAACATCTTCCGTGCCCTCGGCTTCACCGAGCCGAAATTCGCGCACGTGCCCACCGTGCTCGGCGAGGACGGCGCCAAGCTCTCCAAGCGCCACGGCGCCGTGGGCGTGATGGACTACGAGGCCGCAGGCTACTTGCCGGAGGCGATGATCAATTTCCTGGCGCGTATCGGCTGGGGTCACGGCGATGCCGAGATCTTCTCGCGCGACGAGCTCGTGGCGTGGTTCGACCTGCCGGGCATCAGCCCGTCGCCGTCGCGCTTCAACTCGGAAAAGCTCGCCTGGGTGAACCAGGAGCACATGAAGCGGATGCCGCCGGCGGAGCTGGGCGAGCGTCTCGTCCCGTATCTCGTGCGCGCGGGGCTCGACCCGGCCCACGGTCCCGATCCTGCGGCGGTGGCGGTGCTCCTGCGCGACCGCGCCGAGACCCTCGTGGCGATGGCCGATGCCGCCGCCTATTTCTACGCCGCGCCCACGCTCGCGCCGGACAAGGTGGCGGAGCTCCTGCCGCCCGCCGTACGGCCGGCCGTGGCCCAAGTCGCGCATCGTCTCGCCGACGTCGAGTGGACGCGCGCGGCGATCGCCGCGCTGCTGAAGGCCGTCGCCGGCGAGCACCAGCTCAAGGCCGGCGAGGTGATGATGCCGGTGCGCTGGCTGGTGAGCGGTACCGGGCACACACCCGCGATCGACGCGGTGCTGGCCCTGCTGCCGCGGGCCGAAGCGCAGGCGCGCCTGGCGCGTGGGCTGGCCGCTGCATGACCCAGCCCACGCTGGATCTCCTCCTCGCGATCAAGGGCAACGACATCACGCCCTGGCGCGAGGCATTCGCGCGTGCGCTGCCCGAGGCACGTCTCCACGTGTGGCCCGATACACCGGACGTCGTCGATTTCGTGGCGGCGTGGCGGCCGCCGGCGGAAGTCTTCGACCGCGTGCACGTGCGCCACGCGATCGCCAATCTCGGCGCGGGCGTCGACGCATTGCTGCAGCTGCCCAACCTGCCGGCCTCGGTTCCCGTGCTGCGCCTCGAGGATGCCGGCATGGCCGTGCAGATGCAGGAGTACGTGACGCTCGCGGTGCTTCGGGCCTACCGGGAGTCGCACGCGTACGAAGCGCAGCAGCGCGAGCGGCGCTGGGTGCAACGGGAGCGTCTCGACAAGTCGGCGTTCGGCGTGGGCATCCTCGGCCTCGGCGTGCTCGGCCAGGCGGTGGCGCGGCCACTGCTCGATTTCGGATTTCCGGTGCACGGCTGGAGCCGCACGCCAAAGCACCTGCCCGGCATCACGACCCATGCGGGTGCCGCGGATCTCGCGTCGCTGCTTGCCGTCGTGCACGTTCTCGTCTGCCTGCTGCCGTCGACCCCGGACACGCGCGGTTTCCTCGATCGCAAGACGCTCGGGCGCCTGCCACGTGGCGCGCATCTCGTGAACGTCGCGCGCGGCGATCTCGTGGTGGACGACGATCTCATCGCGCTGCTCGACGACGGTCAT
This sequence comes from uncultured Alcaligenaceae bacterium, assembly GCA_964620265.1. Taxonomy (GTDB): domain Bacteria; phylum Pseudomonadota; class Gammaproteobacteria; order Burkholderiales; family Casimicrobiaceae; genus VBCG01. The sequence goes on from CAZUGY010000011.1 coordinate 39,973, forward strand.
CTCGCGTCGGCAACGCTCGACGTGTTCCATGCCGAGCCGTTGCCGGTGACCCACCCGTTCTGGCACCACCCGCGCATCACGCTGACACCTCATGTCTCGGCGGCGACGGACGTCGACGCGTCGGCGGGCCAGATGGCGGACAAGTGCCGGGCGCTGCTCGCGGGGGCAGCGGTCGGCGGCGTCGTGGATCGGCGGCGCGGATACTGACCGGTGCGCGCGTCCGCACCGGGCGGGCCTGAATACACGGCGAGCTCCCGGTTGCGAAGACGATAACTCGCACGTCCCGCGACGAACGCCGCGGATTCCGGTAAAATGCGAATTTCCACGAGAGATCGGACCATGACGAAGTTCGTCTTCGTGACCGGCGGGGTGGTGTCCTCGCTCGGCAAAGGCATCGCCGCTGCCTCCCTGGCCGCCATCCTGGCCTCCCGCGGCGTCCGCGTCACCAATCTCAAGCTCGATCCGTACATCAACGTCGATCCCGGCACGATGTCGCCGTTCCAGCACGGCGAGGTCTTCGTGACCGACGACGGCGCCGAGACCGACCTCGACCTCGGTCACTACGAGCGCTTCACCGATGTGCGGATGGGCAAGCGCAACAACTTCACCACCGGCCAGATCTACGAGTCGGTGATCCGCAAGGAGCGCCGCGGCGACTATCTCGGCGGCACCGTGCAGGTCATCCCGCACATCACCGACGAGATCAAGAGCTGGATCGTGGCCGGTGCCGGTGACGCCGAGGTCGCGCTGGTGGAAGTGGGCGGCACGGTGGGCGACATCGAGTCGCTGCCCTTCCTCGAGGCCATCCGGCAACTCGGCATCCAGCTGGGCCGCGAGAACGTCTGCTACATCCACCTGACGCTCGTGCCCTACATCCCGTCCGCCGGCGAGATGAAGACCAAGCCCACGCAGCACTCGGTCAAGGAGCTGCGCGAGATCGGTATCCAGCCCGACGTCGTGCTCTGCCGCGCCGACCGTCCCGTGTCCGAGGGCGACCGGCGCAAGATCGCGCTCTTCACCAATGTGCCCGCCGAGGCGGTCATCCCTGCGCTCGATGCGAGCTCCATCTACCGCATCCCCGGCATGCTGCATGCCGAAGGCCTCGACGTCATCGTGTGCAGGAAGCTCGCGCTGAATCCGCCGCCGGCGGACCTCGCGGTGTGGAACACGATCGTCGACCAGCTCGAGAATCCGAAGGAGGAAATCGACATCGCGATGGTCGGCAAGTACGTCGACCTGACCGAGTCGTACAAGTCGCTCTCCGAAGCGCTGATCCACGCCGGGATGCACACGCATTCCAAGGTCAACATCCGCTACGTGGATTCGGAAGAGATCGAGCGCGACGGGGTGGAGTCCCTGCGCGGCATGGATGCGATCCTGGTGCCGGGCGGGTTCGGCAAGCGCGGGATCGAAGGCAAGATCGCGGCGGTGCGCCTCGCCCGGGAGGCGGGCATTCCGTACCTCGGCATCTGCCTCGGCATGCAGGTGGCGATGATCGAATATGCCCGGCACAAGGCCGGGCTCGATGCGGCCAACAGCACCGAGTTCGATACCGCCTCGCCGCATCCGGTGGTCGCGCTCATCACCGAGTGGCAGAACCGCGACGGCAGCATCGAGAAGCGCAGCGAGAGCTCCGACATGGGCGGCACCATGCGCCTCGGGGCGCAGTCCTGTGCCGTCGTGCCGGGTTCGCTCGCCCATCGCATCTACGGCGCGACGACGGTCGCCGAGCGCCATCGGCATCGCTACGAGGTCAACAATCACTATCTCCCGCGCCTCGAGGCCGCCGGCATGGTGGTGGGCGCGCGGGCGCGCAGCGAGACCGCCGGCGACCTCGTGGAGATGATCGAGCTGCCGAACCATCCGTGGTTCTTCGGCTGCCAGTTCCACCCCGAGTTCACGTCCAATCCGCGCCGCGGCCATCCGCTCTTCGTGAGCTTCGTGAAGGCCGCGCTCGAGCATCGCCGCCGCAACCGCGGCGACGCCGTGACGGCGGTGGCCGAGCTCGTGGCCTCGATCTAGGATCCCCGATGAAGCTCTGCGGGTACGACGTCGGCCTCGACCGGCCGTTCTTCCTCATCGCCGGACCGTGCGTGATCGAGTCGCGGCAGCTGCAGATGGACGTGGCGGGCGAGTTGAAGGCGATCTGTGCCTCGCTCGGTATTCCCTTCATCTTCAAGTCGTCGTACGACAAGGCCAATCGCACGTCGGGCGACGCATTTCGTGGCCTGGGCATGGAGGAGGGCCTGCGCATCCTCTCCGACGTGCGCCGCCACGTGGAAGTGCCGGTGCTCACCGACGTGCATGCGATCGACGAGATCGCTGCCGTGGCGGAAGTCGTGGACGTCCTGCAGACGCCCGCCTTTCTCGTGCGCCAGACCGACTTCATCCAGGCGGTGGCCAGCGCGGGCAAGCCGGTCAACATCAAGAAGGGCCAGTTCCTGGCCCCCGAGGACATGGTCCAGGTGGTGAAGAAGGCGAAGGCGGCGAGCGGCACCGACAACATCATGGTGTGCGAGCGCGGCGCGTCGTTCGGCTATCACAACCTCGTGTCGGACATGCGCTCCCTCGCCATCATGCGCGCGACGGGCTGCCCGGTCGTGTTCGATGCCACACATTCCGTGCAGCAGCCGGGGGGGCAGGGGACGAGCAGCGGCGGCCGCCGCGAGTTCGTGCCGGTGCTCGCACGCTCGGCCATCGCGGCGGGCGTGGCCGGCGTGTTCATGGAAACGCATCCGGATCCGGACAAGGCGCTGTCCGACGGCCCCAATGCGTGGCCGCTGCCGCGCATGCGCGAACTCCTCGAAACGCTGGTGGAGCTCGACCGCGCGGTGAAGCGTCGGCGCTTCGCCGAAGCCGACCTCATGGCAGCGCCGTCGCACTGACCCAGCTGCGTACACCTAAGGAAACCGATGTTCGTACACCTCGTCCTCATCAAGTTCAAGCCCGGCGTCACCCGCGCCGATCCACGCGTGCCTGCATGGGAAGCGAAGTTCAAGGCGCTGAAGGACCAGTGCCCGGGGATCGTGCGCTTCGAATACGGCTTCAATTTCACCGATCGGCCGGTGGCCTACGACATCGGCATCAACATGGCCTTCGATACGCGCGAGAACCTCGTGGCGTATGGTCCCCATCCGGCGCACCAGGAGGTGGTGGCCGCGCTGCGCGAGATCGCCGAATGGGTGATCTGCGACTACGAGGCGTAATCCGCCGTCCACCCGCCGTCATTGACCGGTCCGGCCCATGGATATACACTAGAACAGTGTATATCCATGCCGGAGGGCGCCGTGCAAGTCTCGCGTTGGGGTAACAGCCTTGCGATCCGCCTCCCGGTCGCGGTGGTGGATTCGCTCGAGCTCAAGGAGGGTGACGACATCGAGATTGTCGTGGCCGATGCGCGCATCTTCGCCGTGCGGCGGACGCCGGGTGCGCGGAACGTCCTCGCGCGCCTTCAAAAATATCGCGGCAAGCTGCCCGCGGACTTCAAGTTCGACCGGCTCGGCGCCAACGAGCGGGGCGGTGGAGCCTAGCGCTTGCCTCGCATGTACTGCCTCGCGCGAGCCCGAAGGGCCCCGCCATGACGGCGAGGCCAAGCACGGCGGCCGGCGCATTCTTCGACACCAACGTGCTGCTCTATCTTCTCTCCGCGGATGCTGCCAAGGCCGACCGTGCGGAAGATCTTCTGGCCAGCGGGGGCACGATCAGCGTCCAGGTGCTGAACGAATTCGTGGCCGTGGCGCGCGGCAAGCTGCGCATGCAATGGGTCGCGATCGTGGACGTCACGGGCGCGCTGCGCTCGGTATGCACCGTGTTGCCGCTCACGCTCGAGATGCACGACCGCGGGCTCGACCTTGCGCGCCGCATGGGCACGTCGGTGTACGACAGCATGATCATGGCGGCAGCGCTTGCCTCCGGCGCCTCGGTCCTGTATTCCGAGGACCTGCAGCATGGCCGCGTGATCGCGGACCGTGTCACCATCTGCAATCCCTTTCGCTAGAGCTTCCTCAGGCCACCTACACCATGAGTGCAATCGTCGATGTCATCGCCCGCGAAATCCTCGACTCGCGCGGCAATCCCACGGTCGAGGCCGACGTGGTCCTCGAATCCGGCGCCTCCGGGCGCGCCGCCGTGCCGTCCGGCGCCTCCACCGGCTCCAAGGAGGCCGTGGAGCTGCGCGACGGTGACCCGGCGCGCTATCTCGGCAAGGGCGTCCTGCGTGCCGTGGAGAACGTCAACACGGAGATCTGCGAGGCGATCCTCGGCCTCGATGCGAGCGAGCAGGGCCTGATCGACAAGACGCTGGTCGAGCTCGACGGCACCGACAACAAGGCGCGCCTGGGCGCCAACGCGATCCTCGCGGTGTCGTGCGCGGTGGCCAAGGCCGGCGCCGAGGAAGCCTCGCTGCCGCTGTACCGCTACCTCGGCGGCGCGGGCCAGATGCAATTGCCGGTGCCGATGATGAACGTGATCAACGGCGGCGCGCACGCCAACAATGCCGTGGACCTGCAGGAATTCATGCTGGTGCCGATCGGCGCGCCCACCTTCCGCGAGGCGCTGCGCTACGGCGCCGAGGTCTTCCATACGCTGAAAAAGATCATCGACGGCCGCGGCTGGCACACCACCGTGGGCGACGAGGGCGGTTTCGCGCCCGACCTGCCGAGCAACGAGGCTGCGCTGCAGCTCCTGATCGAGGCGATCGACAAGGCGGGCTACACGCCCGGGACCGACATCGCGCTCGCCTGCGACTGCGCCGCGAGCGAGTTCTGGAAGGAGGGCCGCTACGCGCTCGCCGCCGAGAACCGCGCGCTCACGAGCGAGGAGTTCGCCGACATGCTCGCCACGTGGTGCGACAAGTACCCGATCATCAGCATCGAGGACGGCATGGCCGAGGACGACTGGGCCGGCTGGAAGTACCTGACCGATCGCCTCGGCAGGAACGTGCAGCTCGTGGGTGACGACGTGTTCGTCACCAATACGAAGATCCTGAAGCAGGGCATCGCCAAGGGCATCGCCAACTCGATCCTCATCAAGATCAATCAGATCGGCACGCTGACCGAGACCTTCGCCGCGGTCACCATGGCCACGCGCGCGCGCTACACCTCGGTGATCTCGCACCGCTCGGGCGAGACCGAGGACAGCATCATCGCCGACATCGCGGTGGGCACCAATGCCGGCCAGATCAAGACGGGGTCGCTGTCGCGCTCCGACCGCATCGCCAAGTACAACCAGCTCCTGCGTATCGAGGAGGACCTGGGGGATGCGGCGAGCTACCCCGGCCGCGACGCGTTCTTCAACATCGCATAGCCCACCCGGCCGCTCACCGTGCGCTGGCTCGCCCTCGTCTTCGTCGCGCTGATCGCCGGGTTGCAGTACCCGATGTGGCTCGGCAAGGGCAGCTGGCTGCAGGTGCGCGAGACCGACCGCCAGCTGAACGTGCAGCGCGAGGCCAACCTCGAGCTCAAGTCGCGCAATGCGGCGCTCGATGCCGACGTGCGCGACCTGAAGACCGGCTCCGAGGCCATCGAGGAGCGCGCCCGCTCCGAGCTCGGCATGATCCGTTCCGACGAAGTGTTCTTCCAGTTGCAGCAGGGCGCGGTCGCGCCGCCGGCGTCGCTCAAGGCCGGGCCGCCGCGAACCCGGTCCGCCGGCACGCCGAAGGGTACGGCGCCTGGCTCCTCCGAAGGGGCGGCGCCGGGCACCTCCAGGATCCCGCCACCCGCCACGTCCCGCTAGGCGCGCGCAGGTGCCGCGCATCACCTCCCGCGACAATCCGCGGCTCGTCGAGGCCGCGCGGCTCACAGCCTCGTCGCGCGACCGGCGCAAGAGCCGACGCTGCGTGCTCGAGGGCGAGCACGTCATCGGCGTCTACCTCGAGCGCGGCGGCAGGCCGCACACGCTCGTCGTGCTGGAAGGCCGGGAGCACGAGCCCGGCATCGCGCGCCTCGTCGCGGCGGTCCCGGCGGTCGACGTCCTCCACGTGCCCCGCGCGCTCTTCGCGCCGCTCGCGCCCACCTCCGCCGACGTCGGGATCGTGGCGATCGTCGCCACGCCGGATGCCGCGCTGCCCGTGCCCGCCGCCACCCACGTGCTGCTCGACGGGCTGCAGGATCCCGGCAATGTCGGCACGATCCTGCGCACCGCTGCCGCGGCAGGGGTCGACCAGGCGCTCCTGTCGCGGGACTGCGCCGCGGCGTGGTCGCCGAAGGTGCTGCGCGCCGCGCAGGGTGCGCATTTCCTGCTCACGGTGGTGGAGGACGTCGACCTGCTGGCGTGGGCCGCGCCGTTCGTGGCGGGTGGAGGTGCCGTGGTGGCCGCCGTCGCCACGGGCGGCGCGGACCTCTACGCGGCGAACATCGCCCGGCCATGGGCGGTGGCCATCGGCAACGAGGGCGCGGGGCTCTCCACGGGGCTCGCCGCCGCCGCCAACGTGGCCGTGACGATCCCCATGCCCGGCGGCATGGAGTCGCTCAATGCCGGCGCCGCTGCGGCGGTCGTGCTGTTCGAGCTCGTCCGCCGCCAGCGCGAGGGCAGCGTCAGGGCGTGATGAAGAGCAGCGAGAAGAAGGCGGTCTCCTGGCAGCCGGCGAAGGCCGAGCTGAGGTTCGCCGCCCACGTTCCCTCGATGCCTTGCGCCGTGACCTTGATCTCGGAGACGTTCGCGCTGAAGTTGTTGCTGCCGATCACATAGGCCGCGCCGGGCATCTGGTAGAGGAGACCCTGCTGGACGAAGGGGCCGCCCATCACGAACGAGAACGAGCTGCCGTTCGCATCGAATGCCTCCCAGTTGAACTGCATCGAGTCATTGGTGTCCTGCGCCACCTGCAGGACCTGCAGGTTCACGAAGAAGCTCAGCGGGCCGTTGTTGTTGGGATTCGAGCAGCCGCTGTAGATCGACGTGTACGCGCCTGAATACCAGCCGCCCGCGGGGATGAGCTTGAGCGTCTGGCGCGTGATGAGCTTGGAGACGTTCACGAGGCCGATGTTGTACGCGAGCGTGCCGTTCGCGGAATCGGAGGGGATGAAGGTCGCCGATCCGACCGCGGTGGTCGTGACGAGGGACGGATCCCACGTGGTGCCGTAATACGGGCCGCTGGTGAGGTACACGGGCCCCGACCACACGTTGCCGGTCCCTTGCGTGAGCTGCGCCGTCACCCAGGTGGGCTGGTTGTCCGTTCCATAGATGAAGAAGGTGGCGAAGATGAAGTTGTCCGACTGGATGAAGTTCACACCCCAGCCGCCCTCGGCCGGATTCCACCAGATGTCCGTGTAGTGGACCGCGGCCGCGGGTCGCACGAGCGCGAGCGCCAGGAGGGCGGCGAGCGAGAGGGCCCGAAGGGCACGCAGCGGCTGTGAGGTCATGGCGATCCTTGCGACGGGGCGGAAGACCGGCGAAGGATAACCCAAACCGCGGCGACCTCCATCGACGCGCCTCCTGCGCGAGGCGTGCGCTGCTACCATTGAAGATCGCCGTGCCCGGGCCTTCCGTAAACGATGACGAATCACGTCGATGCGCACGTCCACCTCTGGGCGTTCGCCCGCGGCGATTATCCGTGGGCACCGTCGTTGCCGCCGGAAGTGCGACGCGACCGGCGCGTGGTCGACCTCGCCCCGCTGCTCGCCGGCAGCGGCATCACCGCCGCGGTGGTCGTGCAGGCGGCGCCCACGCGTGAGGAGACCGCGTTCCTGCTGGAGCAGGCACGACGAAGCGACGGACTCGTGCGCGGCGTGGTGGGCGCGATCGACCTGCGCGCGCCCGATGCGCTGCCCGTGCTCACGCGCCTCGCACGCGACCCGTTGTTCAAGGCTGTGCGGCTGCGCCTGTCCGAGGGTGCGGGCGCTCCCGGTGCCGACGTCGATCGCGTGCTGCACGCCTTTCCGCGACTGGGCCTGCGCCTCGAGGTATCGGCGGCGGCAGCGCATGCGCGCACCGTGCTCGAGCTGCTGCAGCGCCATCCCGATCTTCCGGTCGCGGTGGACCATGCGGCGGGAGCGACGATGCGCACGGGAGATTTCGCGACGTGGCGTGCGCACATCGAGGCACTGGGCCAGCTGGCGCGCGTGCGGTGCAAGGTCACCGGCCTGCTGGGTGCGGCCGGTGCGGGCTGGACGATCGACGGCCTCCGGCCGTGGATCGACGCGCTCGTGGAGACGTTCGGCCCCCAGCGCCTCATGTGGGGCAGCGACTGGCCCTGCCTCGAGCGCAGCGCGACCTACCGCAGCTGGTGGGCCGCCACGGTCGCGCTCACCCGCGACTGGAATGCGCAGGACCGTGCCGCCTTCCTGGGCGGTGTCGCACGGCGCTTCTACGGATTGTGAGCACGCTCTGGCGCAAGCGGTGGCGCACGAGGCACCCGTCGCGCGCCGGCGGGTCCACCGGGGCGATGTTGGTGCACGCGTAGGCGCGACGCCTACAACGTTGTACGTCCGTTCAAGCGTCGCCGATCGCGGACGTCGGCATTTGCGGGACAGGGCTTCGCCGCGTCCGACAAGGCGGTACCGTCCGGCCCCACCGCGTTTTGAGCCGCGGCCGACTGCGGCAAATCCTGCCGCCATCGAAGATGGGCCCATCTTCGAACGAGCGCAAGCGGACGTCACCGCAGGCAACCGGTGCCGCCCCGCGCCTCACCAGAGCTCATGGCCCTGCAATGGACGACCCGATGTGAACGCGAGACTTCCCGTACCGCGCCTGTGGCGGGCATTGCACGTCTGCTCGGCGCCGGTGTCCTCGCCGCATTCCTCCTCGCGCCGGCCCAGGCGAACGCGCAGGGCGCGACATCCTCCGCTGTGCCGGATCACGCGCTGCGCGAGGCGCGCATCCCCCTGGGCAACGGAACGCAAGTCGCGCCGAAATATCTCTACCTGTTCGGGCCGCAGGCGCGCTGGACGGGGCCGTTGCGCTGGAAGTACAACCATGCCCATGCACCCGCATCCATCGGCGACCGGCAGGCCGTGATCGCGCAGATCCGCCAGTCCTTCGACAAGTGGTCATCGCAATGCGGCATCACCTACATCTACGAGGGTGAGACGGACGTGCGTCCCAACGCCACGGTGCGCAACGCGGAGGGCGGCGACGATCCGGATGGCGTGAGCGTGGTGGGCTGGGACGCGATCGACCCGTCGCTCGGCGCCTGGACGTATGCGTGGTACGCGCAACACGGCGACGTGCGCGAGATCTTCGATGCGGACGTGACGTTGAGCAGTGCCAACGTCGCGTCGCTGGCCGACCTCGACCGGCTCATGACGCACGAGTGGGGACACGCGCTCGGCCTCGATCACTCCGACCATTCCAATGCGCTGATGGCGGGCCCCCCGTACACGGCGTACAACCAGCAGGTGATGCCGCAGGACGACGACCTGCG
>CAZUGY010000012.1:0-48717 GCA_964620265.1 uncultured Alcaligenaceae bacterium
GCCGACGCCGCCGAGGTTGACGGTGTGCGCGCCGCCGTAAAGACCGGTCGCGGCCGGATCCGTCGCGCAATAGAGGCCGACCGTCGGCACCGCGAGCGCCGCGGCGAGATGAGCGAGTCCGGTGTCCACGCCGACGACCGCGCCGGCGCCGGCCAGCACGCCCGCCGCGTCCGCGAGCGAGAGTCCCGGCGCCACGACCGCACCCGGCAAGGGGCGCGCGATCTCCTCGGCGCGCAGCCGCTCGGTCGTGCTGCCCCAGGGCAGCACGCTCGTCACCCCGCGGCGGGCCAGTTGAGCGCCCAGTTCGATCCAGCGCTCCACCGGCCATAACTTGGCGCGGGCGCTGGTGGCATGGACCAGCACCGCGTAGCGCCCTTGCGGCAACCACACGAACCGCGCGGCCGGCGCGCGGATGCCGTAGTCGAGGATCGCCGGCACGGCGTAGCCGAGCGCTTTCGCGGCGAGCTGCCGGTTACGCTCCACCGCGTGCATCGTCCACGGCACCGAGTACGTCCGGTCGTAGAACAAGGACAGCGGTTCGCGCGCGCTCGCGAAATCCAGGCCGTGGCGCGCGCCGCGCGCCGCGCGCGCGATCCACGCGCTCTTCAACAAGCCCTGGGTGTCGACCACCGCATCGTAGGTGCGGCCTTTCAGCTCGCGCAGGAATGCGCCGATTTCCGCGCGGACGGCGCCGTCGAGCAGGCCCGCGCGCCAGCGCCGCACCGCCACCGGCAGCACGCGCGCGATCGCGGGATGCAGCCGGGGAATGCCGGCGAGCGATTCTTCCACCACCCAGTCGATCTCGGCGGCAGGCACGACGGCGCGAATGTCGCTCGCCACCGGCAGGTTGTGCACGACATCGCCCAGCGACGAGGTTTTGACCAGCAGGATTCTCTTCATTGTGAGCGCCGTACGAGGCCGCGCTAGCCTACACCGAATCCCGCTTTGCGCATAGAATAGCGGCCGTCAACAATGATTCCAATTCAGACACTTAACTCCATGATGCGACGCGTCCACACGGGAGCGCGCGCGTGACCATCCTGGTCACCGGCGGCGCCGGCTTCATCGGCGTCAACCTCGACAAGCTGACCTACGCCGGCAATCCCGGCAACCTGGCCGGCCTCGCGGGCAACGACCGGCACGTCTTCGTGAAGGGCGACATCGGCGACCGCGCCCTGGTCGGCAGGCTCCTGCGCGAACACCGGCCGGAGGCGATCGTGCACTTTGCCGCCGAGAGCCACGTCGACCGCTCGATCCACGGGCCCGCTGATTTCGTGCAGACCAACGTCGTCGGCACTTTCAGCCTGCTTGAGGAAACCAGGCTCTATTGGTCTTCCCTTGAGAAATCGGAAAAATCCCTTTTCCGATTTCTCCATGTATCCACCGACGAAGTCTACGGCTCGCTCGGGCCCGCCGATCCCGCCTTCACGGAAACCACGCCGTACGCGCCCAACAGCCCGTACGCCGCGTCCAAGGCCGCCTCGGACCACCTGGTGCGCAGCTACCACCACACCTACGGCCTGCCCACGCTCACCACCAACTGCTCCAACAACTACGGCCCGCGGCAGTTTCCCGAAAAGCTGATCCCGCTCATGATCGTCAATGCGCTGGCCGGCAAGCCGCTGCCGGTGTACGGCGACGGCCAGAACATCCGCGACTGGCTCTACGTGGGCGATCACTGCTCGGCCATCCGCACCGTCCTCGCGCGCGGGCGCGTGGGCGAGACGTACAACGTGGGCGGCAATGCCGAGATGACGAACCTCGACGTGGTGCGCACGCTGTGCGACCTCCTGGCGCAGGAGCGGCCGGGCCGCGACTACGCCTCGCTCGTCACCTTCGTCAAGGATCGCCCGGGACACGACCGCCGCTACGCCATCGATCCCGCCAAGGTCCGCGGCGAGCTCGACTGGCAGCCGGCGGAGACCTTCGCCTCCGGCCTGCGCCGCACGATCCGCTGGTACCTCGACAACGCGAAGTGGCTCGAAAGCGTGGCGAGCAAGGATTACCAGAAGTGGATCTCGCTGCAGTACGCCACTGCATGATGCACCGGCCTGCGACGGAGCGCGCGCACACATGACACGCAAGGGCATCATCCTCGCCGGCGGCTCGGGCACGCGCCTGCATCCGGTCACGCAGGTGGTGAGCAAGCAGCTCCTGCCCGTGTACGACAAGCCGATGATCTACTACCCCTTGTCGACCCTGATGCTCGCCGGCATCCGCGACATCCTGCTCATCTCCACCCCCGAGGACACGCCGCGCTTCCGGGCGCTCCTGGGCGACGGCAGCCGCTGGGGCCTCGACCTTTCCTACGCCGTGCAACCGTCGCCCGACGGCCTCGCGCAGGCGTTCATCATCGGCCGCGAGTTCGTGGGCGGCGACACCAGCGCGCTGGTGTTGGGCGACAACATCTTCCATGGGCACGACATGCAGGCGCAGCTGGCGAGCGCGCATGGGCAAGCCGACGGCGCCACGGTCTTCGCCTATCCGGTGGCCGATCCCGAGCGCTACGGCGTGGCCGAGTTCGACGACAGGGGACGCGTGCTCTCGCTCGAGGAGAAGCCCGCGCAGCCGAAGTCGCGCTACGCCGTCACGGGCCTCTACTTCTACGACAACCGCGTGCTCGACATCGCGCGCGAATTGAAGCCCTCGCCGCGTGGCGAGCTCGAGATCACCGACGTGAATCGCGCCTACCTTGCCCTCGGTGCGCTCTCGTGCGAGGTGCTGGGCCGGGGCATGGCCTGGCTCGACACGGGTACCAACGAATCGCTGCTCGACGCCGCGCAGTACATCGCCACGCTCGAGAAGCGGCAGGGCCTGAAGATCGCCTGCCCCGAGGAGATCGCCTGGCGCCTGGGCTACATCGACGATGCCGCCCTCGAAACCCTCGGCCGCGCGCTCACCAGGAGCGGCTACGGCCAGTACCTCCTGGGCCTCCTGCGCGACGGCGTGGTGCGCTAGGTCCTCTCCCGTGCGCCTCTCGCCGCTTTCCCTGCCCGAGGTCCTGCTGGTCGAGCCGCGCGTCTTCGGCGACGACCGCGGCTTCTTCTACGAGAGCTGGAACCGGCGCGCGCTGGCCGAAGCCGGCCTCGACGTCGATTTCGTGCAAGACAACCATTCCCGCTCGCGGCGCGGCGTGCTGCGCGGATTGCACTACCAGATCGAGCACGCGCAGGGAAAGCTGGTGCGCGCCACCGCAGGCGAAGTGCTCGACGTGGTCGTGGACCTGCGCCGCAGCTCGTCCAACTTCGGCAAGCACGTCGCGGTCACGCTCTCCGCCGCGAACAAGCACATGCTGTGGGTGCCGCCGGGCTTCGCGCACGGCTTCCTCGTGGTCTCCGACGACGCGGAATTCCTCTACAAGACCACCGACTACTGGTATCCGGCGCACGAGCGCACGCTCCTGTGGAACGATCCCGCGCTCGCGATCGCGTGGCCCCTCGACGTCCCGCCGATCCTGGCGGCCAAGGACGCCGCCGGCACGCCGCTTGCGCACGCCGAGACCTTCGCGTAGCGCGAGTCGCGCGGCAGGCGTCACACGAACGAGTCCATCGCCATGCGTCCCCGCATCCTCGTGACCGGCACCCGCGGCCAGGTCGGCGGCGAGCTCGCCACGTTGCTGCAGCCGCTGGGCGAAGTGATCGCGCTCGATCGTGCCGCGCTCGACCTCGCCGATCCCGACGCCATCGTGCGCACGATGCGCGACCTGGCACCCGATCTCGTGATCAATGCCGCGGCGTACACCGCCGTGGATCTCGCCGAGAAGGAGCGCGACGCCGCCTTCGCCATCAATGCGCGCGCCCCCGGCATCCTCGCGGAAGAGGCGCGCCGGCGCGGCGCGGTGCTCGTTCACTACTCCACGGATTACGTCTTCGACGGCCGCGCCAGCGAGCCCTACGGTGAGGATGCCCCCACCGGCCCGCTCAACGTCTACGGCGAGAGCAAGCTCGAAGGCGAGCGGGCGGTCGCGGCCAGCGGCGCCCATGCCCTCGTGCTGCGCACCGGCTGGGTCTACGGCCTCACGGGCAAGAACTTCCTCCTCACGATCCGCCGCCTCGCCGCCGAGCGCGACGAGCTGCGCATCGTGGCGGACCAGGCGGGCACCCCCAACTGGTCGCGCTCGCTCGCGCAAGCCACGCGCGAGCTCGTGGCGCTCGGACTCCCGATGCTCGCCGAGCGCGCCGGCCTGTATCACCTGAGCGCGAGCGGATCCACCACCTGGCACGGCTTCGCCCGCGCGATCGTGGGGGATGCGGCGCGCCCTCGCGTGCTGCCCATCGCCAGCGCGGAATATCCCACCCCCGCCCGGCGTCCCGCCTATGGGGTGCTCGCCACCGGCCGCTTCACCGCCGCCTTCGCCATCGCGCTGCCGTCCTGGGACGAGGCGCTGCGCGCCTGCCTCGCCGAGGGCAGCCGCGGCACGGATCGTGCATCGTCGGAACCATCATCACCGGCCTGACTCCAACGCGACCGCGTCGCCTGCCCCGGCAGTCGGGCCCACCTCCGGATATCTTCCCCCATGCTGCGTCAGCCCCTGCTCGTTTGCCTTGCCTCGCTTTCCCTCGTGCTGGTCGGTCCATGGGTGCAGGCGGCGACGCCGTTGCCGGTGGACGCCGGGGCGTCCCCGGCCACGTCGGCGCCCGGCGCGGCGGTGCGCCCGGGTGCGGTCGCGCGCAGCGTCCCGATGCGCCTGCCTGACGCGGCACCCGCGTGGCGGATCGAGCTCGGCGCCTCGACGGCGGCGGACCTCGAAGGCCTGGCCGCGCGCAACCGGCGCACGCTGGCCCCGGGCTCCGCCCTGCGCGGCGTTCCGCTCGCCATCGGCTACCCGCGCCGCATCGCGGCCGAGCGCCCCTGGCAGGACGTGACCTGGACGACCCTGGAAGGCGGCGCGCGCGTGGCCCGCATCGAGGTCGATTCGACGGGCGCGCGCGCGCTGCGCGTGGCCCTTGCGCTGGCCGGCAACGGCGACGGCGTATCCGTGCGCGTGTCCGCACCGGGCGCCACCGATGCCGCGGCCGTGCTGTCGGGCCGCGAGATCGCCCAGGCCACGTCCCGCGACGGCGTGCTCTGGTCGCCCATGGTCGACGGCGCGTCGGCGATCCTCGAGGTGGAAGTGGCGGCGGGCGTGGACCCGGCGCAGCTCGCGCTGCGCCTGCCCAGGGTCAGCCATCTCGTGGTGAACGGCGCCGATCTGCTCTCGCCCCGTGCTCCCATCGCCCGCGCGACGGGAATCGGCACGGCCGAGGCCTGCGAGGTCGACGCCGCGTGCGTGCTGCCCACCGATGCCGCGCTGCAGACGCTCTCGCGCGCCGTGGCGCGGATCGTCTTCGAGGTTCCCGGGGGCGCGGCCCTGTGCACCGCCACGCTGCTGAACGACACGGCGCAAAGCAACACGCCTTATCTGTTCACCGCGAACCACTGCATCGACTCGCAGGCCGCGGCGAGCTCGATCCAGAGCTACTTCTTCTTCACCGCCGTGTCCTGCGACAGCAAGTCGACGCCTCCCTTCGCGCTCCTCACCGGCGGCGGACGCCTGCTCGGGCGCAGCCAGGACCACGACTGGGCGCTCATCCAGCTCACAGCCACGCCACCGGCGGGCACGTACCTGTCCTCCTGGCGTGCCGAGCCGCTCCCCACCGGCGCGTCGGTGGTCTCCCTGCATCACCCGAGCGGCGACCTCCTCAAGGTGAGCCGTGGCAACGTCACGGGATCGCTGTTCGTGGAGGACGACCTCGTGAGCGCGCCTTTCACCGAGGTGGTGTGGTCCTCGGGCGTCACCGAGGGCGGCAGCAGCGGCGGGCACATCGCAACGTTCAACGGCGCGGCCTACGAGGTGCGGGGCGGCCTGTATGGCGGACTGGCCCTGTGCAGCCGGCCCAAGGATCCCGACTACTTCTCGGGGCTCGAGTCGGCGCTGCCCGTCATGCGCCAGTACCTGACCCCGGGTGTGGCCAATCCCGGCGGGGTAGTGGTGGCGGTCGAGTTCTACCATTCCGCGCTGGACCACTATTTCATCTCGACCAACCCCGTCGAGATCGACAACCTCGACAGCGGCAGGACCGTCGGCTGGGTACGCACCGGCCTGCGCTTCCTCGCCTATCCCACGCAGGTCGAGGGCACGAGTCCCGTCTGCCGCTTCTACCGCGAGCCGGCCTACGGCGACTCGCACTTCTATTCGGCAAGCCCCGCGGAGTGCGCGGCCACGGCCGCGGCGCATCCGGTCGACTGGGTCTACGAGAGCCCGGCGGTGTTCTACATCCAGGTGCCCAATGCGATCACGGGCGCATGCGCCGCGGGTACCACGCCGGTGTATCGCTACTTCAACGCATTCACCACGAACCATCGCTACACGATCGAGCGGGTGATCGCCGGGGAGATGCGGTCGTCGCCATGGTGGACCGCCGAGGGCTATGGGCCGGGGCCCTACTACCCCGTGATGTGCGCGGTGCTGCAGTCAGGCTAGAAGCGGTAGTCCACCGCGACCGGCATGCCGGTGGCGAGCGCACCCGCGCGGACCACGATCGCATTCATGCCGAAGGCGATGCCTGCGAAGCGCTCGTCCATGCGATAGGAGGCGAGCGTGCGCAACGGCTCGGGTCCCACCTCCGCGGTGTGCTGGTCGGTGGTGGTGACCTGGCAGCGCGTGCAGGGTTTGACGTTGCGCAGCAGCACCTCACCGATGGCGAAGGTCTCGACGTGGTCCTCGTCGAAGGCCGGGAGCCCGCTCACCACCAGGTTGGGCCGGAACCGGTTCATCGGCACCGCCGGCTCGCCCAGGGCCACGAGACGCCCGTTGAGATCGGCAAGCGAGCCCGCGCCGATCACGAGCACGGGATAGCCGTCGGCAAAATAAGTGTGCGCGCCCGAATCGCCGGCGTACTCGGGATTGCACAGGCGTACGTCGCCGCGGTCGAAGCGTACGAGGCGCACGTCCTGTGCGAGCCAGTCGGAGAGCCAGCGCGCGGCGGCTTCGCCGGCATCCCAGGCGCGTACCGTGCTGCGCCACACCACCACCTCGCGTGTCCCGGCGTGGGTCGTGCGCTCGACCGCGAGCGAGGCCATGTGCGGCGCGCCCAGCACGAGGCGTCCGTCCACGACCTGCGTGCGCACCTGGGCGAGCCGCGGCCATTCGCGCTGCGTGAGGAAGCGGCCGTTCCCGTCGACGACCATCCACTCGCGATCGGCGGCGCCGTCGATGGCGAGACCCGTGGTGGCGACGTGCGCCGCCGGCAGGTCGATGCCGGCGCAGCCCTTGACGGGATAGACGTGGACCGAATCGAGGATCGCGTCGCTCATCGGACTTCCGCACCCGTGCGCGCCGTGTGTCCCGTAAACGAGATGCGATGACGCGCCGCCGGCCGGCCGCGCGTCACTTTCCGATCAGCGCAGGCCGGCGACGTAGTCCGCCACGGCCTTCATCTGCGCCTCGGTCATGCGCTGCGCGATGGTCGCCATGATGCGGCCGTCGGCGTCCTTGCCATCCGCATCTGCCCCGCGGCCGCCCGTGGCGAAGGCCTTGAGCTGGGCGAAGGTATAGTCGGCATGCTGGCCGGCGAGCCGCGGGAAGCTCTTGGGAATGCCGGCGCCCGTGGGCGAATGGCACGCCGAGCACGCGGGCACGCCGGTGGTCGCGTCGCCCGCGCGGAAGATCGTTTGACCCAGTGCGACGAGCTTCGGATCCTTGGCCGTGCCGGGCGTGGGCTTTTGCTGGGCGTAGAAGAGGCCGAGGGCGACCATGTCCTCGGCCGAGAGCATGGCGGCCATCGGTTGCATGATGGCATTGGGCCGCACGCCCGACTTGAAGTGCGCGAGCTCGCGGCTGATATACTCCGCGCCCTGCCCGGCGAGGCTCGGGTTCACCGCGATGGCACTGTTGCCGTCCGCGCCGTGACAGGCGGCACACACCGTCTCGGCGATCTGCCTCGCCTTGGCGAGGTCGGGTTTGGCTTTGGCAGCCTCCTGTGCCAGCGCCGGCGCAGCGCCGGTCGAAAGCGTCGCGAGCGCCAAGGCGGCCAACAACGTGCGATTCATCCTGTCCACTCCCAGATTGCGATGCCACGACCGCGGCTGCACACGTTGCGTGCCGGCGTGCCGCGAGAGGTCGTCATGAAAAAACACGACATTGTAGCGGACTCGACGCGTCCGGCCAAAGGCGGGGCGCGCCGTCATGCGCAGCCACCGGCGGCCGAAGGGCCGCGGCCGCTTCTCGGCGCGCATTTCATCCTCGGCGCGGCGGAGGCGTGGCAGCTCCCGGAGGAGGGCGCGCCCGAGGTCGCCTTCGCCGGCCGCTCGAATGCCGGGAAGTCGAGCGCGATCAATGCGCTGGCCAATCACTCGCGCCTCGCCTTCTCGAGCCGCACGCCCGGACGCACGCAGCAGATCAACCTGTTCGGGCTGCGTCACGGCGGCCTCGTCGCGGACCTGCCCGGCTACGGCTATGCGGCCGTGGGCAAGGCGTTGAAGCGCGACTGGCAGGAATTCCTGTGGCGCTACCTCACCACCCGCCAGAACCTCGTGGCGCTGGTGCTGCTGGTGGATGCGCGCCACGGGCCCACGGACCTGGACCGCACGGTGCTCGAGGCCTTCGTCCCGTCCGGCCGTCCGCTGCTGATCCTCGCCACCAAGGCCGACAAGCTGGGGACGGCCGCCCAGCGCGAGGCGCTGCGCGCGATCGAGACGGCCTTGCGCGGGGTGTTTCCCGTCGGCGCGCCGAACGTTCGCGTGCAGCTCTTTTCCGCGGTCACCCGCCAGGGGGTGACCGAGGCCAACGCGATCATTGCCGGATGGCTGCCGGCGCCGCCTGCTGCCGCCTGACGTCGATCCACGCAACGCACCCGCGCGACAGATAAAGAAAGGCCCCGCGATCAAGGGGAGTGACGCGGGGCCTTGAAACACCCGTCCGACGCTTTCCATCGGACAGGCACCCGCTCAGGGAGGGTAGCGGGAGACGATCACCGTCTGTACAGTCAGACCGGGCCCCCGCGCGCGAGTTCCGTCGCGCTGCAATGGCGCAGGAAAGTGTGAAAAGAAGCCGCAATGGCACCCGCGAGCGCGCGATGACCGTCGATCCCGTCCCGGCCCCGACCATCCTGGCCGGGCTCAAGCTGGCCTTGCGCCCGCACGCGCCCTTCGCGACGATGCTCGACGACGATCTGGACCGGATCGTCCGCACCTCGCGGCTGCGCTACTTCGCGCCCGGCGACGTGATCCTCGCGCCTTCGTCCGCGCGCCCGCCCGACTGCTACATCGTCAAGCAGGGCGTGGTGCGTGGCGAGCGTCCGGGCGCGGACGGTGTGGCCACCGGCCAGTGGGACCTCGTCGCCGGCGACATGTTCTCGCTGGGGGCACTCCTCGGACATCGCGGCGTGACCTCCGTCTACCGCGCCGTCCGCGACACCTTCTGCCTCGTCTTCCCGGCGACGGAGTTCGACGTCGCGCTCGATCGTTCACCGGTGTTCCGCGACATGGTCACCCGCGGCCTCGCGCACCTGCTCGACGCCCTGCGGGCGCAGCTCCAGGCGGAGTACGCCGAAGGCGTGACGCAGCAGCGGGGTTCCGCCACGCCGCTGGACGAGGTCGTCCATGCCGCGCCGGTCGTGGTGCCGCCGCACGAGATCCTGCGGGTGGCGCTGGAGACGATGGAAGCGCGCCGGATCGGCTCGTTGCCGGTGGTCGATGAACAGGGCAGGCCGCTCGGCATCTTCACCCGGCAGGACGTGATCGGGCGCATCGTGCTCGCGCAGCGGCCGCTGGACACCCGGATGGAATCGGTGATGAGCGTGCCACCGATCGCCCTGCCGGCCTCGGCGTCGGCCGGCGACGCGGCGCTCGCGATGGCGCGCCACGGGATCCGCCACGTGATCGTCACCGGGGCCGACGGCAGCGTGGCCGGGGTGGTGTCGGAGCGCGACCTGTTCGCCCTGCAGAGGCTGTCGGTGCGCGAGCTCGCCTCGGCGATCCGCCGGGCGCCCGATGTGCCCACGCTCGCGCACTGCGCGGCGGACGTTCGCTCGCTGTCGCTGTCGCTCATCGCGCAGGGCGTGGCAAGCCCCATGCTCACGCGCCTCATCGCGAGCCTCAACGATCGCGTCACGGTGCGGATCCTCGAGCTCGTGTTTCCCTCGTTCGACGTCGAAGGCGTCGCGCTGTGCTGGATTGGAATGGGCTCGGAAGGCCGCGAGGAGCAGACGATCGCCACGGACCAGGACAATGGCCTGATCTTCGTGGCCAACGATGCGCAGCTGGATCCCGCCCTGGTCCGCGCGCGCCTGCTCCCGTTCGCGGCCGAGGTGAACGACGCGCTCGACCGTTGTGGCTATCCGCTGTGCAGGGGCAACGTGATGGCGAGCAATCCCCACTGGTGCCTGGCGTTGCCGGAGTGGGAGCGCACCTTCGTCCAGTGGATCGACCGCGGTGACCCCGAGAGCCTGCTCGCGGCGAGCATCTTCTTCGACTTCCGCCCGTTGTGGGGCCACGCCGAGCTGGCGGAGGGCCTGCGCCGCGACGTTGCCGTGCGCGCCGCCGCCCACCCCCGTTTCCTGAAGCAGATGACGGAGAACGCGCTGCGCAACCGACCCCCGCTGTCGTGGCGCGGCGAGATCGCCGCGACCGAGTCGACCGACGGCGTCGAGGGGATCGACCTCAAGCGTGCCGGCACCATGCCGATCTGCGACGGCGCGCGGATCCTCGCGCTGGCCACGGGCGTGACGATCACCAATACCACCGCGCGGTTGCGCGAGGCGGGTCCCCGGCTGGGGATCGCCGCGGACGACGTGGCGAGCTGGTGCGATGCCTTCGACTATCTGCAGCTGCTGCGCCTGCGCACGCAGTTCCGGCGCGCCGGGGACCGTTTCGAGCCTGCCGCCGACGCCAACTTCGTGCACCTCGCGAGCCTGTCGAGCCTCGACCGGCGCATCCTGCGCGAGGCGTTGCACCAGGTGCGCAAGCTCCAGCAGCGCCTTGCCATCGACTATCCGTGAGCCGCAGGCATCCGTGGTGGCGCCGGCTCCTGGAACGGCCCGCCCGGGAGGCGGCTGACGCGGGTGCGCAAACACGTTGGGTCGTCGTCGATACGGAGACCTCCGGTCTCGACCCGGCCCGGGATCGCCTGCTCGCCATCGGGGCCGTGGCCGTGGACGGGCAGGGGATCCGTGTGGGCGACAGCTTCGAGTGCGTGCTCCGCACCGAAGGCATTGGCGCCGCCGCCAACGTCGTCGTGCATGGCATCGGACACGAGGCGCAGCGCGGCGGAGCTCCGGCGGCGACCGCCTTGCCCGCATTCGCGGCCTGGCTCGACGGTGCGCCCTGCATCGGCTTTCACGTGGATTTCGACCGGGCGGTCCTGACGCGGGCCTTCGCGGCCGCGGGCGCCGGTCCCGTTCCCACGCGCTGGCTCGACCTCGAGCCGGTGGCGGCAGTGCTGGACCCGGCGCCTGTGCCCGGCACCCGGCGCGGGCTCGACGACTGGCTCACGATCTTCTCGATCGACGTGGCCCAGCGTCACAACGCGGCAGCGGACGCGCTCGCCACGGCGGAGCTCCTGTTGCGCCTGCGTGCGCGGGCCGCGCAGCAGGGCGCGCGCAGCTTCGACGACCTCGAGCGGATGGCCCGCCACCGTCGCTGGCTGGCGCCCCGGCGCTGAATCAGCCCTCGAGGAGCGCTGCCAGGGCCGCCGTATCGAGGCGTGCCACGGCGCGACCATGCCGGTTGCGCCGGGGACGCTGGCGCGCGTCCCCGGGGGTGGCGATCGACAGGCGGATGCCGCCCTGCGGCGAGTCGATGAAAAGGTCGGACGCGCCGTCGCGGTCGGAGTGCAGCGACCGATAGGCCACGTCGTCGCCGAGCAGCGCGATCTCCACGAGCTTGGCGTCCTCGGCCTCGAGCTCGATCCGGATGTCGCTGTGCCCGGTGGCCCAGCCGGCGGCGACGCCGCCGGTCAGCTGCGGGCGGAAGGCGGCCAGCCGGCGCATCCAGCGCAGCGCCTCCTTCCGCTGTTCCCGCAGTTGCCGGGCGTGTGCGGCCCCCCCGAAGAGGGCGTGATAGTCGACGAGGGCGTCCTCGATTTCATCGTCCCCGGGCATCGCTTCCCGGTCGCTGCGCATGAGCTCGCGGGCCGCCTTGCGCTTGGCCAGCGACCAGTCGGTGATGCCGTGCTCGGCGATGAGGCGGGCGGCCACCTGGGCGATGCGCAGGCGGTCGCGGGAATCGGGCGCCACGGCTAGAAGATCTGGTCGCGGACGTCCTGCGCGGTACGTCCGGGCACCTGCGGCCCCAGGCCCTCGCTGCGTGCCGCGGGCATGAATTCGGCAAAGAAGTATTCGCTCATGCCCGCGTCGTCGCGCAGCCCGGTCTCGGGGTTGACCTTGACCGCCACCACGCCTTCGGGCGGCAGGAGCGGCTTCTCCGGCACGCCCTTCAAGGCCCGCTGCATGAACGAGATCCAGATCGGCAGTGCCGCCACGCCGCCCGTCTCGTTGGCGCCCAGGCTCTTCGGCTGGTCGAAACCGATCCACGCCACGCCGACCATCGAGGTGTTGTAGCCGCAGAACCAGGCATCGACGTTCTCGTTGGTGGTGCCGGTCTTGCCGGCCAGGTCCTTGCGGCCGAGCGACATGGCGCGCGTGGCGGTACCCGAGGTGACCACGTCGCGCAGCATCGAGGTCATCACGAAGGCGTTGCGCGGATCGATCGCGCGCTCCGCACCCTCGCCTGCGGGCACGGGCTTGGCTTCCGACAGCACGGTGCCGCGCGCGTCGGTCACGCGGGTGATGAGGTACGGCGCCACGCGGTAGCCCCCGTTGGCGAAGACGGAATACGCCGACGCCATCTGCAGCGGCGTGGTCGCCCCCGCGCCCAGGCCCATGGTGAGGTAGGGCGGGTGCTGCTTCGGATCGAAGCCGAAGCGCGTGATGTAATCCTGCGCATACTGCGGGCCGATCGCCTGCAGCACGCGCACGAGCACGAGATTCTTGGACTTGGCCACCGCCGTGCGCAGGCGCATGGGTCCTTCGAACTTGCTGTCGTAGTTCTTCGGCTCCCAATCCTCGCCGCCCGTCTTGTCGCCGGGGACGAAGAACGGCGCGTCGTTGACGATGGTGGCGGGCGAGAAGCCCTTTTCGAGCGCGGCCGAGTAGATGAAGGGCTTGAACGACGATCCCGGCTGGCGCTGGGCCTGGGTCACGTGGTTGAACTTGTTGCGGTCGTAGTCGAAGCCGCCCACGAGCGCCAGGATCGCGCCGTCCAGCGGCGACACCGAGAGGAAGGCGGCCTCCGCGTGCGGCACCTGGCTCACCGCCCACCGGTTCTTGTCGTCGCGCGACAGGCGGATCACGGCGCCGCGCCGGATGCGCAGCGCCGCGGCGACTTTGTCGCCCAGGTTGCGCGCGGCGAACTTGATCGCGTCCCCGGTGAGCACGACGGCCTCGCCCGACGCCAGCACCGCGCGGATCTCGACGGGCGACGCCTCTTCCACCACGGCCACGACGAGGTTGTCGGCGTCGGGCATCTCCTGGAACAGCCGGTCGAGCACCTGGTCCTGCGCGGCCGGGTCCGCGGGCAGGTTGACGTAGGCTTCCGGGCCCCGGTAGCCGTGGCGCCGGTCGTAGTCCATGACACCCCGGCGCACGGCGTTGTAGGCGGCGTCCTGGTCGGACTTGCGCACCGTCGTCCACACGGTGATGCCGCGCGTGTAAGCCTCCTCGCCGTAGGCGTCGAAGACCACCTGCCGGGCCATCTCCGCCACCCATTCCGCGTGCGTGGCCAGCGGATTGCGCACGCCCTGCCGCACCACCAGTGGCTCGCCTTGTGCTTGCTCCAGGGCCTCGTCGGAGATGTAGCGGAGCTCGTGCATCCGCCGCAGGACGTATTGCTGGCGCTGCTTGGCCCGGCGAGGATTGGAGACGGGGTTGTAGCTCGACGGCGCCTTGGGCAGCCCCGCCAGCATCGCCGCCTCCGCCACGGTCACGTCCTTGAGCGGCTTGGCGAAGTAGATCTGCGCCGCCGCCGCAAAGCCGTAGGCGCGCTGGCCCAGGAAGATCTGGTTCACGTACAGCTCGAGGATCTCGTCCTTGGAAAGATTGGCCTCGATCTTCCAGGCCAGGAGCACCTCGCGCAGCTTGCGGGTGACGGTCTTTTCGCGGGTGAGGAAGAAATTGCGTGCCACCTGCATCGTGATCGTGCCGGCGCCCTGCTGGGTGCCCGACGAGAGGTTGGCCAGCGCCGCGCGGGCGACGCTCAAATAGTCCACGCCGCCATGTTGATAGAAACGTTCGTCTTCCGCGGCCAAAATGGCCTGTTTCATGACATCCGGAACCTCGCGGATGGTCACGACCGCGCGCCGCTCCTCGCCGAACTCGCCCAGGAGCTCGCCTTCGGCCGAAACGACGCGCAGCGGTATTTTTGGCTGATATTCGGTCAGGACGTCGAGGGGCGGCAATGTGGGCCACAACAGCGCCAGCACAAAGGCGCCCAGCAGCGCGCCCACGGCCGCGAGGCCGAGCGCCACCGATACGACGTAGAGGATCCAGCGTTTTAGCACGGAGGAATAAAACTTGCGTTAGAAGGGGGTAACGACGGTTTGTTGTAAGGAAGCCCGCTGGACGCCCTGTCCTGCGGGGAACAAATTGACAAGGTACATACTTGCTGCCAGAGTTTAATGTAGTTTGTCAGCACTTTGCCCGGGTGCAGCATGCTCTCCGAAAAGTTCGGTAGTGCCCTAGACATCTTCAAGACGAAGTCCCCCTCATTGATCGGGGTGGACATCGCTTCGACTTCGATCAAGCTCATCGAGCTTTCGCAGGTCGGGAAAGGCACGTTCCGGCTCGAGCGGTATGCGATAGAGCCTCTGCCCAAGGACACGGTCTCCGACGGCAACATCGCCAATCTCGACCAGGTGAGCGATGCACTGAAACGGGGCTGGAAGCGCCTCGGCAGCCGGAACCGCAATATTGCCATGGCCCTGCCCGCGGCCATGGTCATCACCAAGAAAATCATCGTGCCCTCCGGCCAGAAGGACGACGAGCTCGAGCTCACCGTCGAGGCCGAGGCCAACCAGTACATCCCCTTTGCCCTGGACGAGGTCAACCTCGACTTCCAGACCCTGGGTCCCGCACCCAACAATCCGGAGGAGGTCGAGGTCCTGATCGCCGCCTCCCGCAAGGAGAAGGTCGAGGATCGCGTCGCGATTGCCGAATCCGCGGGGCTGAAGCCCCGCGTGATGGACGTCGAGTCGTATGCCACGCAGGAAGTCTTCGGCCTGCTGGCCCCCTCCCTGCCGGCCAACGGGCGTGACCAGAACATCGCCCTGGTCGACATCGGCGCGCATATCACCCACTTCTACGTCCTTCGCAACAACCAGTTCCTGTTCTCCCGCGACCAGGCCTTCGGGGGCAACCAGCTCACCCAGGACATCCAGCGCGCCTTCAACCTGTCTCCCGAGGAAGCCGAGTCCGCCAAGAAGAACCAGGGACTTCCGGAGAACTATGACACCGACGTTCTCCAGCCGTTCATGGAGACGCTGGCACTGGAGGTCACCCGGGCGCTGCAGTTCTTCTTCACGTCCACGTCGCACAACCAGGTGGACCAGGTGGTGCTCGCCGGCGGCTGTGCCGCCTTGCCGGGCATCGACGACCTCGTATCCAAGCGCGCGGGCGTGCCCACGGTGGTGGCCAATCCGTTCGCGTCGATGCAGGCCTCGGACCGCATCCGCCCGCGGCAGCTCGCGCAGGACGCCCCCATGCTGCTGGTCGCGACCGGCCTTGCCCTGCGGAGCTTCGAATAGATGGCTGCGATCCGCATCAACCTGCTTCCGCACCGGGAGCAGAAGCGCCAGGCCCGCCAGCGCCAGTTCATCTCGCTCGCGGTTTCGCTCGCGGTGCTGGCGCTCGGCATCGTGGCCCTCGTGCATGGCCTGCTCAACGCGCAGATCGAGAACCAGCGCAGCCGCAACAACCTGCTGAAGGCCGAGATCACCAAGCTCGACGAGCAGATCAAGGAGATCGACCGCCTGCGTGACCAGATCCAGGCGGTGCTCGCCCGCAAGCAGGTGGTGGAGACCCTGCAGGCCAATCGCAGCGAGGCGGTCCACCTCCTCGACCAGCTCGTGCGCCAGCTGCCCGACGGCATCTACCTCAAGAGCGTCAAGCAGGCCGGGGCCAAGGTCACGGTCACCGGCTATGCGCAGTCCAATGCCCGCGTATCGACGCTGATGCGCAACATCGAATCCTCGCCGTGGCTCGGCAGCCCCGAGCTCGTCGAGATCAAGCTCGTTCCCGCGCCGGGCGTGCCTGCCGCGCGCGGCCTCACGATCAACGAGTTCGTCCTGAATTTCTCGGTCAAGCGCGCCGCGCCGTCCGATGCCGCGCTGGCTCCCGTGCCCAGGGCGCCGGGTGCCGCACCTGCGACACCGCCCAAGGCCAAGGCAGCGCTGCCCACCGTGCAGAGGGCCGCATGAATCTCGACGACCTGCGCAACCTGAACCTTCGCAATGTCGGCAACTGGCCGGTGTTGCCGAAGGTGCTCATGCTCCTGGGCATCGTGGCGGTGATCGTCGCGCTCGGGTACTTCCTCGACTGGAAGGACCAGTGGGAAACCCTCGAGGTCGCCCAGGCGGAGGAAGGCAAGCTCAAGACGCAATATGCCGAGAAGAAGGCCAAGGCCATCAACTTCGAGCTCTACGTGCAGCAGCTGAACGAGGTGGAGCAGTCGTTCGGTGCGCTGGTGAAGCAGCTGCCCAACCGTTCCGAGATCGATGCGCTTCTGACCGACATCAACCAGGCGGGCCTGGGTCGCGGGTTGCAGTTCGAGCTCTTCCGTCCCGCCGCGCAGGAGAAGATGGCCGAGTTCTACGCCGAGCTCCCCATCCGCGTGCGCATCACCGGCACGTACCACGACATGGGGGCGTTCGCGAGCGACATCGCCCAGCTTCCACGCATCGTCACGTTGAACGATCTCGCGATCAGCAACGACAAGGGCACGCTCATCCTCGAGGGGGACGCCAAGACGTTCCGTTACCTCGACGAGGAAGAGATCGCCAAGCAACGCGCGGCCGCCAAGGCCAAGGGCAAGGCCAAGAAATGAGCGCTGCCGGGCCGTCCCAAGGCGCTCGCCTCCTGGGGGGGGCGGCGCGCAGTGCCGTTCGGGGGGGACATGCAAGCGCGCTTGTCCGGCTGCTTTCCATCCTGGCCGCGGTGTCGTTGTTGGCGGCCTGCGGCGGCGAAAGCCACGAGGACCTGCGCGCATGGATGCGCGACCAGGGCAAGAACGCGCGCGGCAAGCTCGACCCGCTGCCGCAGATCAAGCCTTACGACCCGTTCGCCTATAACGCCTTCGACCTGCCCGACCCGTTCAAGCCCCGCAAGATCGAGCCCACCAAGAGCGCCTCCAAGCTGGCTCCCGATCTCACGCGCCGAAAGGAGCCGCTCGAGTCCTATCCGCTCGAAGCCCTGACCATGGTCGGCACCCTCGAAAAGAACAAGGCCATGTACGCCCTGGTGCGCACGCCCGACCGCGACGTCTACCAGGTGCGGGCAGGCAACTATCTCGGGCAGAACTTCGGTGTGATCACGACAGTCGGCGAAGGGGAAATCAAGTTGAAGGAGCTGATCCAGGACGGCGCGGGAGATTGGGCCGAGCGGTCCAGCACGCTGCTCTTGCAGCCAGCCGGCGGAAACCCACAGGAGCGCAGATGATGAGCGCCGCAGCACCCATGCGAAAGAAAAACGACTCGTGGGCGCAGCGCCACGGCCTTGGCGCGATGCTCATCGGACTCGCCGCCCTGCTGCTGGCGCCGGTCGCCGCCGCGCAAGGCGCGAACAGCCTCGAGAACATCTCGGTGTCCCGGGCGAGCTCGGGCCGCGTCGTCGTGCGCTTCGACCTGAAGAACCCGCCCGCCAATCCGCCCGCGAGCTTCTCCATCGCGAGCCCGCCGCGCATCGCGCTCGACTTCCTCGACACGGCCAACGGTCTCGGCACCACCACCAAGCCCGTGGACGAGGCGGGATTGCGCAGCTTCAACATCATCCAGGCGGGCAACCGCACGCGCGTGGTCTTCAACCTCAACCGTCCGCAGTCGTTCGACACGCGGGTGGAGGGCAATGCGGTCCTCGTGACCCTCAACGACCAGGCGATCGCCCAGCCCGGGTCCGAGAACGTGCAGCGCTTTGCCGAGGCCAGGCCCGGCGAGGTCCAGCACGCCATGCGCGACGTCGACTTCCGGCGCGGCCGCAACGGCGAGGGCCGCCTGATCGTGGACCTTTCCGACAGCTCCACGGGCATCGACATCCGCCAGCAGGGCCGTACGCTGGTGGTCGACTTCCTCAAGACCTCGGTGCCCAAGAACCTCGAGCGCCGCCTCGACGTCGCCGACTTCGGCACGCCGGTGATCACCGTCGACACCATGCAGCAGGGCAGCAATGCGCGGATGGTGATCGAGCCCAAGGGCCTGTGGGAGCACTCGGCCTACCAGACCGACAACCGCTTCATCCTCGAGATCAAGCCGATCCTCGAGGACCCGAACAAGCTCGTGCAGGGCTCGCGCGGCGGCTACAAGGGCGAGAAGCTGTCGCTCAACTTCCAGAACGTGGAAGTGCGCTCGGTGCTGCAGGTGATCGCCGACTTCACCGGCCTCAACATCATCACCAGCGACACGGTGCAGGGCAGCCTCACGCTGCGCCTGAAGGACATCCCCTGGGACCAGGCGCTCGACATCATCCTGCAGACGAAGGGCCTCGACATGCGCAAGAACGGCAATGTCGTGCTCATCGCCCCGCGGGAGGAGCTGGCGCTGAAGGAAAAGCAGCAGCTCGAGAATGCGATCCAGATCGGCGAGCTCGAGCCGCTCGTGTCGGAATCGTTCCAGCTCAATTACATCAAGGCCGCCGACGTCCTCAACCTCATCACCAGCAACCGCCAGCAGCAGTTCGGGGCGGGTGCGGGGCAAACGCCCACCACGGGTGGACAGGGCTCGATCATCAGTCGCCGGGGTGTGGCGATCATCGATCCGCGGTCGAACATCGTGTTCGTGACCGACACCGCCTCGCGGCTCGAGGAAGTGCGCAAGATCATCCGCCAGATCGACACGCCGATCCGGCAGGTGCTCATCGAGGCCCGCATCGTGATCGCGGCCGACACCTTCAGCCGGCAGCTCGGCGTGCGCTTCGGACAGCAGACGGGCTTCACCTTCAGCAACCGGCGTTACGCCGCGGGCTCGGGCGGGTCGCTGTCGACGCAGCCGGTGGTCACCACCAACGGCGACACGGTCACCCGCGAGACCCGCACGCAGACGCCGTTCGAGCTGGCGTCGGGGATCGCCACCGCCGGCTACTCGGATTCGCCGCAGTTGAACGTGAACCTCCCCGTGGCCAATGCTGCGGGACAACTGGCCTTGACGCTCATCAACCTGGGCAGCGGCAACCTCATCAACCTCGAGCTCTCGGCGCTCGAGGCCGACGGCCGCGGCAAGGTGGTCTCGAGCCCGCGCGTGGTGACCGGCGACAACCAGAAGGCGGCGATCGAGCAGGGCACCGAAATCCCCTACGTCACGCCCGGCAGTGCCAACTCGCCCGCCACCGTGCAGTTCAAGAAGGCGGTGCTGCGCCTCGACGTCACGCCGCAGATCACCGCCGACGGCCGCATCATCATGGTCGTGGAGGTGCGCAAGGACACGGTGGGCCAGTACGTGCAGCTGGGCGGGGGCTTCTCCGTGCCGTCGATCGACACCAAGAACGTGGTCACGCAGATCTCGGTGAACAACGGCGATACCGCGGTGATCGGCGGCATCTACGAGGAGACGATCCGCAACGACGTCACGCAGGTGCCGTGGCTCGGCAACATCCCGATCCTGGGCTACCTCTTCAAGCAGACGGGCAACACGAGCGAGAAGGCCGAGCTCCTGGTATTCCTCACGCCGCGCGTGGTCAAGGACACGGTAACATCCGTGCGGTGAGCGACACGACAGGCGGCGCGGATGCCGCCCCGCAATCTCCTGCCCCGGTGCCGCTTCGCCGGGGCAATTTATTTCTGGTGGGGCTGCCCGGTGCAGGCAAGTCCACGCTGGGGCGGCAGCTCGCGCGCCGGCTGCGCAAGCCCTTCGTGGACGCGGACACCGAGCTCGAGCGCCGCCTCGGCGTGTCGATCGCGACCATCTTCGAAATCGAGGGCGAAGCGGGTTTCCGCGACCGCGAGGAAGGCGTGATCCACGACCTCACCGCGCTCGCCGGCGTCGTGCTGTCCACCGGCGGGGGCGCCGTCCTGCGGCCCCACAATCGCGAGCGCCTGCGCGACAACGGCACCGTGATCTACCTGCACGCGGAGCCGGTCACGCTGTGGGCGCGGCTGCGGCACAGTCGCAACCGGCCGCTGCTGCAGACGTCGGATCCGCTCGCGCGGCTGGCCGAGCTCTACCGCCAGCGCGATGCGCTGTATCGCGAGACGGCAAGCTACATCGTGGAATCGGATCGGGCGGAGGTGATGCGTCTCGTGCGGACCTTCGATCCCGCGGAAAGGGTCGGGGATCATGACAGCCAGGCGTGAGCCGCGTGTGCTCGAGGTGGGGTTGGGCGAGCGGAGCTATCCGATTCGCATCGGTGCGGGCGTGCTCGGCGAGGCGGGTTCCACGCTGGCGGCGCTGGGGGCGAAACGTGCCATCGTCGTCACCAACCCGGTGGTCGGTGCGCTGTGGCGTGAGCCGCTCGCGGCGAGCCTTGCCACGCGCGGGATCGCGTGCGACACGGTCGAGATTCCCGATGGCGAGGCGCACAAGAACCTGGCCACGCTCGAGCATCTCCTCACGCGCCTGCTCGAGCTCAAGGCGGAGCGCAAGACGATGGTGGTCGCGCTCGGTGGCGGCGTGGTGGGTGACATCGCCGGATTCGCCGCCGCGATCTACCAGCGCGGCATGCCTTTCGTCCAGGTGCCCACGACGCTGCTGTCGCAGGTGGACTCGTCGGTGGGCGGCAAGACCGGCATCAACCATCCGCTGGGCAAGAACATGATCGGCGCGTTCTACCAGCCGCGCGCCGTGCTGATCGACACCGATTGCCTGGGCACGCTGCCGCCACGTGAGCTGTCGGCGGGCCTCGCGGAGGTCGTGAAGTACGGCGTGCTCGGCGATCGCGAGTTCTTCGCCTGGCTCGAGGACAACATGGACGCGCTCGTGCGCGGCGACGCCGCGGCGCTCGCGCATGCGATCGAGGTGAGTTGCCGGATCAAGGCGCGGATCGTCGCGCGCGACGAGCGCGAGGAGGGCGAGCGCGCGTTCCTGAACCTCGGCCATACCTTCGGCCATGCGATCGAGAACGGCCTGGGCTACGGCGAGTGGCTGCACGGCGAGGCCGTGGCGGCGGGGATGGTCATCGCGGCCCGCGTCTCGCAGCGGCAGGGCCGCATTGGTGAAGAGGATCTGGCGCGCATCGCCGCGCTCGTCGCGCGCGCGGGCTTGCGCACCGATCCACCGGCGCTGGGCTTCGATCGCTGGAAAGCGCTGATGGCGCGCGACAAGAAGGTGTCGGCGGGCAGCATCCGCTACATCCTGCTCGACGCGCTCGGCCAGGCCATGATCACGGCCGACGTGGATGACGACGTCCTGCGCGAGTTTCTTCCCTGACCCGCGCGTCCTGAAAGAAAAAATGGCGGCCATCGGCCGCCATTTTTGTGGGACAAACGTCCTCCGGATCGTCAGGGCCCGCAAACCACCGATGCCGTGGTCACGAGCGCCGGATTGCCGGAATCCACGATCGTGATGTTGTTGGCGCCGACCGTAGCTGGCGTGCCCGGGAGGCCCGCGACCGTGAAGCTCTGGCCGGACGACGTTACCGTCTCCGGCGTGATGGTCGCGCCCACCTTCGGGCTCTGGAAGAACACGGTATAGGGGCCGGTGCCGCCGCTGATCACGAACGCGTAGGTCTGCCCGGTACAGCTCGTCGTTGCGGTCCCTTGCGTTTGCGGCGTCACGACCAGCGCGGTCGGCGTCGGCGGCGGCGGTGTCGGTGCCGTGCCCGTGCACTCGATCGTCACCGTGCCCGACTGGCGCGGCGTGGCGTTGTCGAAGAGCGTGATCGTGGTCGTGGACGGGGACGAGATCCCGCTGGCCGTGATCCCCTGTCCGGCGGCGATGCCCGTCTGCGGCGCGATGACCGGAGACGTCGAGCTCGACGTCGCGGTGACGACCGCCGAATAGGGCGCCACGCCGCCCGTACCGATGAACTGGAACGTGTTCGACGGCCCGCAGCCCACGCGGGCAATGGCGCCAGGAGTGACGACCAGCGGGGTCAACGGCGGGATCGGCGCCGTGGTACCGAGCTCGTTGGTGATGAACGGATACGACCCGGACGGGATGGTGCGGCCGGTCGCATCGGTGATCACGAAGGTGAGGTTCACGAAGCACGAGCCGTTCGTGGTGGCCACGAACGAGCCGCCGCTCCTGGTGACCGGGGCACCGCTGATCGTGATCGCTTGCGGGAAATTCGTCTCGACCCGGTAGGGCGGCGTGCCACCGAAGATGTAGTAGGACACCGAGACACCGGTCGAGCACCTTGTGTTGTCGGGGCCGGTGATGGTGGTGGTGCCGAGCGGCAGCACGGACAGAACCGCGCCATCGATCGTCATCTGCAGGATCTGGAATGCCCCCGTGATCTGTTGGCCGGTCGTCACGTCTGTCGCACGGAGGATGCCCGTCTGGGTCGGGACATCCGGCGAGACGGAGAGGACCACCACGGCGTTCCCATTGCTGTCCGTGGTCGTGGTGAGCGTCGAGACGAGCGGCTGCGCGGGATTCGTGGTGACCAGCTGGAAATCACCCTGGACCACTTCGAACCGTACCGACCGGCCGGCGACTCCGAGACCGCCCACGCCCGATACCTTGACGGTGGCCGTCCCCGTGCCGCCGGAGCAGATGCTGTTGTCGGCCGCCGAGCAGGCCGGATTGGGATTGCTGGTGATCGTGATCAGGGAAGGCAGCAGAGGCGCCGGCTGGACGGTGACGCTGACGGGCGCGGAGACCGTCCCGGCGGCGTCCTGCACCGTGACCTGTACGGTGGCGGTGGCGGTGACCTGGTTGGCGGCGAGCACGATGGTGTTGCCGTTGACGCTGGTGGTCACCGGGAGCGCGGTGGCGTCGGTCGAGAAGGCCCGGTAGGGGGCGACGCCGCCGCTGATCGTCAGCACGGCGGGGGTGCCGGGGTACACCGTGATGGCAGACGGAAGCACGATGAGCGGCGGCGTGACCGGCGGCGGCGGCTCGTACGGATTGTTGGGGGCGCCGCTGCCTCCGCCGCACCCGGCGAGCAGGAGGACGCCGGCAATGCCGAAAAGGGCGCCGAGCTTGCGCGCATACGCCGAAAGAAGCCGATCTAGCATGATCCCATCCCTGATGATGATGTCCTAAAACTGCCTGCCGCCCGGAGGCGATTCAGATGCTGCAACAAGCATCTAGGGCACTTTGTTCAGATTAGAGCCCAACACCTGTGCCAGGCGCAAGTATTTCCCTCTGAAAGGCACTGCCTTCCGGCAGGTCGTGTTGCGCGCTGCGCCGCCGCCGACACGCACTTATTGCCGCATTGCAGCATCGCAGGTAGTATGACTCGGTTTCGCTTCATTTTTCCCACCAACGAGGACACCGTGGAAAGCGACCAGGCTGCAGGTCACCAAGTGACAAAGTCGTGGCCCCCGCGGCGGCAGGGCCTGTATGACCCCGCCAACGAGCACGACGCATGCGGACTCGGATTCATTGCGAACATCAAGGGTCGCAAGAATCACGCCATTGTCCAGCACGGGCTCAGGATTCTCGAAAACCTGACGCATCGGGGCGCCACGGGCGCCGATCCGCTGCAGGGAGACGGCGCCGGCATCCTGCTCCAGCTGCCGGACGCATTCCTGCGCCGGGCCTGCGGCAAGCTCGGCATCACCCTCCCCGCCCCGGGGCAGTACGGGGTCGGCATGGTCTTCCTGCCGCAGGAGCCGGCCTCGCGGATGGCCTGCGAGCAGGAGATCGAGCGCGCCATCGATGCCGAAGGGCAGGTGCTGCTCGGCTGGCGCGACGTCCCGACCGATAATTCCATCCTCTCCGAGCGCACGAAGGAGGTGGAGCCCGTCATCCGGCAGGTGTTCGTGGGCCGCGGCGGCCGCGACGTGGACCAGGACGCCCTCGAGCGCAAGCTCTACGTGATCCGCAAGCGCGCAGGACACGCGATCCAGTCGCTCGCCCTGCGCCACGGCAAGGAGTTCTACGTCGCATCGATGTCCACGCGGACGCTGGTCTACAAGGGGATGCTCCTGGCCGACCAGGTCGGCAAGTACTACAGGGACCTCGCCGACGAGACCATGGTGAGCGCGCTCGCGATGGTCCACCAGCGCTTTTCCACCAACACCTTCCCCACGTGGGACCTCGCCCACCCGTTCCGCTTCATCAGCCACAACGGCGAGATCAACACGCTGCGCGGCAACTTCAACTGGATCCGCGCGCGCGAAGGCGCCATCGCCTCGAAGGTGCTGGGCGACGACCTGCCCAAGCTCTTCCCGCTGATCTACGACGGCCAGTCCGACTCCGCATCGTTCGACAACGCCCTCGAGTTGCTGGTGATGGCGGGCTATCCGCTGTCGCACGCGATGATGATGATGGTGCCCGAGGCGTGGGCCGGCAATCCGCTCATGGACGAGGATCGCCGCGCGTTCTACGAGTATCACGCGGCGCTCATGGAGCCGTGGGACGGTCCCGCCGCGATGGCCTTCACCGACGGCCGCCAGATCGGTGCCACGCTCGACCGCAACGGGTTGCGTCCCGCGCGCTACGTGGTGACCGATGACGACTACATCATCATGGCCTCCGAAGTCGGCGTGCTCGACATTCCCGAGAGCAAGATCGTGAAGAAGTGGCGGCTGCAGCCGGGCAAGATGCTGCTGGTCGACATGGAGCAGGGGCGGATCGTCGACGACGAGGAGCTGAAGCGCACGCTTGCCACCGAGAAGCCGTACCGCGAGTGGATCCGCCGCTGCCGCCTGCGGCTCGAGGACATGCCCGAGCCCGCGCCGAGCATGGCGTCGGAGGTGTCGCTGCTCGACCGGCAGCAGGCCTTCGGCTACACGCAGGAGGACGTGAAGCTCATCCTCACGCCCATGCTCGAGAACGCCGAGGAAGCACTGGGCTCGATGGGCGACGACGCCGCGCTGCCGGTGCTGTCCAACCGCTCCAAGGTCTTCTACAACTACTTCAAGCAGCTCTTCGCGCAGGTCACCAATCCTCCGATCGATCCGATCCGCGAGGAGCTCGTGATGTCGCTGGTGTCGTTCGTGGGGCCGCGGCCGAACCTGCTCGGCATCGACACCACCGAGCCGCCGATGCGCCTCGAGGTGCAGCAGCCGATCCTCACCGCCGACAACATGGAGAAGATCCGCCACGTGGATCTCTTCTCCGGCGGCGCGTTCAAGTCGGTGGAGCTCGACATCTGCTATCCCGCGTCTTGGGGCGCCAACGGCATGGAGGCGGCGCTCGCGAGCCTCGCCGCGCACGCCGAGGATGCGATCCGGCAGGGCTACAACATCGTGGTGCTGTCCGACCGCGGCGTGTCGCCCGGCATGCTGCCCATTCCCGCGCTGCTGGCCACGGCCGCCGTGCACGAGCATCTGGTGAAGGAAGGGATGCGCACGTCCACGGGGCTCGTCGTGGAGACGGGCTCGGCACGCGAGGTGCACGACTTCGCGCTCCTGGCGGGTTACGGCGCCGAGGCGATCCATCCGTATCTCGCGCTCGAGACGCTCGCGCAGCTTGCCGTGTCGATCCCGGCGATCGACCCCAGGGAATCGGGCAAGCGCTACATCAAGGCGATCTGCAAGGGCCTGAACAAGGTGATGTCCAAGATGGGCATCTCCACGTATCAATCCTATTGCGGCGCGCAGATCTTCGAGGCCGTGGGCCTGCAGAAGGCGTTCGTCGACAAGTATTTCACGGGTACGGCGAGCAACATCGAGGGCATCGGATTGTTCGAGGTGGCCGAAGAGGCGGTGCGCATGCACACGCGCGCCTTCGGCGACGATCCGCTGCTGCGCGACATGCTCGATGCGGGCGGCGAATACATGTATCGCGTGCGCGGCGAGGCGCACATGTGGACGCCCGAGTCGATCGCGCGGCTGCAGCACGCCACGCGCGCGAACAGTGCGTCGACCTATCGCGAATATGCGAAGCTCATCAACGAGCAGAGCCGCGAGCTGAAGACCTTCCGCGGCCTCTTCGAGTTCAGGACGGCCGAGCGCACGCCGGTGCCGATCGATGAAGTCGAGCCGGCGGCATCCATCGTGAAGCGCTTCGCCACGGGGGCGATGAGCCTGGGCTCGATCTCCACCGAGGCGCACACCACGCTCGCCGTCGCGATGAACCGCATCGGCGGCAAGTCGAATACCGGCGAGGGCGGCGAGGACGAGGCGCGCTATCGCGCCGAGATGCGCGCGGGCAAGAGCACGGTGGTGGCGGGCGACACGCTCGCCTCCATGCTGGGCCGCGACCGCATCGAGGTGGACGTGCCGCTCAAAGCCGGCGACAGCCTGCGCAGCAAGATCAAGCAGGTGGCCTCCGGGCGCTTCGGCGTCACCGCGGAGTACCTGTCCTCGGCCGACCAGATCCAGATCAAGATGGCGCAGGGGGCCAAGCCCGGAGAGGGCGGCCAGCTTCCCGGCCACAAGGTGTCGGACTACATCGCGAAGCTGCGTTACTCGGTGCCGGGCGTGGGCCTGATCTCGCCGCCGCCGCATCACGACATCTACTCGATCGAGGATCTTGCGCAGTTGATCCACGACTTGAAGAATGCGAACTCGAAGGCGTCGATCTCGGTGAAGCTCGTATCCGAAGTCGGTGTGGGCACGGTGGCGGCGGGGGTTGCCAAGGCCAAGGCCGATCACGTGACGATCGCGGGTCATGATGGGGGCACGGGCGCGTCGCCGGTGTCGTCGATCAAGCACGCGGGCACGCCGTGGGAGCTGGGGCTCGCCGAAACGCAGCAGACGCTGGTGCTCAACCGCCTGCGCGGCCGCATCGCGGTGCAGGTCGACGGCCAGATGAAGACCGGCCGCGACGTGGTGATCGGCGCGATGCTCGGTGCCGACGAGTTCGGCTTCGCCACCGCGCCGCTGGTGGTCACCGGCTGCATCATGATGCGCAAGTGCCACCTCAATACCTGTCCGGTGGGCGTGGCCACGCAGGATCCGGTCCTGCGGCGCAAGTTCAGCGGCCAGCCCGAGCACGTCGTCAATTTCTTCTTTTTCGTGGCCGAGGAAGTGCGCGAGATCATGGCGCAGCTCGGCTTCCGCACGCTCGACGAGATGATCGGCCGCTCGGACCTGCTCGACATGCGTGCCGGCATCGAGCACTGGAAGGCGCGCGGCCTCGACTTCTCGCGCGTGTTCCACCAGCCGCGGATGCCGGCGGACGTGGCGCGCTCGCGCACGGAGTCGCAGGACCACGGGCTCGAGCGCGCGCTCGACCACGAGCTCGTCGCGGGCGCGGTACCCGCCATCGCGAAGAAGCAGCCGGTCAAGCTCGTGTACCGGATCCGCAATGCCAATCGCTCGGTGGGCGCGATGCTCTCCGGCGCGGTGGCGCGCGCGCACGGTCACGAGGGCCTGCCCGACGACACGATCCACGTCACCTTCGACGGCATCGCCGGGCAGAGCTTCGGCGCCTTCCTCGCGCGCGGCATCACGTTCGAGCTGCAGGGCTCGGCCAACGACTACGTCGGCAAGGGGATGTCGGGCGGGCGCATCGTCGTCTATCCCGATCCCACGTGCCCGGCGAAGCCGGAAGAGAACATCGTCATCGGCAACACGGTCATGTACGGCGCGATCGAGGGCGAGTCGTATTTCCGGGGCGTGGCCGGCGAGCGCTTCTGCGTGCGCAACTCCGGCGCCGCGGCGGTGGTGGAAGGTACCGGCGACCACGGCTGCGAGTACATGACCGGCGGCACGGTCGTCGTGCTCGGCAGGACGGGCCGCAACTTCGCCGCGGGCATGAGCGGCGGCATCGCCTACGTGTACGATGCCGACGGCACGTTCGCGCAACGCTGCAACACGTCGATGGTCGCGCTCGAGACGGTCTTGACCGAGACGCAGCAGGCGGCGGCGGAGAAAGAGCTCGCGGCCGCGGGCAAGTCACGCCTGCGCCACCTCGATCGCGCCGACGAGACGGTCGTGCGCGAGCTCGTGGAGCGCCACCTGCGCTACACCGGCAGCACGCTCGCGCTGGCCCTCCTGGACGATTGGGAGGCGGCGCGCGGCAAGTTCGTCAAGGTGTTCCCGCACGAGTATCGCCGTGCGCTCACCGAGATGCACGCCGCGCGGGCGGCGCAGAAGCCGGGCACGACCCGGCAACGCGCAGCCGCCTGATATCCGTCGCTTTCGATCGCTTCGCTTCCTACGGTTTCCCCATGGGCAAGATCACCGGTTTTCTCGAGCTCGCGCGCATCCAGGAGGCGGCGCAGCCCGCCAGCGAGCGCGTGCACCACTATCGCGAGTTCGTGCTCGCGCTCACCGACGACTCCGCGAGCAAGCAGGGCGCGCGCTGCATGGACTGCGGCATCCCGTTCTGCCAGTCGGGCTGTCCGGTGCACAACATCATCCCGGACTGGAACGACCTCGTGTACCGCCACCAGTGGCAGCGCGCGCTGGAGGTGCTGCACACGACCAACAACTTCCCCGAGTTCACCGGACGCGTGTGCCCCGCGCCCTGCGAGGCCTCGTGCACGCTCAACATCAACAGCGATCCGGTGGGCATCAAGTCGATCGAGCACTTCATCATCGACAAGGGCTGGGAAGAAGGCTGGGTCGTGCCGCAGGTGCCCGAGGTCAAGACCGGCAGGAAAGTCGCCGTGATCGGATCGGGTCCCGCCGGCATGGCGTGCGCGCAGCAGTTGGCGCGCGCGGGCCACGACGTGGTGCTCTTCGAGAAGGCCGATCGCATCGGCGGGCTCCTGCGCTACGGCATCCCCGACTTCAAGATGGAAAAGCACCTCATCGACCGGCGCATGGCGCAGATGGCCGAGGAAGGCGTGGTGTTCCGCACCAATGCCAACGTGGGTGTGGATGTCAGTGCGCAATCGCTTCTCGCCGACTTCGACGCGATCGTCCTGACCGGCGGCGCCGAGGCCTCGCGCGACCTGCCCGTGCCCGGGCGCGATCTCGCCGGCGTGCACTTCGCCATGGACTTCCTGCCGCAGCAGAACAAGGTCGTGGCCGGCGACCAGGTGCCGGGCCAGATCATGGCGACCGGCAAGCACGTGGTGGTGATCGGCGGCGGCGACACGGGCTCCGACTGCGTGGGCACGTCCAACCGCCATGGCGCTGCATCGGTGACTCAGTTCGAGCTCCTGCCGCAGCCGCCCGAATCGGAGAACAAGCCGCTCGTATGGCCCAACTGGCCGATCAAGCTGCGCACCTCGTCCTCGCACGAGGAGGGCTGCGATCGCGACTGGTCGGTGACCACCAAGCGCTTCGAGGGGAAGGACGGCAAGGTCGGGAAGCTCGTCGCCGCCCGCGTGGAGTGGCAGCGCGAGGGCAACGGTGCGATGAAGATGGTGGAGATTCCCGGCAGCGAATTCGAGATCCCCGCCGATCTCGTGCTCTTCGCGATGGGATTCGTCGGCCCGGTGCACAAGGGGTTGCTCGAAGCGCTCGGCGTGGACCGGGATGCGCGCACCAACGTCAAGGCCGATACCGAAACGTACCGCACGTCCGTGCCGAAGGTGTTCGCGGCCGGCGACATGCGGCGCGGCCAGTCGCTCGTGGTGTGGGCCATCCGCGAAGGCCGGCAGGCGGCGCGCGCGGTGGACGAGTTCCTGATGGGGTCGTCGCTGTTGCCGCGCTGAACGTGTCTCCACCTCCGCGGGCTTGATCCGGGGCAGCGGGGTGTCGGTCGCCGTCGCGCCCGCGGCCCCCGGCGCAGTAAAATCACAACGCTCCGCTCGAGGGTGCGCAGGCCTGCCGCCCTCGACCCCACGCCATGACCGAGATCCTCACCCTCGACCTCGCGGGCTTTGCGCCCGCCATTCCGCCTGATGTGCAGGACGCCGCCGTGCGCGTGCTGGAAGGCGGCGGCGTCGTGGCCCTCCCGCGCGCCACGTTCGTGCTCGCCGAAGGCGAGCGCCGCTTCCTGTCGCCCGCGTGGTCCGACGGCCGCGCGAAGAACGTGAGCCTCGACGGCGAGCGCCTGAAGGGCGCGCAGGGCGGCGACCGCGACCTGGCCGAGCTCGCTGCGATGGTCGCGCGCTTCGCCCGCGATGCGGCCACGCTCGTGACCGCGCTGTTCCCCCGCTACGCTCCGTACGTGAAGCGCGCGCGCACGAGCTTCCGGCCGCAGCCGGCGGTGGGCCGCGACGTGTCGTGGCGCAAGGACGACTCGCGCCTGCACATCGATGCCTTTCCATCGCGGCCCAATCACGGCGAGCGCATCCTGCGCGTGTTCTCCAACGTGAATCCCGCCGAGCCGCGCGTGTGGCGCGTGGGCGAATCGTTCGAGACGATGGCGCGCACGCTCCTGCCGCGCATCAAGTCCCCGCTGCCGGGCAGTGCGGCGCTGCTCGCGGCGCTGCATGTGACCAAGGGCACGCGCAGCGAGTACGACCACCTGATGCTCAACCTCCACGACGGCGCCAAGGCCGACATGACCTACCAGCGCGAGTGTGCGCAGCAGCTCGTGAGCTTCGCGCCCGGCACCACGTGGCTGTGCTTCTCCGACCAGGTGATGCATGCCGCCGTGAGCGGCCAGTACATGCTGGAGCAGACCATCCATCTTCCGCTGTCGGCGCTCTACGATCGTGCGCGCGCGCCGCTGGCCATCCTCGAGCGGCTCACCGGACGCAGCCTCGTCGCGGCTTCCTGAAACGCCACGGATGCCCGCCAACGACACCTTCCTGCGCGCGCTGCGCCGCGAGCCCGTACCGCACACTCCTGTGTGGCTCATGCGCCAGGCCGGGCGCTACCTGCCCGAGTACAACGCCACGCGCGCCAAGGCCGGCAGCTTCCTGGCCCTCGCGCACAGTCCGGAGCTTTGCACCGAGGTCACGCTGCAGCCGCTCGCGCGCTTTCCGCTCGATGCCGCGATTCTCTTCTCCGACATCCTCACCGTTCCCGATGCGATGGGACTCGGCTTGTCGTTCGCCGAAGGCGAGGGTCCGCGCTTCGCGCGCACCTTGCGCGACGAGTCGGGCATCGCGGCACTCGCCGTCCCCGACATGGAGCACCTGCGCTACGTGTTCGATGCCGTCGCATCGATCCGCAAGGCGCTGGCCGGACGCGTGCCGCTCATCGGCTTCGCGGG
Source organism: uncultured Alcaligenaceae bacterium (assembly GCA_964620265.1). GTDB lineage: Bacteria > Pseudomonadota > Gammaproteobacteria > Burkholderiales > Casimicrobiaceae > VBCG01. Next base: position 31,292 of record CAZUGY010000012.1, read on the forward strand.
CAGCCCCTTCACCCTCGCCTGCTACATGATCGAGGGCCGCGGCGGCACCGACTTTCCCACCGTGCGCCGCATGGCCTATGCGCGGCCGGACCTGCTGGATCGCATCGTCGGCATCAATGTGCAGGCGGTGACCCGCTATCTCGACGCGCAGGTGGAAGCGGGTGCCGACGTGCTCATGCTCTTCGATACGTGGGGCGGGCTCCTGTCGCACGGCGCCTACGAGCGCTTCTCGCTGGGGCCGATGCGCGCGATCCTGCGCGAGCTGCGCCCCGCGCGTGACGGCCGCGCCGTGCCGACCATCGTGTTCACCAAGGGCGGCGGATCGTGGCTCGCCGACATCGCGGCATGCGGCGCGTCGGCCATGGGGATCGACTGGACCGTGGACCTGCGCGAGGCGCGCGCGCGCCATGGAGGCACCGTCGCGATCCAGGGCAACCTCGATCCGCTGGTGCTGACGACCGATCCTGCCACCGTCGAGCGCGAGGTCGCCGCGATCGTGCGTGCCGCGGGGCCGCAGCCCGGCCACATCTTCAACCTGGGGCACGGGATCGTTCCCACGACGGCGCCCGATAACGTCGCGGCGCTGGTCGAGACTGTCCACAAGGTCTCGCGCCAGGAGCTCGCGATCCACGCCGCAAAAATTCCAGGGTAAAACCCTGGACGACCGCGCCAAACCTTGCTTCCCGAGGCCTTGACAAATGCACTCGAAGGTCGTCCAGGGTCCGGTTATGCACATCTTGCCTGTCCATCGGGTTTCTGCGCATGGCGCACCGGGCATGCTGCTGCTCGTGCGTCCAAGCTACTGATTCAAATGATGTAATTCGAACGGGAGGCGCTCGATACCGCGGCATCGGGACGAATGCGGCAGTAGTGCACAACTGGCCCGGATCACTTACGCACAAAGTTATGCACAGATTGCACTTCAAAGGCTCCATCCCCCATATGAATGAACAACTTGCGCCTCAAAGCTCTGGTGAATGCGCAGCAATCGGAGCGCGTGGAGCCGCTGGCGCGCCGTCCGTGCCTCGCCGATGCCGATCGCCCGCGTAGCATTACCCGTCGCTGCGGCGGGCGCCTTCGACTACTGGTTTCCCGACAGCCTCCCCGTCGCGCGCGGCAGCCTCGTGCGCGTGCGCCTGGGCCCAAGGCGACTCGTGGGCGTGGTGCTCGAGGTGGTGCGCGAGAGCGCGATCGCCGCGGACAAGCTCCTCCCCGTCGAGGACGTGGTGCCGGGCCCGCCGCTGCCGCCGGACGTGGCCGAGCTTGCGCAGTTCGTGGCCGAGTACTACCGGGAGGCGATCGGCCTCGCCTACGCCCTGGCCGTGCCACCGCTGACCTTGCCGCGGCGGCGGACGCCGGAGGCGCGGGATCCGGCGCAGGCGCCTCCCCCGGCTTCGCGCCGCATCCTCAATGCCGACCAGCACGTGGCGGCAGCGGCCATCGTCGCTGCGGGCGGCGGCTACGCTCCCTTCCTCCTCCACGGCATCACGGGTAGCGGCAAGACCGAGGTTTATCTCGCGGCGGCGGATGCGGCGCTCGAGCGCGGGGGGCAGGTGCTGCTGCTGGTGCCGGAGATCAACCTCACGCCCCAGCTCGTGGCCCGCGTGCAGGAGGCGCGGCCCGATGTCCTGGTCGCGGTGCTGCACAGCGGGCTTGCCGCGGGCGAGCGCCGTGCGGCCTGGCTCGCGGCCGCCGAAGGGCGCGCCGGTATCGTGCTCGGCACGCGGCTGGCCGTGTTCGCGCCGATGCCGGGCCTCTCGCTGGTGGTCGTCGACGAGGAGCACGACGCGTCGTACAAGCAGCAGGACAACGTGCGCTATCAGGCGCGCGATGCCGCTATCTGGCGCGCACACCGCCGCGGCGTGCCGGTCGTGCTCGGCACGGCCACGCCCTCGCTCGAGACCTGGCTCGCAGCCTCCGAGGGACGGTATCGGCGCCTCGAGCTGCCGGCGCGCGCCGATCCGCGCGCGACCCTGCCGGCGATCCGGCTCGTCGGCAACCGGATCGCGCGCGAGGGCGAGGGCATCGGCGTCGAGCTGCGGGAGGCGATCGCGGCGCGGCTTGCGCGGGGCGAGCAATCGCTCGTGTTCGTCAATCGGCGCGGCTTCGCGCCGTCCCTCGTCTGCGCGGCCTGCAAGTGGGAAGCGCAATGCACGCGCTGCAGTGCGCGGCTCACCACGCACCGCGCGCCACCCGCACTGCGCTGCCACCATTGCGGCCACCACGAGCGGCTGCCGCGCGCCTGCCCGTCGTGCGGCAACGTGGACCTCGTGCCGCTGGGCTTCGGCACGCAGCGCCTCGAGCGCGCGCTCGCGGAGGCATTTCCGGCGGCGCGCATCGCGCGCGTGGACCGCGACAGCACGCGCGCCAAGGGCGCGTTCGCCGCGGTGCGCGCCGGTGTGGAAGCGAACGCGCTCGACATCCTCGTGGGCACGCAGATGCTGGCCAAGGGCCACGACTTCCCGCGCTTGACACTCGTGGGCGTCCTGGGCGCCGACAATGCGATGTACAGCGCCGATTTCCGCGCGACGGAGCGCCTGGCGGCGCTGCTCGTGCAGGTGGCGGGTCGTGCGGGTCGCGCGGGCGTGCCGGGCGAAGTGATCGTGCAGACCGACTTCCCCGATCACCCCGTCTACGCGGCGCTGCGTTCACACGACTATGCCTCGTTCGCCGACATGCTCCTGGACGAGCGTCGCGTGGCGCAACTGCCGCCGATCGTCCATGCGGCGCTGCTCGCCGCCGAGGCGCACCGGCGCGAGGACGTCGACCGCTTCCTCGCGGCCGCGCACGGCGCCGCGCTGGAGCTCGCGGGTGACGGCGTGGAAGTGTTCGCCCCCGTGCCCGCGCTGCTTGCGCGGCGCGCCGGCTTCGAGCGCGCACAGATGGTGGTGCAGGGCGCGCGGCGTCCTTCGCTGCAGCGTTTTCTCGCGCAGTGGAGCGAGGCACTCGCCGCGCTGCCGGGGCGGCGCACGCGGTGGGCGCTCGACGTGGACCCCGCCGGCTTCGGATGACGGCCGGCCGCTATAATGCTTCGTTTTGTTGCGGCAAAGAGCCAAGGCAGCGGTGAGCGATATCAGGGACGAACTCGGCAAGGCGCTGTCGATGGCGGTGCAGGCCGCGCTGCCGGCGCATGCCGATGCCACGGTCGCGATCGAGCGGCCGCGGCAGGCCGCGCACGGCGACTATGCGAGCAACGTCGCGATGACGCTCGCCAAGCGGGCGCAGCGCAATCCGCGCGACCTCGCCAATGCGATCGTCGCGGCATTGCCCGCATCCGGCCTCATCGCCAGCGCGGAAGTGGCAGGTGCGGGATTCATCAATCTCACGCTCACGCCTGCGGCGCGGCAGGCCGTGGTGCATCGCGTGCTCGCCGCGGGACCGCACTACGGCCGGTCGCAGGCGCACGCCGGCAGCAAGGTGATGGTCGAATTCGTGTCCGCCAATCCCACGGGTCCGTTGCACGTCGGCCACGGCCGGCAGGCGGCGCTCGGCGACTCGCTCGCCAATCTCCTCGCCTCGCAGGGCTACGACGTCTCGCGCGAGTACTACTACAACGATGCCGGCCAGCAGATCGAGAACCTCGCGATCTCGGTGCGCGCGCGCGCCAAGGCATTGCTGGGCGAGCACGGCGCCTTTCCCGAGGATGGCTACCGGGGCGAATACATCATCGAGATCGCGCAGCGTTACCTCGACACGGTGGGGCACGACCTGTCCGACATCGAGACGATCCGCCACTTCGCCGTGGCGGAGCTGCGCCGCGAGCAGGACCGGGACCTCGCCGCCTTCGGCGTGCAGTTCGACGTCTATTATCTGGAGAGCTCGCTCTACACCGACGGGCGCGTCGACGCCACGGTGCGCAAGCTCGTCGAATCCGGCAAGACCTACGAGCACGAGGGCGCGCTGTGGCTGCGCACCACCGACTACGGCGACGACAAGGACCGCGTGATGCGCAAGTCCGATGGCGGCTACACGTATTTCGTGCCCGACATCGCGTATCACGTCACGAAGTGGGAGCGCGGCTTCACCAAGGTGATCGACGTGCAGGGCTCGGATCACCACAGCACCGTCACGCGCGTGCGCGCCGGGTTGCAGGCGCTGGGGCTGGGCATCCCCGCGGGCTATCCCGACTACATGCTGCACAAGATGGTCACCGTGATGCGCGGCGGCGAGGAGGTGAAGATCAGCAAGCGCGCCGGCAGCTACGTCACGCTGCGCGACCTGATCGACGAGGCGGGGCGCGATGCCGTGCGCTACTTCCTCGTGTCGCGCAAGGCCGATACCGAGTTCGTGTTCGACATCGACCTCGCACGCTCGCAGTCGGAGGACAACCCCGTCTATTACGTGCAGTACGCCCACGCCCGCGTGGCGGCGGTGCTGCGGCAGGCGGGGATGGAGCTCGCCGAGGCGCCCGCCAAGCTCGCCGCCGTGCCGCTCGATGCGCTCACCAGTGCGTACGAGATCGCGCTCCTGCGCCGGATCGAGGACTTTCCGGTCGAGCTCGCCAATGCGGCGCGCGATCTGGCGCCGCACCAGGTCACGTTCTACCTCAAGGATTTGGCCCAGGAATTCCACAGTTACTATAATGCCGAGCGCTTTCTGGTCGACGATGCGGATCTGCGTGCCGCGCGCCTCGCACTCGTGGTGGCGAGCGGACGGGTACTTGCCAACGGGCTTGCCATTCTCGGCATCGATGCACCGGACAGGATGTGATGAACGCCGCCACGAGGCCCACCCGACGTCCCCCGCCGCGCGCGCGCGCCTCGCGCCGCAGCGGTGCCGGCGGCACGCTGATCGGCGTCTTCATTGGCCTCGTCCTCGGGTTGGGGCTTGCCGCCGGGGTCGCGTACTACCTCATGAAGGCCAATGGGCCGTTCCCCGCGGGCGGGGGCAAGGAGGCGCGCGAAGCCACGAAGGAGCCCGCGCGCACGGCCAAGGCCGATCCTGCCGCGTCCGACAAGCCCCGCTTCGATTTCTACAAGGTCCTCCCGGGCGTGGAGGAGCCGAAGGTGCAGGCGGAGGGCAAGCGCGCCTCGCCCGACAAGGCGCTGGTGGACCAGGCCCGGGCCGCGGGTGAGAAGGGCACGGGCGTGCCGAAGGCCGCGGAGAAGGCGCCGGAGAAGCTGGCGGCGGCCGAGCCCACGAGTGCCAGCAAGCTGCCGGAGCGCTTCTGGCTGCAGGCGGGCTCCTTTGCCTCCGAGTCCGATGCGGAGAATCTCAAGGCGCGCCTGGCCTTTGCCGGCTGGCAGGCGAGCGTGCAGATGGGCACGCTGCCCGACAAGGGCACGCGCTACCGCGTACGCCTGGGGCCCTACGACAATCCCGACGAGCTCGCCCGCATCCGCAGCGACCTTTCCAAGGGTGGCTTCGACGTCGCCGTGATCAAGTTCTAGAAAAGTGTGCACCGGGGAACCCGGACGCGCGGCGCTTGCCCAATGCGCGTCCACCCCGGCGGTTGTCCGCGCGTTGGTGGCCTCCACGAGCGGGACGCGTCCCGTGCCTTTTTGAGATCCAAGGAGTTTCGATGAGCATCTCTTCCTTCCTTCCCGCCGTGCGTTCCGCTGCGCGGAGCATCGGCGTGATCGCCTTCGCGGCGAGCCTCGCCACGTCCGCGGCCGCCCAGGGCCTGGCCGAAGGCACCCACTTCTTCCGCATCAAGAATCCGCAGCCGGTGGAGACGGGGAAGAACATCGAGGTGATCGAGTTCTTCTCGTATGGATGCCCGCATTGCGGCGAGCTCGAGCCGCAGATCCAGGCCTGGCTCAGGAACAAGCCCGCCGACGTGACGTTCCGTCGCGTGCCGGTGATGTTCCAGCCGAGGTGGGAGAACCTCGCCCGCAGCTACTACACCCTCGAGGCGATGGGCGAGGAGACGAAGCTCTCGCCGGAGGTGTTCACCGCCATCTACAGCAAGGGTGCGCCGCTGTGGAACGAGAAGGACTTCTTCGACTGGGCGGCCACCAAGGGCCTCGATCGCAAGAAGGTCGAGGACATCTACAAGTCGTTCGCCGTGGTGGGCAAGGTGAACCGCGCGAAGCAGCTCGCCGGCGCGTACAACATCCAGTCCACGCCCACGGTGATCGTCGACGGCAAGTTCATCACCGGCTCCGACAAGCTGCCGCAGGGCCACGCGTCGATGCCGGCGGCGATCGACGCGATGGTGCAGAAGGCCCGCGCCGAGCGCCCCAAGTCGTAAAGCGCCGATCGGCGGAGCCTCGTCGCGCGCATGCGCGTCTTCCTCACCGGCGCGTCGTCCGGGCTCGGGGAGGCGCTCGCCGCCCTCTACGCGCGCGACGGCGCGACGCTCGGGCTCTTCGCGCGGCGCGAGGCGGAGCTCGCGCGCCTCGCGGCGAGCCTCGCACCGGCCACCGTGGCCACCTACGCCGGCGACGTGCGCAATCCCGCCGACCTCGAGCGCGCTGCCGCCGATTTCATCACCCGCTTCGGCTGTCCCGATGTCGTGATCGCCAATGCGGGCATCTCGCGCGGCACGCTCACCGACGAGCCGGAGGACATTCCCGCCTTCAAGGCCGTGTTCGAGACGAACGTGCTCGGCATGGTGCATACCTTCGCGCCCTTCGTGCGCCCCATGCGCGCGGCGCGCGCGGGCGTGCTGGCGGGCATCGCCAGCGTGGCGGGATTCCGCGGCCTGCCGGGCTCGGGCGCGTACTGCGGATCCAAATCCGCCGCGATCACCTACCTCGAATCGCTGCGCATCGAGCTCTCCGACAGCGGCGTTGCGGTGGTGACCGTGTGTCCCGGATTCATCGCGACACCGCTCACCGCGCGCAATCCCTATCGCATGCCGTTCCTGCTCACGCCGGAGAAGGCCGCGACGCTCACCGCCGGCGCGATCGCGCGCCGCAAGCGCTTCTACGTGCTGCCGTGGCAGATGGCGTGGCTGGGGCGGGTCCTGCGCTGCCTGCCGCGCCCGATCTTCGATCGGGCGGTGGCGGGACGCGCACGCAAGCCGCGCCAGTGATGCCGCCGGATGCGAACGTCGACGCGGTGATGCAAGGCGATGCCGCCACGCCACGTGCCGCCGCGGTCGATCCCGCGCCGGACGCCCATGTCGACTGGGCCGGCACCGCGCACGAGCGCGCGACCGGCGCACCCCGCATCGCCTGCCTCGTGCCGAGCCTCACCGAGCTGCTCTTCGATCTGGGCCTCGCCGACCACGTGGTCGCGCGCACGGGCTTCTGCATCCATCCGCGCGCGGCGCGCACGGTACGCAAGATCGGCGGCACCAAGGATCCCGACCTCGACCGGTTGCGCGTGCTCGCACCCACGCATCTCGTGGTCAACGTCGACGAGAATCGCCGCGAGGACGTCGATGCCGCGCGCGCCTTCGTGCCGCACGTGATCGTCACGCATCCGCAGGTGCCCGGGGACAATGTACGTCTGTTCGCGCTCTTCGGTGCGATCTTCGACCGGGCCGAAGCCGCCGCCGCGCTCGCGCGCGAGCTCCAGGCCGCGCTCGACGGCGCGCGCGAGGTCACGCGATCGCTGCCGCGCGAGCGCGTGCTCTATCTCATCTGGCGCAAGCCGTGGATGACCGTCGCGCGCGACACCTACGTGAGCGCCACGCTCCGCCACGTGGGCTGGGACACGGTGCCCGCGACGGCAGTGCGCCGTTATCCCGAAGTGGACGATGCCGGAGCCGAATGGCGCGACGCACAACGCATCCTGCTCTCCACCGAGCCGTATGCCTTCCGCGAGCGCGATGCGCTGGCGCTCGCGGAGCGGCACGCGAAGGCTGCGCACCTGGTCGACGGCGAGCACACGTCGTGGTACGGATCGCGCGCGATCGCGGGCCTGCGTCAGCTGGCGGCGTTGCGCGTGTCGCTGGCGTAATGAAAAGACCCCGCGGCGGTTGGCGCGCGGGGCCTTCGACGACGCGACGGATGACCGGGAAGTGCCTACAGCGGAATACGGATCCCCACCGTGATTGCCCAGTAGTCGCCGTCGTCCTTGCCGGCCGATGCGTTGCCGGACACGAAGCCCGTCACCTTGCCGAAGTCGCGGCTCACGCCCAGATCGAAGAGCCACCAGCTGTCGTCCTGCTTGAAGCCGGGGACCGTGTACCAGCCATTCAACGTATTGGGCTTGGCGCTCACCGTGCGCGTGTCGCTGTCGAAGTTGTATTCCCACGTCGCGCGCGCGAACGGACGGAAGCCGCTCCACATGCCCGTGGCCTGGTAGCCCAGGCTCGCCCAGACCGGATCCTGGCTCTGCTGGTCGTAGGTCAGCGCCGTGCTGTCGCTGCCCGCTTCGCTGAACTGGCGCACCACGATCTTCTCGTAGGTGAGCTTGGCGAACGGGCCGTGGTTGAGCTCCTTGTAGTTGAACCAGTAGCCGCCCAGGAGGCGGACCGTATTGTGATAGCCGTTGGCCGATCCGGTCTCGCTGCGCGTGGTGGCACCCAGCTGGATATAGCGCGTGGTGTCGGTATCGAGCGAGCCCAGGCCCAGCGTGGCGCCCAGGTACCACGGGCCTTCGCCGTAGCCGACGTAGGCGGTGAAGTTGGGCTCGCGCACGCGGAAATTGCCGGTGTTGCCGCCGAAATCGCCCTTGTATTCGGAGTAGGCGAACTGGAGGCCGGCGATCATGCGATCGGTGACGCGCATGTCGGCGCCCACCGAGATCGTGTTGAGATTGGCATCGCCGGACAGGCTCGCGCCCTCGAGGTCGGGATTGGCATAGTCGTACGCGGCCCACGCCTGGAACTTGCCCGACGGGCCCGGCGCGCCGATGCCGGACATCATGCGGCCGTCGAGCGTGCGCCACTGCGCGCGCTGGATGTCGAAGGGCGCCTCGGCGAGTGCCGCCACCTGCTGCGGGCCGGTGATCATCGACACGATCGCCTGCGCCTGCACGAGCGTGGCGCCGGTCGTGGGATGCACGCCGTCGGCGAAGACATATTTCAGGTTGGCATCGGGCGCCACGAGGGTCGCCGGCGTGCAGTTGACCGAGCTCGCCACCGTGCAGGCCGGACTCGTGACATTGGTGAACCCGTACAGCCCCGGGTTGGCGATGATCTCGTTGAAGAGCGCGTTGGTGTTGAACTGGATCACCTGCAGCCCGGCCGCGCCGATCGCCGTGTTGAGCGTGCTGTTGAACACGCCCGCAAGCGCCGACAGTCCGGCCTGTGCGGCGGGACCCTGCGCGATCGCGCTGGGCGTCTTGCCGAGGTCGGGAAGGTTCTGCACGATCACGTACTGCGCGCCCGCCGCCTTGAGCTTGCCCACGGCGGTGGCGAGATCGAGCGCCGCCTGCGTGGCACCGGCCTGCGCGCCCGAGGGATTGGTCGCGGCCAGCACGAAGATGTCGTTGGCGCCGCCCTGGATCTGATAGAGCGCATCGCGGTTGTTGGCGACGTTCGGCAGGAATGCATCGACCTGCTGCATGATCGGGATGTTGGGCACACCCGGCGGCACCAGCGGCGACTGTGCATTGACCATCGCGCCGCCTTGCGCGAAGTCGTTGCCGCCCTGGAACGACGGCGTGGCCGAGAAGCCGAATGCCTGGCCGACGTACATCGGCGCGGTGAGTCCCGGATTGGTGGTGAAGCGTGCGCCGTACTGTCCGGCATCGCTCAGGCTGTCGCCGAAGATGTAAGTGTTTGTAAACTGTGCGGACGCACTGCTCGCGAAAAAGACAAGGGCGAGCGCGCCAGTCACGGCGGTCGGGCGGAATCTCCGCATGTCGTTGCTCCTCGTGATCGTGGGAAATGCGAGGCCGTGGTACCGGCCTTCTTGCTGGTCCGATTCTAAAGCACAACGCCATCCATCGACTCCACCGGGCACCGTCGTCAACGAACGTGCCGGCGGGGACGTTGTCCGAATCAGGTGAAAACGCGAGCTCCCGACATGAACGAACCTGCGATCCCGGCCGTGGCGGCAGGCCTTTGGCAACGCCTCGGTGCGCGCCTCGCACGGAGCGCGCTCGTGGCGCTCGCCGCGCTGGCGATGGCAGGCGCCGCGGCGGCGCAAGGCACCGAGGACCTCCCCGGCCGCGTGGGGCGCGTGGCCGACGTCGCGTCGGAGCTGTACATCGCGCCACAGGACAAGCCCGATGCATGGACGCCGGCGAGCATCAACTATCCGGTCACCACGGGCGACAACCTCTGGCAGGGCGGCGATGGCCGCGCCGAGATCGACGTCGGCGGCGCCCAGTTCCGCATGGCGGGGCAAACGAGCGTGCACGTCTCGCACCTCGACGATCGCCGCTTCGCGCTCTTCGTGGCGCAGGGGCGCGTGAGCCTGCGCGTGCGGGCGATCGAGCCGGGTGACGTCGCGCTGGTCGATACGCCCAATGCCCAGGTCGCCATCACGCGGCCGGGCCTGTATCGCATCGATGTCACCGAGGATCGCCTGCACACCGTCGTGATCGTGCGCGAGGGCGAGGCCAACGTGCAGACGCAGGCCGCCGTGTCGCAGGTGCTTCCCGGACAGGTCGCCTACGCCGACGGCGCCGATCCCCAGTATGCAACCGTGCAGAACGGCGTGGGCAGCGACGGCTTCGACTCCTGGGCGGCGAGCCGTGACCGGCTCTATCGCGTGCGCGGCAACAGCTACGTATCGCCGCAGATGGTGGGCGCGGCCGACCTCGACCAGTACGGCACCTGGCAACAGACCAACGACTACGGCGCCGTGTGGTATCCCAACGACGTCGCGGCCGACTGGGCGCCGTATCGCAACGGCTACTGGGTCGACGTGGGCACCTGGGGCCCCACGTGGGTCGACTACGCGCCGTGGGGCTACGCACCGTTCCACTACGGCCGCTGGGCCTTCGTCGGCGGCCGCTGGGGCTGGTGTCCCGGCGCCTACACGCCGCGTCCGCTGTGGGCGCCGGCGCTCGTCGCCTGGACCGGCGGCGCGGGCTGGAGCGTGTCGGTGACCGTGGGCGGGCCGGTGTACGGCTGGGTGCCGTTGGGCTGGGGCGAGCCCTTCCGTCCGTGGTGGGGCCGGTGCTCGACGGGTTGCTGGGACCGCTTCAATCGCCCGTACGCGGTGAACGTGGCGGTCGTGCGGCCGTGGAGCCCGCCCCCGCAACGCTGGCGCAATGCGAGCGCGCCCAACGGCGTGACCGCGGTGCCCTTCCAGGCCTTCCAGGCGCGCCAGCCGGTGCAGCAGAACCTCGTTCGCGTGTCGCGCGACACGGTCGCGAATGCGCCCGCGCTCGCCAGTCCGCCCGTATTCCGCAACGACCCGAGCCGGGCCGCCACGCCGCGGCCCGTGCAGGCACCTCCGCCGGCCTCGTCGTTCCAGCCGGCGCTGGCGCGGCAGGGGCCGACGTCACCGGGGGTGGCCGTGCCGATCCAGCGGGGTGTGGCCCCGGGCACCGCCGCACAGCCGGGCCTGGCTCCCGGCTCGCGCGAGGCGCGTCCGCAACCGGCGGGGGCGCAGGCAGTCGGGCCGGTCCCGGGATCGCCGGCCATGCGCGGGCAGCCGCAGGCCGGACAATCCGCGCAGCCCTACGGGCGCGGACAACCGCAAGCCACGCCGCAGGCCACCGGGGCGGTGCCGGTGCGTCCGGCGCAGGTCCGGCCCGCGGCACCGGCGGCCGCGCAACCCGTGCTGCGGCCGCAACAGGTGCAGCCGTCGTCACCTTCGATCGCGCAGCCGCTGACGCGATCGCCGCAGGCACAACCGGTAGCACCTTCGGCGCAGCGCTCGCTGCAGCCGCAGGCCTCGCAGCCCGTGATGCGCGCACAGCCGCAATTGCAGCCCTCGGCGCCGGCCTCGGCCGTGCCGCGGCCGGCACCTGCGGCACAGGTCGCGCCGGCATCGCCAGCCATGGCCCGTCCCGCGCCCCAGGCCGCACCGCCACCCGGCCCGCAGGCTGCCCCGCCACCGGCACCCGCGGCGCGCGGCCAGCCGACGCAACCGTCCACCGATGGTGGCCGGCAAGGCAACGAGACCGGCGCGGGGGGAAGCATCAGCCGCGGCGCGCGCTAGGGACGCGTCGCCGGCAGCCTTCGCGTTCTTCCGCTCCGCCCCCGCGCGCCTTGCGGCGCGGCCGGCCATCACCGCGGCGGCCGTGCGGGCGCCGCAGGACCGGGGGCGTCGACGTTACTTGCCGTCGGCGCGGATGCGCGCGTAGCTTCCGGGCGCGGGCTCGATCACCTCGAGCTTGCCCTTGCCGGGGACGCGTGGCGGCACTTCCCGGCCGAGGTACGGCGTGATCCACCTGCGCCAGTCGGGCCACCAGGAGCCTTCGTTCTGCGTGGCGCCCGCGAGCCAGGCGTCGGCGTCTGCAGGAAGCTTCTCGCTCGTCCAGTGGCCGTACTTGACCGCGCTGGGCGGATTGACCATGCCGGCGATGTGCCCGGAGCCGGACAGCACGAAGCGGTTCTTCCCCTTCAGGATCTGCGTGCCGGCGTAGGTCGTCTTCCATGGCGCGATGTGGTCTTCCATCGCCGATACGAAATAGGCGGGCACGGTCACCCTGGACAGGTCCACCGCAACGCCCGCGAGCGTCAGCGCGCCGGGCTCGCGCAGCTTGTTCTCCATGTACATGTTGCGCAGGTAATAGCTGTGCATCGTCGCCGGCATGCGCGTGGAATCGCAGTTCCAGTGCAGGAGGTCGAAGGGGAACGGGTCGCGGCCCATGAGGTAGTTGTTGATGACGAACGACCAGATGAGGTCGTTGGCGCGCAGCATGTTGAAGGTCTGCGCCATCTCGCTGCCCTCGAGATAGCCGCGCTCGCTCATCTTCTTCTCGAGCGAGCGCACCTGCGTCTCGTCGATGAACACCTCGAGCTCGCCCGCGGCGGTGAAGTCGATGAGCGAGGTCATGAAGGTGGCGCTCGCGATGCGCCCGTCCTTGCGTCCCTCCTTGCGGCCGGCCATGACCCCCAGCGTCGCCGCGAGGAGCGTGCCGCCCAGGCAATAGCCGATCACGTTGGCGTCGGGCTCGCCGGTGGCCTTCTCGATCGCCGCGAGCGCCGCGAGCGTGCCTTCGTTCACGTAGTCGGCGAAGTCCTTGTGCGCGAGCTTCGCATCGGGATTCACCCACGAGATCACGAAGGTGGTGATGCCCTCGTTGACGGCCCAGCGCAGGAAGGAGTTCTTCTCGCGCAGGTCGAGGATGTAGTACTTGTTGATCCACGGCGGGATCACGAGGAGCGGTCGCTTCCACACCTTCTTCGTCGCGGGCTCGTACTGGATGAGCTGCATGAGGTCGTTCTGGAACACGACCTTGCCGGGCGTGGTGGCGATGTTGACGCCGAGCTCGAAGGCCTTCTGGTCGGTCATCGAGATGCGGAGCTGGCCGCCGCCGCGCTCGATGTCGTCGAGCAGGTTGTGCAGGCCCTTCACGAGGTTCTGGCCGCCGGTGGCGACCGTCTCGCGGAAGACCTCGGGGTTGGTCAGCGCGAAGTTGGAGGGCGCCAGAGCATCGATGTACTGGCGTGTGAAGAAGTCGACCTTCTTCTTCGTCTGCTCGGGCAGGCCTTCCACGCTGGCCACCTGATCGTGCATCCAGCGCGCGGTGATGAGATAGCTCTGCTTGATGTAGTCGAAGAGGAAGTGTTCCTGCCAGTCCTCGTGCTTGAAGCGCTTGTCGCCCTGGGCAGGGATCGCCGTGGGATTCACGTCGCCCCCCATGAGGCGCAGCATCGAGCCCTGCCACAGGCTCATGTACTCCCACCACAGCGTCATCTGCGATTCGGCGAGCTTGGCGGGGTTGGCGAGCATCTGCGCGGCGAGCTCCATGAATGCCTTGCCCAGGCCCAGCTCGTCGGCAGGGATCGCGGCACCGGGCTTCGCATTGCGCGAGGCGAAATCGCCCATGACCTTGGCGCTCTTCTCGGCGGCGGCCGCGAGCGATCGGGCGAGGGCGAGCGGATCGGGGGCCGGAACGGCGGCGGATTCGGACATCGTGGTTCTCCTCCCTGCAGGAGCCCGGACAGGGCCCTCGTTGTAATCGGAACGGTGGTGACGGTATTACGTGGCGCCGTCGACGGCAAACCGGCAGGAGCCGTCGGCGGAACGCAGCCGCCGGATACGGCCCCGGCGCCACAGGTGGTTGAGATGCGCGAGGGCCTCGCCCATCGCGAAGAATCGCTGCTGCGCGTCGAGCGTGCGGCGGAACAGGACCGGCACGACGTCGGCAGCGGATACGGGTGCGGGTGCTGCGGCGATGGCGGCCTCGAGCTCCTCGAGCCGCGCGGCGTGGTGCTCGCGCAGTTGCGCGATGCGCGGTGCGATGCCGCGGAAGGGCAGGCCGTGCGAAGGCAGCACGAGCGTGTCGGCCGGAAGCGCCTCGAATGCGGCGAGCGAGTGCAGGAAGCGGGCGAGCGGATCACCATCGGGATCGTAGGGCCACACCGAGACGTTGGTGCTGATCCGCGGCAACAGCATGTCGCCCGAGATGAGCACCCTGCTCTCCGCACAGTGGAGCGAGGCGTGCTCGTTGGAGTGCCCGTAGCCGGCGATGACGCGAAAGTCGCCATCGCCCAAGGCCACGCGGTCGTCGTGGGCGATGCGCTCGAACACGGGCGGCAGCGCGGGCACGCCGTGGCGATACTGGTTGCCGCGCGCCGCGAGGGTGGCGAGGTCGGCCTGCGCCATGCCGTGCCGGCGGAAGAGCTCGAGGTTGTCGGCGGGAGCGTGGCTTGCGCGCTCGTCGCAGATCGCATGCGCCGTCATGAACTCGCCGTGGGTCATCGTCACGGGGCAGTCGAAGCGCGTCGCGAGCCATGCGGCATTGCCGAGGTGGTCGGGATGGCAGTGCGTGGCGACGATGCGCACGACCGGCTTGCCGGCGAGCGTTTGCGCGAAATGGCGCTCCCAGATCGCGCGCGTCGGCGCATCGCCATAGCCCGTGTCCACGAGCGTCCAGCCGTCAGCACCGTCGACGAGCCACAGGTTGATGTGATCGAGCGCGAAGGGCAGCGGCATGCGCAGCCACAGGATCGACGGCGCGACGCGCATGGCAGTGCCGGGAGGAGGCGGCTCGGTGACGGCGTAGTCGAGGACGGGCGGTGCGGAAGTGGCCATCGTGGCCTTCGAAGGTGGTGGAATCGATATGGTATCGTGGCCCGCTGTCCGCCTTCCGGGGTGGGCTCTCGATTCATCCCCGCAGTGCACCCGATGGCCCCTGCATCCGCGAAACGCCCGGTACCCGCGAGCGAGGCGACCTACACGATCTCCGCGCTCGCGCACGAGTTCGCGCTGACCACGCGCGCGATCCGCTTCTACGAGGACGAGGGCATGCTGTCCCCCGAGCGGCGGGGCCGCGCGCGCATCTATCGGGAGCGCGAGCGGGTACGGCTGAAGCTGATCCTGCGCGGCAAGCGCCTGGGCCTGTCCCTGTCGGAGATCCGCGAGATCCTCGACCTGTACGAGGTGTCGCGCAACGAGCGGGCGCAGCTCGTGAAATTCCTGGAGGTGCTCGCCGACCGCCGGGCGCGACTCCTCCAGCAGCGCGAGGACATCGATGCGGTGCTGGCCGAGATCGACGGGGCGGAGCGCGATTGCCGCAAGCGCCTGCGGGACGATCCGGGCCGCCCGGCCGCTGCAGGAGCGACGGCGGCGGGTGGTCGTCGCGATAATTGACGTTTACGTAAACGTAATATAATTGGCCATGCCATCCGCTACGGCACCCACCCCCGCCTTCGCGCCTGCGTTTTCCGGTTTCGCCGGGCGCGTGCGGGAGAGCTTCGCGCGACAGGGCGCGATGCGGCACATCGGCGCCGAGCTCCTCGCGGTGGAGCCGGGATACTGCGCCATCGCCCTGCCCACGCGACCCGAGATCACGCAGCAGCACGGGTTCGTGCACGCCGGCATGGTGAGCGCGATCGTCGACAGCGCCGGAGGCTTCGCCGGCTACACGCTCTTCCCGGAAGATTCGTCGGTGCTCACGGTGGAGTTCAAGCTGAACCTCGTGGCCCCTGCGCGCGGCGAGCGCCTGGTGGCGGAGGGCTTCGTGGTCAAGCACGGCCGCACGCTGTCGATCACGCGCGGCGAGGTGCACGCGGAGCGCGGGAGCGAGCGCACCCTGGTCGCCCTGATGCAGCAGACGCTCATGGTGATGCACGGCAGGAAGGACGCGCCCGACGCGCCCGCGGCACGCTGATGGACGCCGGCGGCGCGATCCGCACCCGCAACGGCCACCGCGGTCCGTCGCGACATCGCATGAAGGAGGCACGATGATCAATTTCCCCTCGCTCTCGTTCCATCACGGCGAGACCATCGACATGCTGCGCGCGACCGTGCAGGCGTTCTGCGCCGCCGAGATCGCGCCGCGCGCCGCGCAGGTGGACAGCAGCAACCAGTTTCCGATGGACCTGTGGCGCAAGATGGGCGATCTGGGCCTTCTCGGCATCACCGTCGAGGAGGAATACGGCGGCACGCACATGGGCTACCTCGCGCATTGCATCGCGATGGAGGAGATCTCGCGCGCGTCGGCGTCGGTGGGGCTGTCCTACGGCGCGCACTCGAACCTGTGCGTGAACCAGATCCGCCGCAACGGGAGCGAGGCGCAGAAGCGCAGGTACCTGCCGAAGCTCATCAGCGGCGAGCACGTGGGCGCGCTCGCGATGAGCGAGCCTGGCGCGGGATCGGACGTGGTCTCGATGCGGCTGCGCGCCGACCGCAAGGGCGACCGCTATGTGCTGAACGGCAGCAAGATGTGGATCACCAACGGCCCCGATGCCGACACGCTCGTGGTCTATGCGAAGACCGACGTGCAGGCCGGACCCAAGGGCATCACGGCGTTCCTCGTCGAGAAGGGCATGACGGGATTCTCCACCGCGCAGAAGCTCGACAAGCTCGGCATGCGCGGCAGCAACACCTGCGAGCTCGTGTTCGTGGATTGCGAGGTGCCCGCCGAGAATGTGCTGGGCACCGAGGGCAGCGGCGTGCGCGTGCTCATGAGCGGGCTCGACTACGAGCGCGCGGTGCTGGCCGCGGGGCCGCTCGGCATCATGGCGGCGTGCATGGACGCGGTGCTGCCGTACGTGCACGAGCGCTCGCAGTTCGGCCAGCCGATCGGCGAGTTCCAGCTCATGCAGGGCAAGGTCGCCGACATGTATTCGACGATGATGGCCTGCAAGGCGTATGTGTACGCGGTGGCGCAGGCCTGCGACCGCGGGGAGACCACGCGCAAGGACGCCGCCGGCGCCATCCTCTACGCGGCGGAGAAGGCCACGTGGATGGCCGGCGAAGCGATCCAGTCGCTGGGCGGCAACGGCTACATCAACGAGTTTCCTACCGGACGCCTGTGGCGCGATGCCAAGCTCTACGAGATCGGCGCCGGCACCAGCGAGATCCGCCGCATGCTGATCGGGCGCGAGCTCTTCAACGAAACGAAGTAACGAACGTGAACGGCGCGGTCACGATGCGCCGCGACGAAGGAAAGGCAACGGACATGGACAACGATCCCGTCGTCATCGTGGGTGCCGCGCGCACTCCCATGGGCGG
>CAZUGY010000013.1:0-46843 GCA_964620265.1 uncultured Alcaligenaceae bacterium
CGCCAAGTCGCCGCATCGCATCGAGCTGATGCTCGACGCGATGTTCGTGGGCCGCCCTCCGGGCAACTACGACCGCCTGCTGGATTTCAGCACGGCGGTCACGGGCTGCCTTTTCTTCGTGCCGCCCGCGGGATTTCTCGACAGCGTTCCGGACCCGGTGGCGTAGGGCTCAGGCCGCGGGCGCGCCCTGCTGCCGCAGCGGCGCCGCGCGCGCGAAGGCGTCGATGACGTCGCATTCGGCCATGATGCGCTCCACATGAGGCATCGCGTCGAACTCCAGCTTGAACAGGCGCGTGACGGCGACGATGCTCGCGAGGCAGATGTCGGCCATGGTCACGCTGTCGCCGTGGCAGAAGCGTCCGGTGGCGGACTCGGTGGCCAGGCGCTGCTCGAATGCTGCGAGACCGGTGGCGAGCCAGTGGCGCATCCACGCGCGCACGGCGGGATCGTCGAAGCCTCCCACCGACGAGAGATACTTGCGCACGCGCGGCGTGATGAGCGGATGCGTGTCGCTCGCGAGCATCCCGGCGAGCGAGCGCACGCGCGCACGTCCGTGCAGGTCATTTGGCAGGAGCGGCGGCTCGGGGGCGAGCTCGTCCAGGAATTCGAGGATGGCGAGCGACTGCGTGAGCGGCGGATGGCCGGTCTCGACCAGCGCGGGGATGCCTCCCAGCGGATTGATCTTCAGGAACGCCTCGCTGCGCTGCTCGCCGGCGTCCATGTCGACGAAGCGCTCGGTCGCCACGAGGCCCTTGAGGTTGAGCGCCACCCGCACGCGGAAGGCGGCGGAGGTGCGCCAGTAGGCGTAAAGCTCGAGCGAGGGGGCGGCAGGCATGGGATGCTTCCTTCTTTCGTGGTGGTCGCGCGAGCATAGCGCGCCCGGGCTCAGAAGCACTCCAGGAGCGTCACCAGCGCGGGGTTCCCGAGGCTCGCCTCGCGCCACACGAGCGTGATCGCCGTGTCCTCGCGTCCCCAATCGATCGGCAGCACCACGAGATCCAGCGATGCGCGCGCCGCGAGCGCAGCCGAGCGCGGCACGGCCGCGAGCAGGGTGCCTTCCGCCGCGAGCCGCAGGTTGGCGTTGAAGTCCATCGAGACGATGACGCCGTCCGGGCCGTTGCGGCCCTCGCGCAGGAAGAGCTGCTCGAGCGCCACGCGCGTGTACGACCCCTCGGGCGGCACGATCCAGTCGTGCGCCGAGAGCTGCGCGACCGTCGTCTTGCGCTTGCGCGCGAGTGGATGGCTGCGCGCGCACACGACCACCAGCGAGTCGTGGCCCACGGTGCGGTGCGCGACACCTTCGGGCAGCCGCTGCCGTTCGCTCAGCGTCGGCAGGCGGCCCACGATGGCATCGACCTCGCCCGCCTCGAGCTGCCGCCACAGGTGCGGCACCGTGGCTTCGGAGAGGTGGACGCGAACGTGCGGCAACCGCTTCCGCAACCGCTCCAGGGCGCGGGGGAGCGGCCGCACCAGCGTGAGCGGCAAGGCCCCGATGCGCAACTCCAGCGTGCCCGGATCGGAGGCGGCCGTGAACGCCGCCACGACCTCGTGTCGCGCCACGCGCAGGTGCCGCAGCGCCGCCGCGCCGGCGGGCAGGAGGCGCACACCCCGCTGGCCGCGCCGCCCGCGCTCCACCAGCGGCCGGCCGAAAGCCTGCTCCAGCGCCTGCAGGGCCTGGGTGATGGCGGACTGCGTCACGTGCATGCGCGCGGCGGTGTCGGTGAGCGAGCCGAGCTCGTCGAGATGCTCGAGCAGCACGAGGTCGCGCAGTCGCAGGTGCGCGAGGCGCGCGGGCAGGGTGGCGACGGGTTGGATCATGCTAATGACTCATTAAGAATAATTCAGTTTTACTTATGCCATGGAAGGCCTAGATTCTCAATCCCGGAGCCGTGCTCCCGAAGGCGCGGACGAAAAGGAGGAATCGGCATGACCACCCGGCGTCAGTTTCACCTGCGTGCCCTGGGGCTCTCGGCCCTGGGCCTCGGCATCTCCCGGCTCGCGTCCGCGCAGGCCGGCGGCTTTCCCAGCCGCCCGATCCGCATCATCGTGCCCTTCGCGGCCGGCGGCGGCCCGGACGTCCTCACCCGCAAGATGGCGGTGAAGCTCGGTGAGGTGCTCGGCAAGGGCACGGTCGTGGTGGTCGAGAACATCGTGGGCGCGGGCGGGGTCCTGGCGGCGCAAACGGTGGCGCGCGCGGCCCCGGACGGCTACACGCTGCTCCTGGGCGCGTCGTCACACATCGTGCAGAAGGCGATGCAGCCGTCGCTCGGCTTCGATCCGCTCAAGGACTTCACGCCCATCGCGCGCAATGCCTTCACGCCGTCGGTGCTCGTGGTGGCCGCGAACTCCCCGTACAAGTCGGTGGACGACATCGTGGCGGCGGCGAAGAAGGATCCCGGCAAGCTCAACTACGCATCCGGCGGGGTCGGCAGCGCGGCGCATCTCGTGGCCGCGGCGATGGTGCTGCAGGCCGGGATCGACGCGGTACACATCCCCTACAAGGGATCCGTCGAGATCGTGCCGTCGATCGTGGCCGGCGACACGCAGTTCGCCTTTCCCATCGGCTCCACCGCCATTCCGCAGGTGAAGGGCGGCCGGGTGCGCGCGCTCGCAGTGACCAGCGGACAGCGCATGCCCACCCTGCCCGAGGTCCCCACGCTGGTGGAGATCTTCAAGGCGCCGGAGCTGGCCCTCGATGCCTGGTTCGGCTTCTGGGCGCCCGCGGGCACGCCCGCGGACATCGTGGACATCCTGTTCAAGGCGATCCAGAAGACCTACGAGGATCCCGCGGTGCGTGCCGACAGCGAAGCCGCCGGCGCCGTGGTCGCCGTCAGCGCCTCGCCGGCGGACTTCGCTGCATTCATGCAGGCGGAGACGCGCAAGTTCGATCGCATCGTGAAGGCCGCGAAGCTTTCCGTCGACAAGTAGATGCCGCGTCCCCACCACCTTCCGCCGCACGCGCTGCGCGGCGTGCGCGTGCTCGACTTCAGCCACGTGATCGCGGGGCCTTTTGCCACGTTTCACCTGGCGCAGCTGGGTGCTACCGTCACCAAGGTCGAAAAGCCGGGCGGCGGCGACGTCATGCGCCGCACCGCCGGCGGGGCGCGGGCCTTCGCGGCGCTCAATGCGGGCAAGACGCTGCGCGAGATCGACATCGCCTCGCCGGATGGTCGCGCGGAAGTCCTTTCGCTCGCGCGCGACGCCGACGTGATGGTCGACAACTACCGGCCCGGCGTGCTCGCCCGCCACGGCCTCTCCTACGACGACGTGCGCGCGATCAATCCGCGCATCGTCTATTGCGCGATCTCCGGTTATGGCTACAGTGATCCGGCGCTGACCCCGCGCGGCGCCTACGACCACGTGATCCAGGCGCTCACCGGCATGACGATGCTCGCGGGCAGCGAGGGTGGTCCTCCGGTGAAGACGGGCTTCCCCGTGGTCGACGCGGCCACGGGCATCATCGGCGCGTTGTCCATCGTGATCGCGCTGCGCGAGCGGGATCGTACCGGTGAAGGTTCCTTCCTCGACGTGTCGATGTGGGCGAGCGCGCTGCAGCTCATGTATCCCTTCGTGTGCGAGACGCTGGCGTCGAACGAGGAGATTCCGCGCGTGGGCAACAAGGGCTATTCCGGAAGCCCCGCGGCGGACATCTTCGAGTGCAGCGACGGTTGGCTTGCCATCGGCGCCAACACGCCGGCGCACGTCGCGCGCCTGCTCGAGGTGCTCGCGGTGCCACACGACGTGGCGGCGCCGCTGCTCGAGCCCGTGGTTCCGGGGGCGTCGACCTTCGCGCGGGCGCGCGAGCCCGCGGCCTTTCGCGCGCTCGTGGCAACGCGCGTCGCCGCGCAGTCCGCGGCCGGGCTAGAAGCGCGGCTCAATGCCTGCGGCGTGCCCGCGGCGCGCGTGCGCACGGTGCGCGAATTCGCGCACGAGGCGGTCGACAGCGGACTGCTGCAGGCGGTGGAGGTGGGCACCGGCGAGGATCGCGCGATCACTCCCGGACTCGGATGGCGAACCTCGATGCCGCCGAGCGCTACTTCTCCGGCAGCGGAATGAGCTCGGTCTCGCCGGGCACCTGCCCCATGCGTTGCGCGCGCCAGTCGTCCTTGGCCTGCTCGATGCGCTCGCGCCGCGACGACACGTAGTTCCACCACATGAAGCGCGTGCCGTCGAGCGGCGCGCCACCGACGACGACGTAGCGGGCGCCTTGCGGTGCCGTGACGGTCGCGGCGGCAGCGGTGTCGAGAAAGGCAAATGTGTGCGACGGCACGGCGGCGCCGTCGATGTCGAGCGGCGCGTCGATCGAATACACCGCGCGCTCGCCCGCCTCCATAGGCAGCACGAGCGCGGCGCCGGGCTGCGCCGCCACGTCGAGATAGAGCGTGGGCATGAATGTGGCCACCGGCGAGCGTCTTCCGAAGGCCTCGCCGATCAGCAGGCGCACGTCGTTGCCGCCCTCGCGCCATTCGGGGATCGCGCTCGCGGGCGTATGCGTGAACGACGGCGCGACCTCTTCCGCTTCCCGCGGCAGGGCGGCCCACAGTTGCAGGCCATGGTTCACGTAGGGCGCCTGCGCGAGATCCGGCGGCCGTCGCTCCGAGTGCACGATGCCGCGTCCCGCCGTCATCCAGTTGATGGCACCGGGTTCGATGCGCTGCACGTGGCCGAGGCTGTCGCGATGGAGCATCGCGCCCTCGAAGAGATACGTGACGGTGGCGAGGCCAATGTGCGGGTGCGGCCGCACGTCGAAGTTGTCCTGCGGCTGCACCGTCACCGGGCCGAAGTGATCGAAGAACACGAACGGGCCCACCCCCTGCCGCGGGAAGGCGGGCAGGAGGCGGCGGACGAGGAAGCCGCCACCCAGATCCTTGGTGCGGCCGGCCTGGAGATGGTCGATGGGCATGGCGAATATTAACTTTGCAGCGGACCTCGGGTTGTATGAGAATCGACGAGCCGGTCGCCTGCGGGCGAGCCGCGCGTCAGACACTCACTCGAGGGGACAGCGATGATCCAGAGGTTCACGACGTTGGCCGGGGCCGCCTGTGTCCTGGCATTGGCGGGGTGCCAGACGATGGCGCCCAGTTCCACGGGGGCGAGCGCCGCCGTCAACCCGGATTGCCCGCGCCGGGCAGCGGATCCGCGGATACCCGAGGTGGTGTGCCTCGCCAACGGTGCGGCATGCGGCGTCGCCGTCGAGGTCGTGGCCGACGCAAGCGGTGCCTGCCAGGTGCACATCGGCACGGAGGTGGTGCGGATGCGACGCATCCCCGGCATTCCTTCGACGGGCACCGACATCATCTGGTGGCTCGCCGGCACCGACAAGTGGGAATTCCGCAATGAGGGCATTCCGTTCACGGCTCCGGTGATCTTCAAGGACGCGGGTGCCGCGAGTCAGTTCGAGGCCTCGCGCGCCGCCGGTTCTGCCGTCTGGGTGCGCAACCGCAATACCGACACGAAGAAGTACGAATACAAGATCCGCGTCTTCAACAAGGCCACGGGCCGGCCGCTGGAGTCGCCGGATCCTGCGATCTTCAACGACGGTCCGTAACGCGGCGGGCCGGCGTCGCACCTTCGCGGGCTGCGCCCCCGCGGTTTGGCGGGGCGGTCGTGACGGGTGAGCACGCGAGGTCGAGGGCCGCCTCCAGCGCGAGCGCGCGGCCCTCGGCTTCGCACGCCGCAAAGGCCTCCGGCCCCAACGCGTGCCGGGCTTGCTCGATGTAAGGCACGAGGAAGCTCGCGTCGGCGTGGTCGCGTTCGGATCCGGCCTGCTCGCCAATGCGCTCCGCGGCGCCGAACAGCACGGCGGTGCGGCGCGCGTCACCGCAGAGCGTGGCCGCGGCAGCCGCGCCATCCAGCACGCCCTGCCCCAGCGTCATCGAGCCGATCTCGCGCGTGATGGCGCGCGCTTCGGCAAGCCGGGGGGGCACGGCATCGGCGTCGCTGCGCATCACCGCGACCATCGCGAGATTGAGCAGCGTGATGGCGATGCTCGAGCGGTCGCCGAGGTCCCTCGCATCTCGCAACGCTTCCTCGTACTGGGCCTGCGCTGCATCGAGGTTGCCCTCGCGCCGGTATAGCGAGGCTGACACGCTCGTGGCCGCCACGACCTCGCGCGCGTTGCTGCGGGCGCGGGCCCGCACGAGCGCCTCGTCGATGAATGCCCGGGCTGCCGCAAGGTTGCCGAGGGCGCTATGCGCCATGGCGAGCGGCTGCAGCGTGGGGCCGATCCGCTCCTCGTCGCCGAGCTCGCGCGCGATGGCGAGGCACTCCTCGAGACGCTGCTGCGCCTCGCGCGGCGCGCCGATGAGGATGGCGAACTGCGCGAGATCGAAGAGCCCGCGCCAGCGCGCCGTGGTGCGCGCCGCGGCGTGCGGCCGCGCCAGCGCCTCGCCCAGGAGCCGGTAGGCGAGGCGCACGAGGCCGCGCTGCATCCAGTAGAACTTGGTGTTGCCGAGCAAGGCGAGCCCGCGCGCCGCGCCGTCCTCGCACAGGTGGCACCACTCGTGGCTCGCGATCAGGTTCTCCCGCTCGAGGTCGAGCAGGGCGAGCCACTCGCCCTGGCGCGGGCCCCGCAGCTCCACGCGTGCCTGCTCGGACAGCGCGAGGAAATACGCGAGATGGCGCTCGCGGATCGCCGCGGCCTCGCCGGCATCGTCGAGCTTGCCTTGCGCGTATTGCCGCACCGTTTCGAGCATGCGATAGCGGCCGCGCTCGCCGTCGAACTGCACGAGCGATTTGTCCACGAGCTGGCCCAGGAGGTCATGGACCGCATGCTCGCCCGTGCCGTCGTCCATGCGGATGGCTTCGACGGCTTCGAGCGTGAAGCCCCCCGGAAAGAGCGCGAGCCCGCGGAAGAGCCGCTGCTCGTCGGCGCCGAGCAGGTCGTAGCTCCAGTCGATCAGTGCGCGCAGGGTCTTCTGCCGCGGAAGCGCGGTGCGGTCGGTGCCCGTGAGGAGGCGGAAGCGGTCGTGCAGCCGTCCTGCGATGCGGTCCACGGCCATCGCCCGCACGCGTGCCGCAGCCAGCTCGAGCGCGAGCGGAATGCCGTCGAGGCGATGACAGATCTCCGTCACCGCCGCTGCATTCTGGGCGGTGAGCGCGAATCCGGGGTGGGCCAGCTCGGCACGCGCGATGAAAAGACGCACCGAGGCGAATTGCATCATCGCGTCGGGATCGGGCTGCGTGCTCGGCAGCGGCGTGGCGAGCGGGGCGAGGGGATAGGCGCGCTCGCCGGCGATCGCCAGGCGCTCGCGGCTCGTGGCCAGGATGGTGACGCCACTCGCCCCCTGCAGGAGACGGCGCGCGAGCTCCGCGCAGGCCTGTGCGAGGTGCTCGCAGTTGTCGAGGACGAGCAGCAGCCGCCGATCGCGGACCACCTCGAGCAGCGAGTCCTGCACCGGCCGCCCCGAGTCCTCGCGCACGCCGAGGACGGATGCCACTGCCTGCAGCGCCACGCGCTCCTGCGAGAGCGAGGCGAGCTCCACGAGCCACACGCCATCCGGGTATTCGTCGAGCACGTCGGCCGCGACCTGCAGGGCGAGACGGCTCTTGCCGAGGCCCCCCGTGCCGACGATGGTGAGCAGACGCGTCGATCCCAACTGCCGGCGCACTTCCTCGACCTCATGCTCGCGGCCGATGAATTCGGTGAGCTGCTGCGGCAGGTTGTTGGGCGTGGTCTCGAGCGAGCGCAGCGCGGGGAAGTGCTCGCGCAGGCCCGCGTGCAGAAGCTGGTGCACCTGTTCCGGCTCGGTCAGGTCGCGCAGGCGCACCGATCCCAGCTCGCGCAGCGCGATGTGCGCAGGCAGGCGCTTCCGCACGAGCTCGGTGACCGCGGCCGACAGGAGCACCTGGCCGCCGTGCGCGACGCTCATGATCCGCGCGGCGCGATTGACGGCGGCGCCGTAGAAGTCGTTGCCGCGCCGCGTATTCAGGCCCGCGTGCAGGCCGCAGCGCACGCGCAGCGCCACGTCCGCCGTGGCCTGCGGATCGAGGAGCGCGAGCTGGAGGTCGAGCGCGGCTTGCACGCCGCCGAGCGGGTCGTCGAAGATGGCGTGCACGCCGTCGCCGGTGGACTTGACGATGACACCGTCGTGCATCGTCACGCAACGCTCGACGAGCGCATCGTGCGCCGCCAGCGCCGCGTGCATGCGGGCAGCGTCCTCCTCCCACAGGCGCGTGCTGCCCTCGATGTCGGTGAAGAGGAACGTGGCGATGTCGGAGCGTGGTGCGGTCACGATCCTGCGGTGGGTAGTGCGGGAACCCAAAAGCCTAGCATTCCCGCGCTGCGCCCGGGCACGGACTGCGATGGAGGCGGACAAACCGGGGGCGAGTCCGGCCCGTGCGGGCACGGGTACCCCTCCAGGGGCCGGACGCCCTGTGCTAAAATCACACGTTCCCGGTCGTCGGCAGGCACGCGTTCCGCGCGGGGCGCACGGTCAAGTCTTCCGCGCCCGTAGCTCATCCGGATAGAGCACCGGCCTTCTAAGCCGGGGGTAACAGGTTCGAGTCCTGTCGGGCGCGCCATGTATCCGTCGCTGTCCGGCTCGGATTGCCAGTGTTTCGATGGTGGCTGTAGCTCAGCGGTAGAGTCCTGGATTGTGATTCCAGTTGTCGTGGGTTCGAATCCCATCAGCCACCCCAGTTCCTTTTTCCCTCTGTAACGATGACGACATCAAGGGCCCTGACTCTTCTCGTCGGTGTGCTGATGCACACGTCGTATGCCGCGGCGCTGAATCTCGAAGTCTTTCCGGCGTCGCCCCGTTACCAGGAAACCGTCACCGCGCGGATCGTTCGCCCGCCGCTCGACTTCGGCGTGATCTACGGAGCCACGACCACGATGCAGGGCAACACCATCGTGGTCACGTACTACCAGTATCGGGAGCTTTCGACGGAGAGCCGCGACGTGACGCTTGGGCAGTTCCCGGCGGGAAACTACGTCGTGCAACTGCGTCGCGCCGGCTCCGAAGCGGTGGAGGCGACCGCCGAGTTCACCGTTGCCCCATCCGAAGTTCCCGATCGCGTCGTGTGGGGTGGCAAGCAAGTTCCGTCCGTGAACTTCAGTGGACAATGGTGGAACCCAGCCGAGTCGGGCTGGGGGCTCGCGATTACGCAGGGCCCGACGAATCTCGTGTTTGCCGAGTGGTTCGTGTATGACGAGACCGGACAGGCCGTGTGGTACACGCTTTCGCCGGGGGCGTGGACAATGGCCGAAACGATGATGACGTACAGTGGGCCGCTCTACAGGACAAGGGGAGCCTGGTGGAACAGTTCTGCCACGCCGTGGCCCGAGACTGTCTATGAGTTGGTGGGAACCGGTGAGCTCACATTCCGTGACTCCAGCACAGGGATACTGTCTTTCGTGGTGAACGGAGTGCGCACGGTCAAGACGATCACGCGGCTGTTGATCGAATGAGTTCCTAGAATCGCACGACATTTCTTATCCGTTGTCACAGGCATCCTGCTGCTCGTCCTGGGCGGCGACGCTGTAGCCGTCCCCGACTCGATGGAGCAACGCGCCAAGGCCTGCACCGGCTGCCACGGACCGCAGGGCCAGTCGCGTCCTGATGGCTACGTGCCGCGACTCGCCGGCAAGCCGTCGGGCTACCTGCTCGCGCAGATGCAGAACTTCCGCGACGGGCGGCGCACGCACGTGACGATGGCGCGTCTCTTCGAGAACCTCGACGACGCGATGCTGCGCGAGCTCGCGCAGCACTTCGCCTTGCAGGAGGTGGCGTATCCCGCGCCCGCGAGCGCGCCACCGCCGGCCGACGAGGCGCGCCGCGCCGAAACGCTCGTGCGCCGCGGCGATGCGCAGCGGGGGATTCCCGCGTGCAGTGAATGTCACGGCGCGGCGCTCACCGGCATCGCACCGCAGGTGCCGGGACTCGTGGGACTGCCGCGCGATTATCTGGTGGCGCAGCTCGGCGCGTGGCGCCTCGATGCGCGTCGGGCGCGGGCACCTGACTGCATGGCCACGATCGCGCAGCGCTTGCGTGCGGAGGACGTGGCCGTCGTCGCGCAGTGGCTGGCCGCGCAGCCGGTACCGGTGCCGTCGACGCCGTCGAGCACGTCGCCGGCGCAATGGCCGCTGGAGTGCGGCGTGCTGACCCGCACCGTGGCGGAAGCCACGCTCCCGACCGCAGCGGCCGCGAGCGACATCGTCACGCGCGGCGCCCATCTCGCGCGCATCGGCAACTGCGCCGGCTGCCATACCGCGCCCGGTGGCGAGCCGTATGCAGGCGGGCTCGGCATCCCGACCCCCTTCGGCACCGTGTTCGTGAGCAACATCACGCCGGATGTCGATGCCGGCATCGGAAGCTGGACCGCCGACGACTTCTGGCGCGCGCTGCACGAGGGACGCGCGCGCGACGGGCGGCGCCTCACGCCGGCATTCCCGTACACGTCGTATACGCGCGTCTCGCGCGCGGACAGTGATGCGATGTTCGCCTACCTGCGCAGCGTTGCGCCGGTGCGCCGCGCGTCACGCGCGCACGAGCTGCGCTTTCCCTTCGGCACGCAGGCCGCACTCGCGGCGTGGCAGTGGCTCTTCTTCACGCCGGGCGCGCAGCCTGCGCGCGCTGCGACACCGCAAGACGCATCGGCGGTGGCGCGCGGCGAGTATCTCGTGCGTGGTCTCGGCCATTGCGACGCGTGCCATGCGCCACGCAATCGCTGGGGCGCGCCGTCGGCAACGCTCACCGGCGGTGCGATTCCCGGCCAGGGGTGGTACGCACCGTCGCTGCATCCGCCGGCGGGCCGGGCCGCGTCGGCAGCTGAGGTCGTGACGCTGCTGCGCACGGGACGCAACGCGCATGGCAGCGCGACCGGACCGATGGCCACGGTGGTGAGGCAGAGCACGCAGCACTGGTCGGAGGCGGATCTCGCGGCCGCCGCGGCCTATCTCGCCACGCTCGCGCCTTCGCCCGCCATTCCCGCACCCCCGCGGGCGCCGGCCGACACGCTCGCGCGCGGCGAGCGCCTGTATCTCGATCGCTGCGCGGATTGCCATGGCCGCGACGGGCGCGGTGCGCCCGGCGCGTATCCGCCGCTGGCCGGGAATCCGTCGGTGCTGCAACGCGATCCGCAGAACCTGGTGCAGGTCGTGCGTCACGGGACCTTCGGACCCGTGACCGCCGCGGTGCCGCGGCCCTACGGCATGCCACCGCAGGACCTGACGGAGGCGGACACGGCGGCACTGCTCACGTGGGTACGCCAGTCATGGGGGAACGCAGCCGCCACGGTGACGGCGGTGGACGTTGCGCGCCCGCGCTGAAAGACCGCGGGCGCGTTGGCGGTGAGCGGCCTACGGCGCGCCGCGCAGCGGCTGCGCCCGCGTCATCGCCGGATAGTCCTTCTTCAACGCTTCCAGCTTGGGCAGGTCGTTGTAGACGATGTACGGCTGCGTGGGGTGCCGTGCGAGGTAGTCCTGGTGATACGCCTCGGCCGGATAGAACACGGCAAGCGGCGCGAGCTCGGTCACGATCTTCTTCGGATACGCCTTGGCGCCGTCGAGCTGCGCGACGTAGGCCTGCGCGATCTTCTTCTGCTCGTCGTTGACGAAGTAGATCGCCGAACGGTATTGCGTGCCGACGTCGGGACCCTGGCGATTGAGCTCGGTGGGATCGTGCGCCACCGACATGAACACGCGCAGGAGCTCGCCGTAGGTCACCTGCGACGGGTCGTATTTCACCTCGACCGATTCGGCATGGCCGGTCATGCCGCTGGTCACGTCCTCGTACGTGGGATTCTTGGTGCGGCCGCCGGCATAGCCGGAGATCGCGCTCTGCACGCCCTTCATGTGCCGGAACACCGCCTCCACCCCCCAGAAGCAGCCGCCGGCGAACACGGCCGTTTGCGAGCCGGGGCTCGAGGCCTTGGGTGCATCGACGGCGGGCACGGGGATGGGCGCCGCGTGAGCCGCGGTGCCGAGGAAAGTCGCGAAGATCGCAGCCAGGGGAGTCGGAATATGCATGATCGAGAGTCCTTGCAAGGTTCACCGGCAGGGGCCAAGGCAGCGGGACATCCGCGCCGCCCCGGCCGGCAGATGCGATTTGGTCGTTCGAGCGGACAAAACCTTTCGACGTTCGGCTAACGCAATCGTTCCGGTGCCGCGGTGTGCCCGGCCGCATCCCGGTTCCCGTCGACGATCTCGGTGGCAAGGCTCGTGCTGCCCAGCATGCGCAGCGCCACGTGCGCTGCGCCGAAGCCATTGTCGATGTTCACCACGGCCAGGCCCGACGCACAGCTCGCGAGCGCGGAGTAGAGCGCCGCCTGGCCGCCCGCGCCCACGCCGTAGCCCACCGAGGTGGGCACCGCGATCACCGCGCTCTTCACGAGGCCCGTGAGCACGCTGAAGAGCGCGCCTTCCATCCCGGCCACGCAGATCACGATGCGGTGTGCGCGGATGTCGTCGAGGTGCTCCATGAGCCGCCACAGGCCCGCCACGCCCACGTCGACGTAGCGCGACGCGGTCTCGCCGGCGAAGGCGAGCGTGCGCTGCGCCTCGCCGGCGACGGGCACGTCGGACGTGCCGCCGCAGACGATGGCCACGCGTGTTGCCGCATGCGGGATGGGCAGCGGACCGAGGATCGCGGTGCGCGACACCGGGTCGTAGTCGAGTGCGCCGCGGACCGGCGCCGCGAGGCCGGCGAGCCTTCCTGCATCGAGGCGGGTGAGCAGCAGCCGGCCGGCACGGGCGATGGCCTCACCCACGATGGCATCGATCTGCGCCGCGCTCTTGCCATCGCACAGCACGGCCTCGCTCGTGCCGGTCCGTGCGATGCGGTCCCAATCCATCCGGAAATCGTCAGACATGCACCACCTTGTGCAGGAACGCCGCGCCGCGCGCATAGGGGCGCACGCCGGCAAAGCTGCGCGCGGCGGCGGCACACGCGGCGGCGGCGAGGTCGCGGGCCGCGCTCGCGTGCCGCGCGAACTCGGCGGCGCCCAGCTCGATCACGATACCGCCGTGCGTGACGCGGCAGCGCAGCGTGGCTTCGCGTCCGAGCCGCGCGGCGAGCGCGCTCTCCATGGCATCGATGAAGGCGAGGTCGGCGGGGTCGATCGCGATGCCCGTCTCGACGCGGCTCGCAAGGCAGGGCTGCGCGGGCAGGCGCTCGAGGTCGGCGAGGCCCAGGTGACGGGCGATGGCGTAGACGTCGTCCTTGCCGATGCCGGCTTCCACATAGGGGTGCACCACGGCGCGCTCGGCGGCAGCGCGCAAACCGGGACGGTAGTCGCCGAGGTCGTCGACGTTGGTTCCCGAGGCGATCGTGTCGGCAGTCGCCTGGGCGATGCGCGCGTAGAGGTTGCTCTTGCAGTAGTAGCAGCGGTTCACCGGATTGGCGACATAGCGCGCGTCGGCGAGCTCCCGCGCATCGATCACCACGAGCGGCCAGCCGTGCCGGGCGGCGTGCGCTTCGACGCGCGCACGCGCATGGCCGGGGACCGCGGGGCTGGTGGCGTGGTACATCGTGGCCATCGTGCGCGAGTGGAGCGCGGCCACGTGCGCGAGCGTCATCGAGTCCACGCCGCCGCTCACGGCGATGGCGAGGCGCGGATGGCGATCGAGGACGGCGACGATGCGGGCGAGGAGGGTGGAAGCGTCGCTCATCGCTCACCTTCGTCCAGCGCATCGAGCACGGCCTGCGCGCGCACGGCGCGGCGCGCATCGAGCGTGGCGCCCGTCGCGGTGTCGTCGTGCGCTGCCTTGCCGGTGCGCTCGCCGCCCGGGCGCTGCGCGACCTTGACGGTGACATCGGTGCCGTCCACGCGCGTGCGCACGTCGGCACGGCGCAGCACCTGGCGCTGCTCCTCGCGCATGCGCAAGCCGAGCGTGGACGTCTCGCCGAAGCACGCCTGCGCCACGCGCTGCGCCGCCGCGGGCTGCACGAGGAGGCGCAGCTCGGTGACGGGGCGTCCCTTCTTGCCCATGCGCGTGCCGAGCGACACGTCGAGCACGCCGTCGCGTGCGCGCAGGCGATCCGCGGCGAGGGCGACTTCCTCGCCGGTCATGTCGTCGACGTCGAGCTCGAGGATGGTGACGAGGTCGCCGTCGATGTCGGGCGCGAGTGGATGCGCTGTCGCCTCGAACACGAGGGCGCGCGCGATGTTGGGGAGGCCGGCAATCGCCCGCGTGCCCGCACCCGCGCCGATGCCCACGAGGCGTCCGGCCGCGCGCGCGGCGCCGCAGCGCTCGGGCGGAACCAGGTGGCGCAGGATCGCGGCCCCGGTGGGCGTGACGCGCTCGCCGCCGATGCCGTCGTCGTGCCACGGATAGCCCGTGAGCAGCGCGGCCGTGGCGGGGGTGGGCACCGGCAGCATGCCGTGCGCGGTGCGCACGCGACCTCCGCCCAGCGGCGGCGCGGAGGCCGACCATGTCGCCTGCGCGAGCTCGGCCGCGATCGCGCCCGCGGCCACGATGTCCATCACCGAGTCCCAGTCGGCGAGCTCGTGGAAGTGCACGGACTCGATCGGCGTGCCGTGCACGTCGGCTTCGGCCTGCGTGAGGACGGCGAGCAGCGCCAGCGCGTGCTCGCGCGTGGCCTCAGGCAACGGTGCGGCCGCGAGGCGCGCGCGGATCTCGCGGCTCGACGTGCCGTGCGTCGCATTGGCGCCGATGGGCAGGTCGGAGGAAGGCTCCACGCAACGATAGCCGCGCGGCAGTCCGAAGCGGCACGCGCGCAGGCCGGCGCTCACCTGCGTCTCGAAGACCGGCATCACGCCCGCGGGCGGACGCACGCAGGCCACGGCGGCGAGCACGACCTCCTCGAGCGCGGGAATCGCATCGACCATCGCCGCCACGAACATGTCGCCCGCGAGCCCCCCCACGAGGTCGAGGTGGATCGCGAGGCCCTGGGACGCCGGTGGAGGTGAACGCTCGACGGACATCACGCTTGCGGCCCGGCCCACGCCATCACGTCACCACCGGCACCACGTACGGCCCTTCCGGGATCACCGCGACGTCCGGATCGCCCGCGGCCGCGAGTGCCGCCGCGATGGCCTCCTCCACCGAGCCGATCGCCTCCACGCCGGTGAGCGTGCGCTCGTCGGGATCGAGGCCGGTGGTGAAGAGCTGCACGTGGCCGGCACGCATCGACTTCAGCTGCATCTCGGTCTGCCACTCGTCGATGTCGGCGAATTGCTTGGCGAGCAGCGTTTGCAGGAAGGCCTCGGGCCCCAGCGCATTGAGGCGCGCCTGCGCCTCGCGGAACTCGGGCGAGCCGAAGCCCTCGGAGCACGCGGAGGCGATGATGAGGCGGCCGCCCGGCTCCAGGATGTCGAGCGGGGTGACCATGCCCTTCACCGTCTGGTAGTACGTCTTGTCGAGCGGGTGTCCGGCGGCGGAAGTCACCACGGTGCGGAAGCGCCGTCCCACCGGCACGCGGATCGACGAGGCCACGAAATCGACGGCCGCGAGATGGCTCGCGATCACCTCGCCGAAGTTGATGTGGATGAGATCGCGGTCGTCGTCGATCACCGTGTTGACGGCGAAGACCTCGCCCAGCATGCGCACGATCTCGAGCTGCTCCTCGTGCAGCGGATTGCCCGCGAGGTTGCACTGGATCGCGAGCGGGTTCTCCATGAAGCGCGCGCTGTGGAAGGTGCGGATCGTGTCCTCGTGCGCGATGCCGGGGGCGATCACCTTGCGCCCGCCCGAATAGCCCGCCATGAAATGCGGCTCGACGAGTCCGGTGGCGATGCGCAGGTCGGCCTCGACGAAGCGGCGGTCGATCCTCACCGGCGTCGCGCGCGTGGACGTGGCGCCCAGGTCGACATGCGCCGCGGCATCGCGGGCGAAGTGATTCTCGACACGCACGTGCTCGAAGACCCACGGATCGCCGATGACTTCTTCCAGCTCGGCGCCTTCGTTGGGACGATGCAGGCCGGTGGCCACCAGCACGGTGATGCGGTCCGCGGTCATGCCCGCCGCGAGCATCGCCTCGATCATGGGTCGCAGGAAGAGCCGGTTGGGCACGGGACGCGTGATGTCGCACACGAGAATGCAGGCGCTCGCGCGCCCGCGCACGAGGTCGGCGAAGGCGGGAGCGCCCACCGGATGGTCGAGGGCGTGCCGCACCGCCGCGTGCGGGTCGGCGAGCTTCGCGAGCGGCTCCTTGGCGATCACCCGCGGCCGCGCCTGCGGCGGGAGGGTCACGGCGAGGCCCGTGTGGCCGTAGCGGAGGTGGACGGCGGAGGTCATGGCATGAATGTTACCCGTCTCCCGGGACCGTGGCATTTGCCCTATAGTGGCTGGTCCGAGCCGGGGGAGAAGATGGTCGATATCGACAAGGAAATGCGGGGGGTCCTGAAGATCGCGCGCGACATTGCGCAGCCCTATCGCATCGATCGCGCGCGCAAGTTCCGCCTCGCGGACCACGATCCCGGCGATACCGGCGGCCTCGACGACGAGGACCGTCCCGCCGCCCAGGAGGCGCTGGCGCTGGGCCGTGCCGCGATGGCGGAATTGCAGGACCGGCTGTATGCCCAGGACCGCTGGTCGGTGCTCCTGATCTTCCAGGCGATGGACGCCGCCGGCAAGGACAGCGCGATCAAGCACGTGATGTCGGGCGTCAATCCGCAGGGCTGCCAGGTGTTCTCGTTCAAGGCGCCCACGGCGGAGGAGCTCGACCACGACTACATGTGGCGCTGCGCCAAGAGCCTGCCCGAGCGCGGGCGCATCGGCATCTTCAACCGCAGCTACTACGAGGAAGTGCTGGTGGTGAAGGTGCACAAGGAGATCCTCGCCGGCCAGCATCTCGCGCCGGAGCTCCTGGGCAAGCACCTGTGGGACCAGCGCTACGAGGACATCCGCGGCTTCGAGCGCTACCTCGCGCGCAACGGCACGATCGTGCGCAAGTTCTTCCTCAACGTGTCGCGCGACGAGCAGAAGAAGCGCTTCCTCGAGCGCATCGACCAGCCCGAGAAAAACTGGAAGTTCTCGGCGACCGACGCGCGCGAGCGGCAGCACTGGGATGCGTACATGGACGCCTACGAGACGCTGATCCGCGAGACGTCCACGCCCGAGTGTCCCTGGTACGTGATACCCGCCGACAGCAAGTGGTACACGCGCATGGTCGTGGCTGCCGCCACGGTGGACGCGCTCGCCTCGCTCGACCTCGCGTATCCCACGCTCGATGCGAAGAAGCGCGCCGAGCTCGTGGAGGCGAAGGCGATCCTCGAAGCCGAGGGAGGCGGCAAGGCCGAAGGCGGCGGGAAGCGCAGGGACGGCAACAAGGGCAAGGGCGGCAACAAGGTCAAGGGCGGCAGCAAGGTCAAGAGCGGCAGCAAGGGCAACAAGGGCAAAGGGAAGGGCAACGGGATATCCCGCGACGGCAAGTCGCGCTAGCCGCGTCGCCATCGCGCGCGCGGCGCGCGCGGTGGACCGCACGGCGCCCCGACCGCTGCGCCGGCGCGTTTGCCGTTACCATGGCGCGTCGTTTCCTTCGAATGCGCGCAGCATCCATGCAGTTCAGCGTCGTCACCTACAACATCCACAAGGGTTTTTCCCACCTCACGCGGCGCATGGTCATCCACGAGCTTCGGGAGAAGCTGCACGGGATGTCGGCCGACGTGCTCTTCCTGCAGGAAGTGCAGGGGCTGCACCACCGCCACGCGGCACGCCATCGCGACTGGCCGGGCAAGTCGCAGCACGAGTTCATCGCGGACGCGAAGTGGAGCGAAGTGGCCTATGGCCGCAACGTGGTGCACCGGCATGGACATCACGGCAATGCGATGCTCTCGCGCTTTCCCATCGTGGCGCAGGAGAATGCGGATATCTCCGCGCACGCCTTCGAAAGCCGCGGGCTCCTGCACTGCGAGGTGAGCCTCGGCGAGGGCGCGCCGGTCCTGCATTGCCTCAACGTGCACCTCGGGCTCTTCGAGCGCGGCCGGCAATGGCAGATCCGGGCGCTCGTGGACCGCATCAACGACACCGTGCCGCGCGATGCCCCGATGGTGATCGCCGGTGACTTCAACGACTGGCGGCGCAAGGCCGATCGGGCACTGACCGACGCGCTCGGCGTGGTCGAGGTCTTCGAGGCGGTCAAGGGACGTCCGGCGCGGACCTTTCCCGCCGTGCTGCCGATGTTCCGCCTCGACCGCATCTATGCCCGCGGCCTGACCGTGGTGGACGCACGCGTACACTATGCCTTCCCGTCGTCGCGCATGTCGGACCACGCAGCACTCGCCGCTACCTTCGAGGTCCCGCGCAAGAAGAGATAGGGCCGGCGGCGGCCTTGGGGGAGGTCGCTAGAAGGTGTTCCGCTTCACGCCGGGCAACGCCATCGAGCTTCTGCGCAGCGGCGGGGAGTTCTTTCCCGCGCTGATCGCGGCCGTCGACGGGGCGCAGCGCGAGATCTGGCTCGAGACCTACATCTTTGCCGACGACGCGGCGGGCGTGCGCGTGGCCGACGCCCTGGTCGCCGCGGCGCGACGCGGCGTGACCGTGCGTCTCCTGGTGGACGGCTGGGGGGCGAAGCACTACCTCTCCAAGCGGCTCGAGCAGGTCCTGCGCAACGGCGGCGTGCATCTGCTGAAATATCGCCCGGAGGTCGCGCCGTGGCAGTTCCGCTGGCATCGCCTGCGGCGCATGCACCGCAAGATTTGCCTGGTCGACCGCGCCGTCGCGTTCGTGGGCGGCATCAACGTGATCGACGACATGAACACGCCGCGGCAGAAGCCGCCACGGCTCGACTTCGCGGTGCGCGTGCGGGGTCCCATGCTGGGACAGATCGTGTATTCCACGCAGCGGCTGTGGGCGCTGGTGGAGCTCGTGCAGCTCGAGTCGAGCGACGTCCCGCTCTTTCCCGACGTGCCGGACCTGCCCCGCGCCGGCGCGCAGACGGCGAAGTTCGTCGTGCGCGACAACCTGCGCCACCGGCGCGACATCGAGCGCGCCTACCTCGCGGCGGTGCGCACCGCCAGGCGCGAGATCATCATCGCCAATGCCTATTTCTTTCCCGGCGTGCGCTTCCGCCGGGCGCTGGCCGCGGCGTGCGCGCGTGGCGTGAAGGTCACGCTGCTCCTCCAGGCCCGGGTGGAGTATCGCCTCCTGCACTACGCCTCGCGCGCGCTGTACGGCCAGCTCCTCGAGGCGGGCGTGTCCATCGCCGAGTACCACCGCTCGTTCCTGCACGCGAAGGTGGCGGTGATCGACGATCACTGGGCCACGGTCGGCTCGTCCAACATCGATCCCTACTCGCTGCTCATGGCGCGCGAGGCCAACGTGTTCGTGCGCGATGCGCGCTTTGCCGACCAGTTGCGCATCGAGCTCCTGGCCATGATCGACAACGGCACGCAGCACGTGGAGCCCCAGAACTGGAGCGCGCGCAGCCGCGGATCCAAGGTGCTCACGTGGATCGCGTACGCGGCGGTGCGCGTCCTCATGGGGTTCGCGGGCGACGGCGTAGCCGAGTGGTTTCCGCGGCGCCGGCGATGACGGGCGCGGTACCTTCACGCAAGGGCGCGCTCGGCGCCATCGCCACGCTGCTGCCCTACCTGTGGGAGTACAAGGGCCGCGTGCTGGCGGCGCTCGCCTGCCTCGTGCTCGCCAAGGTGGCGAACGTGGGCGTGCCGGTGCTCCTGAAGCACATCGTAGACAGCCTGGATCGCGAGACGGCACTGCTGGCGGTGCCGCTCGCGCTGCTCGTGGCGTACGGCGTGCTGCGCCTGTCCACCACCGTGTTCACCGAGCTGCGCGAGTTCCTCTTCGCCAAGGTCACGCAGCGGGCGTTGCGCAAGATCGCGCTGCAGGTTTTCCGGCACCTGCATGCGCTCTCGCTGCGCTTCCACCTTGCGCGGCAGACGGGCGGGCTCACGCGCGACGTGGAGCGCGGGCAGCGCGGCATCACCACGCTCGTGAGCTACGCGCTCTTCTCGATCCTGCCCACGCTGGTGGAGATCGCGCTCGTGGCGGTGATCCTCATCGTGCGCTACGACTGGACGTTCATCGCCATCACGGCTGGGGCGCTCGTGGTCTACATCGTCTTCACGATCTCGGTCACCGAGTGGCGCACGCACTTCCGCCGCACGATGAACGAGCTCGACAGCAAGGCCAACACGCGCGCGATCGACAGCCTCATCAACTACGAGACGGTCAAGTACTTCGGCAACGAGGACTGGGAGGCGCGCCGCTACGACGAGAGCCTCGAGCGCTGGGAAGACGCCGCCGTGCGCAGCCAGACGTCGCTGTCGGTGCTGAACATCGGGCAGAGCGCGATCATCGCGATTGCCGTCACGCTCATCATGTGGCGCGCCACCGTGGGTGTCGTGGACGGCGCGATGACCATCGGCGACCTCGTGCTGGTCAACGCCTTCATGATCCAGCTCTACATCCCGCTCAATTTCCTGGGCGTGATCTACCGCGAGATCCGGCAGGCCATCGCCGACATGGAGCGCCTCTTCGCATTGAGCAAGGAGGACGCGGAGGTGGTGGACCGTCCGGGGGCAGCCCCACTCGCCGTGCGCGGCGGCGAGGTCCGCTTCGAGGACGTGACCTTCGCCTACGAGCCGGCGCGGGTGATCCTGCACGGCGTGTCCTTCACGGTCCCTGCGGGACGCACCGTGGCGGTGGTGGGCCCCTCCGGCTCGGGCAAGTCCACGCTCGCGCGCCTCCTCTATCGCTTCTACGACGTGAACGCCGGACGCATCGCCATCGACGGCCAGGACATCCGCGAAGTGACGCAGGCGTCGGTGCGCGCGGCGATCGGCATCGTGCCGCAGGACACCGTGCTCTTCAACGACACGATCGAATACAACATCGCCTACGGCAAGCCGGGGGCCACGCACGAGGACGTGGTGGCCGCGGCGCGCGCCGCGCAGATCCACGACTTCGTGTCGCGTCTCCCGTCGGGCTACGCCACCCCGGTGGGCGAGCGGGGCTTGAAGCTCTCGGGCGGGGAAAAGCAGCGCGTGGCGATCGCCCGCGCGATTTTGAAGTCCCCGCGCATCCTGATCTTCGACGAGGCCACGAGCGCGCTCGACTCGCATTCCGAGCGCGCGATCCAGGACGAGCTGCGCGCCATCGCGCGCGACCACACCACGCTCACCATCGCGCACCGGCTGTCGACCATCGTGGATGCCGACGAGATCCTGGTGCTCGACGCCGGGCGGATCGCGGAGCGGGGCACCCACGCGGCGTTGCTCGCGGCCGGCGGGGTCTACGCCCGGATGTGGCGGCTGCAGCAGGACGAGGAGCGCTCCTAGCCTGCCGTTCCTGTTGCGCCCACGCCACGCACCCTGCTTTCCCGGCCCGGCCGGCGTTGACGCCTGTCCCGGAATCGTGCGATAACCCGCCGGTAGTTTCCTAGAATTGGTGTCATGAATCGCCTCTTGCCCATTGTTTTTGCTATCTTCCTGGCCGGTCCCGCCTTCGCAGCACCCGATCTGGACGTCGCCAAGCTCAAGCTCATGTCGGCGAACGTGGTCGTGCTCGATGCCGAGGCGGGCACGTCCGTCTATGCCAAGGCCGCGGACGAGGTCACGCCGATCGCCTCGCTCACCAAGCTCATGACGGCGATGGTCGTGCTCGACGCGAACCAGCCGATGGACGAGCAGCTCGAGGTCGACATGGACGACTTCGACTACATCAAGGGCAGCCGCTCGCGCTTGCGCATGGGCGTCACGCTCTCGCGCGAGGAGATGCTGCGGCTGGCGCTCATGTCGTCGGAGAATCGCGCGGCGTCGTCCCTCGGCCGGCACTATCCCGGCGGGCAGCTCGCGTTCGTGGCGGCGATGAACGGGAAGGCCCGTGCGCTCGGCATGACCAACACGCACTATGACGACGCGACGGGGCTCTCCCCCAAGAACGTGTCCACCGCCAAC
Source organism: uncultured Alcaligenaceae bacterium (assembly GCA_964620265.1). GTDB lineage: Bacteria > Pseudomonadota > Gammaproteobacteria > Burkholderiales > Casimicrobiaceae > VBCG01. Next base: position 21,823 of record CAZUGY010000013.1, read on the forward strand.
GACCTCGCCAAGCTCGTGCGCGCCGCCGCCGACTATCCGCAGATCCGCGACTTCTCGACCACGCCGGCGCACATGGTCGAGGTGCAGTCCACGGGACAGACGCTCGGCTTCAACAATTCCAATGCGCTCGTGAAGAACGACGCGTGGGACATCCAGCTGCAGAAGACGGGCTACATCCGCGAGGCGGGCCGCTGCGTGGTGATGCTCGCCACGATCGCGAGCAAGCCGATGGTGATCGTGCTGCTCGACTCGATCGGCAAGCTCACGCGGGTGGCGGACGCGCAGCGCGTGAAGCACTGGCTGGAGACGGGCGAATCGCTGCCTGCGACGATGTTCCGTCAGGTGGCGCAGAAGGCGCCCACCAAGGCTTCTGCGAAGAAGGCGGCCAAGGCGTCGTCCAAGAAGCGCGGCAAGGCACCGGCGAAAGCAGTGGCCGGCAAGCGCGTGACGGGGACGCTGGCGGCCAATCGCAGTCCGCGGGGGTAGGTGTTCCGCATTTTTTCGCGGAGCGCCTCAGCACCCCCTCGCGCTGGTAGTCCGCCTTCTCCAGCACACGCATTGATGCGGCGTTCCAGGCGGCATTGCAATGAAGCGTTGGCTCACCGCGTGCTTGCCGCAGACGTTGCAAGCGTTCGGCCTGCGCCCGAACGCCACGCAGGCTATCGCGAAGCAACGATTCGCGCTGCCTAGCGACCGCCCTTCGTTTCCCGCTGGTGCTGCTCGAAAAGCTCCTTCGCATGCGCGCGGGTCTTGGCAGTGACTTCCGCGCCGCCCAGCATCCGTGCCAGCTCCTCGATGCGCTCGGCTTTGCCGAGTTCCGTGAGTTCGCTCGTCACACCGCTCTCGGTGCCCAGCTTCGCCACGCGGTAATGCGCGTTGGCAAAGGCGGCGACCTGCGGGAGATGGGTGACGCAGAGCACCTGGCGCCCGGCGCCCAGCGCTTGCAGCAGCTGGCCGACCGTGGCGGCGACGGCGCCGCCGATGCCGCTGTCGACCTCGTCGAATACCAGCGTGGGCACCGAGCCCGCCTCGCTCGCGACCACGGACAGCGCCAGCGCGATGCGCGAGAGCTCGCCGCCCGAAGCGACGCGGGCGAGTGACCCGAGCGGCTGCTTGGGGTGGGCGGCGACCTTGAACTCGATGTCGTCGAGGCCGAAGCTCGCCGGATTGCCGGCGGGTTCCACGGCGACCTCGAAGCGGCCGCCGGCCATGGCGAGCGCCTGCAGCGCGTCGGTCACGCGATGGGCGAGCTCGTTGCCGTGGAAGCGGCGCTTCTTCGACAGCTGGGTGGCCACCTCGCGGTAATCGCGCTCGGCCTTGGCGGCGCGCTCGGCCAGCGCTGCGGCGTCGGCGGACTCGCTCAGGGCCGACAGGCGCGCCTCCGTCTCGGCGAGCAATGCGGGGAGGGCATCGGGCTTGACGCGATGCTTGCGCGCGACGTCGTGCAGGGCCGCCAGTCGCGTTTCGACGCGCGCGAGCTCGGCGGGATCGAGGTCGAGGTGGCGCTGGTAGTCGCGCAGCGCGCGGGCGGCCTCGGCGAGCTCGATCTGGGCGGGCTCGAGCAGCGCCACGACGTCGCCGATCGCCGGATCGTGCGTCACCGCGGCGCGCAGGCGCGCCAGCAGCGACGCCAGGCGCGCGGTCAGCGAATCGTCGGCATCGGAGAGCACCGCCACACCTTCGGTGGCGATCTCGATCAATTCCGCCGCGTGGGCGAGGCGCGACTGCGCGCTCGCGAGGTCGCGCCACTCGGCCTCGCTCATGCCCAATGCCGCGAGCTCGCGCCGGCGCTCCTCGAGGAACTCGCGCTCCGTGGCGGTGGCGGCGGCCGCCGACTGCGCAGCATCGCGCCGCTCCACGGCCGCGCGCCACGCGCGCCAGCGCTGCGCGACCTCGTCGGTCAGGATCGTGAATGCACCGAAGGCGTCGAGGAGCGACCGCTGTGCCTCGGGCTGGCCGAGCGTCTGGTGCGCGTGCTGGCCGTGCAGCGCCACCAGCATCTCGCCCAGCGCCTTCAATTGCGCGAGGGTGGCGGGACGGCCGTTGATCCACGCGCGGCTGCGTCCCTGCGCATCGAGCACGCGGCGCAGCAGCACGTCGTCGCCGTCGGCGGCGAGCGCCTGGTCGGACAACCACACGGCGGCAGCGGGAACGTCGCCGATGTCGAAGCTCGCGGCCAGCTCGGCGCGCTCGGCGCCGGCACGCAGCTGGCCCACGTCGAAGCGATCGCCGAGGAGCAGCCCGAGCGCATCGAGGAGGATGGACTTGCCGGCGCCGGTCTCGCCGGTGAGCACGGTGAGGCCCCCGGCGAACTCGACGTCGAGCGCCGAGACCGTCACGAAATCGCGGATGGCGAGGGAGCGCAGCATCGTGGGTGGATCAGTTGCTGCCGCTGCGCAGGCCCTCTGGCGTGGCCGTCCAGTGGAGCTTCTCGCGCAGCGTGGCGAAGTAGTCGTGGCCTTCGGGGTAGAGGAAGCGGGCGCGGAAGGCGGCGCGCTCCACGACCACGCGGTCGCCGGCGCTCACCGCGAAATAGCCCTGGCCGTCGCAGTGCACGCCGGCATCGCGGCCGTTGATCACGGTGATGGCGATCGAGGCGTCGTCGCCGATCGCGATCGGGCGATGCGTGAGCGCGTGCGGCGCGACGGGCACGAGCAGCAGCGAAGCGAGCTCCGGCGCGAGGATGGGGCCGCCTGCCGACAGCGCATACGCGGTGGAGCCCGTGGGGGTGGCCACGATGATCCCGTCGGCGCGCATCGCGTAGGCGAAGCGGCCGTCGATCTCCACCGCGCACTCGATCATGCTGCCGATGGAGCCGCGATTGACCACGACGTCGTTGAGCGCCAGGCCGCGGTCGGCGGGACCGTCGGGGCGCTCGACGGTGACCTTGAGCAGCGTGCGCTTCTGCTCGACGTAGCGTCCATCGAGCATCGCACCCAGTGCCACGGTCATCTCGCGCATCGGGATGTCGGTGAGGAATCCGAGGCGCCCCTGGTTGATGCCCACGAGCGGCACGTCGAAAGGGGCCAGCTGGCGCGCGAGCGAAAGCATCGTGCCGTCGCCGCCCAGCACCACCGCGAGGTCGGTCGCCGCGGCGAACTCCGCGGGACTGGCCGTCACGTAACCGGGAAGCGGGGCGTCCTGCGCCGTGCCGGCATCGAGCACCACGCGATGGCCGCGCGCGGTGAGGAAGGCGGCGGCCTCGGCCAGCGGCGCCGCGATGGCCGGCGTGGCGTAGCGGCCCACGAGGGCGATGCGCGGAAAGCGGTCGATGGACGCTGGCGCGGAGGCAGAGGGCATGGCCGATTAAACCATACGCCCGTTGCTGTCTTCGCTCGGCCGGTTGGTCGAGCGGCGCCGGCCCGGCGGCGCTAGAATGGCCCCATGCTCGAACCGCGCGCACAGCATCTGCTGAAGACGCTCATCGAACGCTACGTGAGCGACGGCCAGCCCGTCGGCTCGCGCGCGCTCTCGCGCCATTCGGGGCTCGACCTGTCGCCGGCCACCATCCGCAATGTGATGGCGGACCTCGAGGAGATGGGCTTCATCGCGAGCCCGCACACCTCGGCCGGGCGCGTGCCCACGCCCAAGGGCTATCGCTTCTTCGTCGACACGCTGATGGTGACCCAGGCACTCGGGCGCGACGAGATCCATCGCCTCGAGGGCGAGCTCGTGGCCGATCGTCCGCGCGAGCTCATGAGCACCGCCGCGGGACTGCTCTCACAGCTCACGCAGTTCGCGGGCGTGGTGATGACCCCCCGCCGGCGCGACGCCGCGTTCCGCCACATCGAGTTCCTGCGCCTGTCCGACCGGCGCGTACTCCTCATCCTCGTGACCGCCGAAGGCGACGTGCAGAACCGGATCCTGCACACCGACCGCGCGTTCACGCAGCCGCAGCTCATCGAGGCCGCCAACTTCTTCAACCAGAACTTCGCGGGGCAATCGTTTGCCACGATCCGCAGCCGCATCAGCGAGGAGCTGCGCGCGTTGCAGGAGGACGTGGCCAGGCTCATGACCGCCGCCGTGGATGCCGGCGAGGGCGCGCTCGCGGAGGGTGAGTCGCTCGTGGTCACCGGCGAGCGCAACCTGCTCCACGCCGACGACATCGCCTCCGACATGGCGCGCCTGCGCAAGCTCTTCGAGCTCTTCGAGCAGAAGACGTCGATCCTGCATCTGCTCGACCTCTCGCAGCACGCGCAGGGGGTGTCCATCTACATCGGCACCGAGTCGGGCCTGGTCCCGCTCGACGAATGCAGCGTGGTCACCGCACCCTATGGCGTGAACGGCAAGGTGGTGGGCACGCTCGGCGTGATCGGCCCCACGCGCATGGCCTACGAGCGCATCGTGCCGATCGTCGACTTGACCGCGAAGCTCCTGTCCAATGCGATGAGCCAGCAGCTCGCGGACGAATAGCCTTTGCCTTCGCACGCTGCCGCGCCTCCGTTCACGCACGATCGCACGCCGCGCCTCGGTGTGCTGCTGGTGAACCTCGGCACGCCCGATGCCGCCACGCCGCGCGCGGTGCGCAGGTATCTCGCGCAGTTCCTCTCCGATCCGCGCGTGGTGGAGATTCCGCCGGCGCTGTGGAAGCCGATCCTGCACGGCGTGGTCCTCAACGTGCGCCCGGCGCAGTCGGCCAGGCGCTATGCCGCGATCTGGACCAAGGACGGCTCGCCGCTGCTCGCGCACAGCCTGCGCCTGCGCACGCTGCTGCTCGGCTATCTCGGACAGCGGCTGAAGCGCGCGGGGTTGCCCGCGGATCTTTGTCCCGTGGAGCTCGGCATGCGCTACGGCACACCCTCGATCGGCGCGGCGCTCGACAAGCTCCACGCCATCCACTGCGAGAAGATCCTCGTGCTCCCGCTCTATCCGCAATATGCGGCGAGCACCACGGCCTCGGCCTTCGATGCGGTGGCGGCGCACCTCGCGCACGTGCGGCGCCTGCCGGCGCTGCGCTTCGTCGAGACCTTCCACGCCGATGCCGGCTACATCAAGTCGCTCGCGCAGAACGTCAACGATTACTGGATGAAGCACGGACGTCCAGCGAAGCTCGTGGTGTCGTTCCACGGCTTGCCGCGGCGCACGCTGGAGCGCGGCGATCCGTATCACTGCTACTGCCAGGTCACGGGGCGCCTTCTCGCGCGCGAGCTGGGCCTCGAGGCAAACCAGTGGACGCTCACGTTCCAGTCGCGCTTCGGACGCGCGCAGTGGCTCACACCCTACACCGCCGACGTGCTGAAGACGCTCGGCACTGACAAGACCGCCCGTGTGGACGTGTTCTGCCCGGGCTTCGTCACCGATTGCCTGGAAACGCTCGAGGAGGTCGGCATCGAGGGCCGCGAGATCTTCCGCAAGGCGGGCGGCGGCGACTTCCACGTGATCCCGTGCCTGAACGAGCATCCCCTGTGGGTCGCAGCGCTCGCCGACATCGCCTTCCGCAACCTCGTGGGCTGGCTGGAGCCGCCGCCCGACATCGATGCGCGGACGCTCACGCAAACGCGCGCGAAGGCGCTGGGGGCGAAGCAGTAGTGGGCGCATCGTGGCGGAGGCAGGCGAAGTGATCGAGCACGGGACGGAGCCCGACGCCGGCTGGGCGCGCGCGCTGTGGCGCAATCTTCGCGCGGGGCTCGCGATCGCGGTGTTCCGCGCGCCGCACGGACTCACCGGCACCGTGGGGCAGGTGGCGTGGCTCGGCGTGCTCAACGTACTGGCGCTGCTGGCCTGGCAGTCGGCGATGGCAGGCTTCGCGGGGCAGTTCACGTGGTCGGGACTGGGCGATGCGTTCCTGCCGGTGGCGCTGTGGCTCGTCGCGTCGGCGGCCACGTGCGGGCTGGGCGGACGGCCGCGCGCCGCGCTCTCACTCACCGCGGGGATGCTGGCGGCAGGGCTGTGGATAGGCGCGGTCCTGGCCGCGGCCTCCTTCGCCCTCGAAGGCGCGCGACTGCCCGGAATCTGGGCCTACCTGCCCTGGGTCGTGGCCTACGGCGGGCTCGCCTGGGTCCTGCTGGGCTTCGTGGTGGCGGCCTGCCGGCTGGTGCCGCTGTCGTGGGCCGGGCGCACGGCCGCGGCGCTCATCGCGACCGCGGTGGTGGGATGGCCCTTGCATGAGACGGGCTCCGAGCGCTACCTCTGGGTACGCGCGCCCGATCCCGATGCCGCCGCACGGCAAGCCGCCATCGCGGCCGCGGCCGGCGAGGGGCTCCTCTATTCGCAGCCCGAGGTGCTTGCGCGCACGCTCGAGGGGCTGTTGCCGCGACGCCCGGGGCAGCCCAACCTCTATCTCGTCAGCGTGGCGGGCTACGCCGAGCAGGATGTCTTCATGCGCGAGGTCGTGAGCATCGACACGCTCTTTGCCGAGCGCTTCGGCACGCGCGGCCGCTCGCTCATGCTCGTCAACAGCCGCGCAACGATGCGCGATACGCCGCTTGCCACGCGCACCTCGCTCAAGCAGGCGCTCGACAAGGTCGGGTCGGTGATGGACCGCGACGAGGACATCCTCTTCCTGTTCCTGACCTCGCACGGCCGGCCGGGCCGCTTCTCGCTCGCGTTCTACCCGCTCTCGCTCGCGGACCTCACGCCCGTGGAGCTGCGCAAGATGCTCGACGATGCGGGCATCCGCTACCGCGTGATCGTGGTGTCCGCCTGCTATTCGGGCAGCTTCGTGGAAGCGCTGCGCAACGACGACTCGCTCGTGATCACCGCGGCGGCCGCCGATCGCAACTCGTTCGGGTGCAGCAACGAGGCGGACTTCACCTGGTTCGGGAAGGCGTTCTTCGACGAGGCCCTGCGCCGCCACGGGTCGTTCGTGGAGGCCTTCGATGCGGCGCTCCCGGCGATCGCCGGCCGGGAGAAGGCGGAGGGCTTCGAGCCGTCGCTGCCGCAGCGGGCAGTGGGGGCCCATATCGTGCCGCGGCTCGATGCGTGGCAGGCGGGGCTGACGCGAGCGACTGCCGCGCCGGTGCCGGTGAAGTAGGGCCCGCAACGCGGCCGGCTGGCAAAGAAGGCTTTAACGGCGCAAAGGAAGATCCGGACAGCGTCGTCGCGCTCCAAGCCTGAACTCACGCTGCCGCTTCGAACGTGCGTTCGATGTGATCAGGTACCTTCGAGGTACCAATCGCGCCCCAAAAACCTTGAAATGACCGCAATGACCCCAACGTGCGTGCGGTCAGCCTCACCCACACCACCAACAAGCCCGAATGAACCCTGAAATCGATCCCGCCGTGACCGGCGAGCCACTCCCCGGCGACGCCGCCGCGACCGACCCCGCCGCGGCACCCGCCGATCCCCTCGCCCAGGCCGAGGCCGAGGCCGCCGAATTCAAGGACGCCTGGCTGCGCGCCAAGGCCGAGACCGAGAACGTGCGCCGCATCGCCCGCGAGGACGTCGCCAAGGCGCACAAGTTCGCCATCGAGAAGTTCGCCGAGGAGCTCCTGCCGGTCAAGGACGCGCTGGAGAAGGCGCTCGTCACCGAGGCCCAGACCGTGGACGACATCAAGGCCGGCGTCGAGCTCACGTTGAAGGCGCTGGACGCCGCCTTTGCCAAGGCCCACATCGTCGAGGTGAATCCGGCGGGCGGCAAGTTCGATCCGCACCAGCACCAGGCGATGCAGATGGTGCCGTCGACGCAACCGGCCAACACGGTGGTGGACGTCTACCAGAAGGGCTACCTGATCAGCGAGCGCACCCTGCGTCCCGCCCTGGTGACGGTGAGCAGCGGCAACGGTTGATCGGCGGCAGCAAATCCCCATCTGTCGGCCAGGACATTCATTCAGTACCACGGAGAACATAGAACATGGGCAAGATCATCGGCATCGACCTCGGCACCACCAATAGCTGCGTCGCCATCATGGAAGGCGGCAAGCCCAAGGTGATCGAGAATTCCGAAGGCGCGCGCACGACGCCTTCGATCGTCGCGTACATGGAAGACGGCGAGATCCTGGTCGGCGCACCGGCCAAGCGCCAGGCGGTCACCAACGCCAAGAACACGATCTACGCGGTCAAGCGCCTCATCGGCCGCAAGTTCGACGAGAAGGAAGTGCAGAAGGCGCGCGAGCTCTCGCCCTTCGCCATCGTCAAGGCCGACAACGGCGATGCCTGGGTCGAGGTACGCGGCAAGAAGATCTCGCCGCAGCAGGTCTCGGCGGAAATCCTGCGCAAGATGAAGAAGACCGCCGAGGACTACCTCGGCGAGGAAGTCACGGAAGCGGTCATCACCGTCCCCGCGTACTTCAACGACTCGCAGCGCCAGGCGACCAAGGACGCCGGCCGCATCGCGGGACTCGACGTCAAGCGCATCATCAACGAGCCCACCGCGGGCGCGTTGGCGTTCGGCCTCGACAAGAAGGAAGGCGACCGCAAGATCGCGGTATATGACCTGGGCGGCGGCACGTTCGACATCTCGCTGATCGAGATCGCGAATGTCGACGGCGAGCACCAGTTCGAGGTGCTCTCCACCAACGGCGACACGTTCCTGGGCGGCGAGGACTTCGATCAGCGCCTGATCGACTACATCGTCACCGAGTACAAGAAGGAATCGGGCGTCGATCTGAAGAACGACGTGCTCGCGCTGCAGCGCCTGAAGGACGCCGCGGAAAAGGCGAAGATCGAGCTGTCGAGCTCGCAGCAGACCGAGATCAACCTGCCTTACGTCACGGCCGACCAGTCGGGACCGAAGCACCTGTCGATGAAGATCACGCGCGCGAAGTTCGAGTCGCTCGTGGAGCCGCTCGTCGAGCGCTCGATCGAGCCGTGCCGCGTCGCGATCAAGGATGCCGGCGTCAAGCTGGGCGACGTCTCCGACGTGATCCTCGTGGGCGGCCAGACGCGCATGCCCAAGGTGCAGGACAAGGTGAAGGAGTTCTTCGGCAAGGATCCGCGTCGCGACGTGAATCCCGACGAAGCGGTGGCGGTGGGTGCGGCGATCCAGGGCGGCGTGCTGAAGGGCGACGTCAAGGACGTGCTGCTGCTCGACGTGACGCCGCTGTCGCTCGGCATCGAAACGCTGGGTGGCGTGATGACCAAGCTCATCCAGAAGAACACCACGATCCCGACCAAGGCGCAGCAGACGTTCTCGACCGCCGACGACAACCAGGGCGCGGTGACGATCCACGTGCTGCAGGGCGAGCGCGACGTGTCGTCCGGCAACAAGAGCCTGGGCCAGTTCAACCTCGAGGGCATTCCTCCCGCGCCGCGCGGCATGCCGCAGATCGAGGTCACGTTCGACATCGACGCCAACGGCATCCTGCACGTGTCGGCCCGCGACAAGGCCACCGGCAAGGAGAACAAGATCACCATCAAGGCGAACTCGGGCCTATCGGAAGACGAGATCCAGCGCATGGTGAAGGACGCCGAGGCGCACGCCGCCGAAGACCGCAAGCTCATGGAAACGGTCCAGGCGCGCAACCAGCTCGACGCGCTCGTGCACAGCGTGCAGAAGTCGCTCGCCGAATACGGTGACAAGATCGGCGACGAGAAGGGCAAGATCGAGGCCGCGCTGAAGGGCGCCGAGGAGCTCCTCAAGGAAAAGGATGCGAGCAAGGAAGCGCTCGAGTCGAAGGCCGAGGAGTTGGGCAAGGCCGCGCAGAAGCTGGGTGAGGTGATGTACGCACAGCAGCAGGATGCGGCCGGTGGCGCAGGCGGCCCGGGCGCGGGCGCCGGTGCGCAGGGCGGTGGCCAGCCGGGCGGTCAAGGCGGCGGCAATGCGCAGGACGAGAAGGTCGTCGACGCCGAGTTCACCGAGGTCAAGTCCGACCGGAAGTAGGCGTCACGCAGCACGCAACACCGGCCGGGTCAGGTTCTTTGCCTGACTCGGCCTTTCCGCATCAGGGGAGCAGCAGGGTCTCATGTCGAAACGCGATTACTACACGGTGCTGGGCGTCGAAAAAGGCGCCTCCGAGGACGAGCTCAAGAAGGCCTATCGCAAGCTCGCGATGAAGCACCACCCGGACCGCAATCCGGACGACAAGGAGTCCGAGGGCAAGTTCAAGGAAGCCAAGGAGGCCTACGAGATCCTCACGGATCCGCGCAAGCGCGCCGCCTACGACCAGTTCGGTCACGCGGGCGTCGATCCCTCGATGCGCGGAGGCGCCGGCCCCGAAGGCTTCGGCGGCTTCGCCGATGCGTTCGGCGACATCTTCGGCGAGATCTTCGGCCAGCAGGGCCGCGGCAATCGCGCCAATGGCGTCTATCGCGGGGCGGACCTGCGCTACAACCTCGAGCTTTCGCTGGAAGACGCCGCGCGTGGCGCCGAGGTCAAGATCCGCATCCCGTCGCTCGACGAGTGCGAGACGTGCCACGGCACGGGCGCCAAGCCCGGCACGCAGCCCAAGCAATGCGGCACCTGCAACGGTCGCGGCGAAGTGCGCGTGTCGCAGGGCTTCTTTTCGATCCAGCAAACGTGCCCCACCTGTCACGGCAAGGGCAAGGTGGTGGCGGATCCGTGCGCAGCGTGCCACGGCCAGGGGCGCATCAAGAAGTCGAAGACGCTGTCGGTCAAGATTCCCGCCGGTGTCGACCAGGACGATCGCATCCGTCTCACCGGCGAAGGCGAGGCGGGCCTCAATGGCGGCCCGCCCGGCGACCTCTACGTCGTGGTGAACCTGAAGCAGCACGCCGTGTTCCAGCGCGATGGCGCCGATCTCCACTGCGAGATGCCGATCAGCTTCACCACGGCGGCGTTGGGCGGCGAGCTCGAGATCCCGACGCTCGACGGCCATGCCACCATCACCGTGCCACCGGAGACGCAATCCGGCCAGACGTTCCGCCTGCGCAACAAGGGCATCCGTCCCGTGCGCGGCTCGGCAGCCGGCGACCTCTACTGCCACGTGGTCCTCGAAACACCCGTCAAGCTCACCTCGCGGCAGAAGGAATTGCTGCGCGAATTCGAGGCGATCAGCCAGGAGAACCCCGACAAGCACAGCCCCAAGGCCAAGGGCTGGTTCGACAAGGTGAAGGAGTTCTTCGGGGACTGACGGCACGCCGTGTGCGAAATCGAGGTGCGACTCGACACTCGCAAGCGCGCGCGGCTCCCGTGGCCGGGTTAGCATGGCTGCCACCATGCTCCGGACCTGCCTCGCTTTCCTTCTCGGCGCACTGTGCGTCGGCGCCCACGCGCAACGGCCCGCACCGGCGGCCCCCGCGCTCACGCTCTTCCAGAACGTGCGCATCTTCGACGGCAAGAGCGCGCAGCTCTCCGCGCCGTCGAACGTCCTCGTGCGCGGCAACACCATCGAGCGCATCTCGGCCGCCCCCATCGCCACCGACCGGCCGGCCGGGGCCACCGTGATCGACGGCGGCGGCCGCACGCTGATGCCCGGGCTCATCGACGCGCACTGGCATGCCACGCTCGTGCGTCCCACGCCCGCGCAGGCGCTCAACTGGGACCTGGGCTACACCACGCTCGTGGCCGCCGCGGAGGCCACCGACACGCTCATGCGCGGCTTCACCACCGTGCGCGACCTGGGTGGCCCCGTCTTCTCCCTGAAGCGCGCGATCGACGACGGCCTCGTCGCGGGACCGCGCATCTTTCCCGCCGGGGCGATCATCACGGTCACGAGCGGCCACGGCGACTTCCGCTCGGAGTTCGAGCTGCCGCGCGCGGTCGGCGGCGCGCCGTCGCGCATGGAGGCGCTCGGCGCGAGCATGGTGGCCGACAGCCCCGACGAGGTTCGCGTGCGCGTGCGCGAGCAGCTCATGCTGGGCGCCTCGCAGATCAAGCTCACGGCGGGCGGCGGTGTCGCCTCGCCACACAGCCCGCTCGATGCGGTGACGTTCACCGAGCCGGAGCTGCGCGCGGCCGTGGAGGCCGCGCAGAACTGGGGCACCTACGTCACGGTGCACGCGTATACGCCGGAGTCGATCCGGCGCTCGATCGCGGCGGGTGTCCTGTGCATCGAGCACGGCCACCTGATGGACGAGGCCACGGCAAAGCTGATCGCGGACAAAGGCGTGTGGCTGTCGATCCAGCCGTTCCCCGAGGAGATCGCCAACACGTTCCCGGCCGGCTCCGACGAGGCCGCCAAGGCCAAGGAGGTGCTGGCCGCCACCGAGACGGCCTATGCCCTCGCCAGGAAATACAAGCTCAAGACGGCATTCGGCACCGACATCCTGTTCTCGCACGCCCTCGCGCAACGGCAGGGCGCGCTCCTGGCGCGGCTCACGCGCTGGTACACGCCGGGCGAGGCGCTGGTGATGGCCACCAGTACCAATGCCGAGCTCCTCGCGCTCTCGGGCAAGCGCAGTCCCTACGCCGGCAAGCTCGGCGTGGTGGAGGAGGGCGCGCTCGCGGATCTGCTCCTCGTCGATGGCAATCCGCTGGCGGACATCCAGCTCGTGGCGGATCCCGCGAAGCACTTCGTGGTGATCATGAAGGATGGCAAGGTGTACAAGAACACGCTGCCGCGTCCCTCTTGAGTCCTCCCCGTGTCTTCCCGGCCCGCCGCCACGGCCGGCACGCGTGAGCACGGAGCAAAGCCGCATGAGCGAGTGCGACGTCGTCGTGATCGGCGCCGGCGCGGCCGGCATGATGTGCGCCGCGCAGGCGGGCCAGCGCGGGCGACGCGTGACGCTCATCGATCACGTGGCGACGATCGGCGAGAAGATCCGCATCTCGGGCGGCGGGCGCTGCAACTTCACCAACGTCAATGCGTCGCCGGCGCAATATCTGTCTCGCGATCCAGCCTTCTGCCGGGACGCACTCGCGCGCTACACGGCGGCGGACTTCGTGGCGATGGTCGAGCGGTACCGCATTGCGTACCACGAGAAGACGCTCGGCCAGCTCTTCTGCGATCGTTCCGCCACCGACGTCATCGCGATGCTGAAGGCCGAGTGCGAGCGCGGGCGCGTGGCGTGGCGCGTGCCGTGCGTCGTGCAGGACGTGCGGCACGACGGGAGCCGCTTCGTGATCGCGACGTCGCAGGGAAGCCTTGCGGCGGCCTCCGTCGTGGTCGCCACCGGCGGCCTCACCGTGCCGAAGATCGGCGCCACGCCGTTCGCGTATCGCCTCGCGGAGCAGTTCGGCCTCGCGAGGGTGCCGCCGCGCCCTGCGCTGGTGCCGCTCGCGCTGCCGCCGGAGATGCTGGCGCAGTTCGGCGCGCTCTCCGGCGTGTCGGTGGACGTGGAGATCGCGTGCGGCAACGGCCGCTTCCGCGAGAGCCTGCTCTTCACGCACCGCGGACTGTCGGGCCCGGCGGTGCTGCAGATATCGTCGTACTGGGACGGCAAGCTCCCGCTCGTGGTCGATCTCCTTCCCGGCTTCGACGTGCAGGGCTGGCTCGCGTCGCGCGCGGGAGGCAGCGTGCGCCTCGACAACCTGCTGGCGGAACGGCTGCCGCGACGGCTGGCGCAGCAGTGGTGCGCCATCCACGATCTCGCGCATCCATTGCGCGAGCTCGGCGCCGCAAGGCTCGCGGTTGCCGCGCGCGCGTTGAAGGCGTGGCGCGTGCTGCCCTCCGGAACGCTCGGCTACAACAAGGCCGAGGTCACGCTGGGCGGCGTGGACACCGCAGGGTTGTCGCCGGGCACGATGGGCGCGAAGACATTGCCCACGCTCCACTTCGTGGGCGAGGCCGTCGACGTCACCGGCTGGCTGGGCGGGTACAATTTTCAGTGGGCATGGTCCTCGGGCTTCGTGGCCGGCCAGTCCGTCTGAACGAAGTGCAGCGCTCCTCCGGCGCGCGCCTCCTTCCGTCAACGCCAGGAGCTTTCCGTGTTCGCTCGCCTCTGTCTCGCGCTTTCCCTGTCCGCCGTCGCGGCGGTCGCCACGGCCCAGGTCAAGATCGGCCTCATGGTCTCCGCCACCGGTCCTACCACCGCCATCGGCATTCCGCAGAAGAACACGGGCGACCTCCTGCCGCGCAAGATCGGCGATGCCACCGTCGAGTACATCCAGCTCGACGACGGCGGCGACACCACGCGCGCCGTGCAGAACATCAAGAAGCTCATCCAGGAAAACAACATCGACGCGATGATCGGGCCGTCGACCACGCCCAATGCATTCGCGATCCTCGACATCATCGCGGAGGCCAAGGTGCCGGTGATGGCCACCGTGGGCACCTCCGCCGTGGTGGAGCCGCTCGATGCGAAGAAGCGCTGGGTCTTCAAGACCACCCAGAACGACGACCTCATCGCCGCGGCGCTCATCAAGCACATGACGAAGCACGGCGTGAAGACGGTGGGCTTCATCGGCTTCAACGATCCGTATGGCGAGAACTGGCACAAGGTGTTCGGTGCGCTGGCCGAGAAGGCCGGCATCAGGATCATCGCCAACGAGCGCTATGCGCGCACCGACCAGAGCGTGACGGGCCAGTCGCTGAAGCTCATCGCGGCCAAGCCGGACGCAGTGCTCATCGCCGCCGTGGGCGGCCCGGCGGTGCTGCCGCAGGCCACGTTGTTCGACCAGGGCTACAAGGGCCGCGTCTACCAGACGCATGCGGTGGCCACCGACGACTACATCAAGCTCGGCAAGGAGAAGGTCGAGGGCACGGTGCTCGCCGCCGGCCCCATGCTCGTGATCGACGAGATCCCCGATGCCAATCCCACGAAGAAGGTTGCGCAGCAATACATCGCAGCCTACGAGCAGAAGTTCGGCCACAAGCCTGCCACCTTCGGAGCCAACACCTGGGACGGCGGCATCCTCCTGCAGCGCGCGATTCCCGTCGCGCTCAAGGCCGGCAAGCCGGGCACCGAAGCTTTCCGCGTGGCGCTGCGCGACGCGCTCGAGAAGGAGCGCGACGTCGTGGGCACGCAGGGGGTCTTCAACATGTCGCCGGCCAATCACAACGGCATGGACGAGCGCGCCCGCGTGCTGGTGACGGTCAAGGACGGCAAGTTCCGTCTGCTGCCGGAGTGATGCCGTCGCCGCGCGGCTCCGATGATTCGCGTGCCGCACGTGCTCCAGTGATGCCTCCTGGCTGATGGCGATGCGCATCGTCGCAGTCCTTCTCGCCGCCGGTAGCGGGTCGCGCTTCGGCGGTGCGAAGCTCCTGGCGCCGTTGCCGCGTGACTCGCATGGTGTGGTGGCGGGCACGCCGATCGGTGTCGCAAGCGCATTGCATCTCGCCGCGGCGGTTCCGGAGGTCGTGGCGGTGGTGCGCACTGGCGACACTGCGCTCACGCAGGTGCTGCGCGACGCGCGCGTGAGGGTCGTCGGGTGCGCGCAGGCACACGAGGGGATGGGAGCAAGCCTTGCCTGCGGCATTGCCGCGGCGCGCGATGCCGATGCCTGGATCGTGGCGCTCGCGGACATGCCCTGGTGTGCCCCCACCACGATCGCTGCGGTGGTCGAGGCATTGCAGCGCGGTGCGCAGCTCGTGGCACCCGTGCTGCGCGGGCGTCGCGGCCATCCGGTGGGATTTGCCGCGCAGTTCGGGCCCGCGCTCCTGGCGCTGCGCGGTGACGAGGGAGCGCGTACCGTACTCCGGGATCATCAGGATGGCATGCTGCTGATCGAAGTGGACGATCCGGGCGCCCTGGGCGATGTCGACCGGAAAGAAGATCTCGAGGGGTCCCGTGAGCAGTCTTGATCTGCAACGCGAAGATGACGCTTTCGGCGAATACCTGCTCGCGCGCCTCGACGGCCGGGAAACCCGCGCCGAGTTCATCGAGCGCGACGACGGGTATCTCGACATCGGCAGCATGGCGGGTCCCTATTTCTTCTCTTACGAGGAGTGGTCGCCTGACGAGCGAAAGGTCGTCGACCTGGCACGTGGCCGGATTCTGGACGTAGGCTGCGGTGCCGGGCGTCATGCCCTGTACCTGCAGGCGAAGGGACTCGAGGTGACCGGTATCGATGCCTCGCCGGGCGCGATCGAGGTGTGTCGCCGGCGAGGGCTGCGCGATGCATGGGTGAGGCCGCTTGCCGAGATCGACCGGTTCGCGCCGCGCACGTTCGACACGGTGCTCATGCTCGGCGCCAACTTCGGGCTTCTCGAAAGCGCCGAACGTGCGCAAAGGCACCTCGAGAACCTCCATCTCGTCACGTCACCCGACGCACGCATCCTCGCCAACACACGCGATCCGTATCGCACGGAGAGCATCGACCATCTCGAGTATCACGAACGCAACCGCAATCGTGGCCGCATGCCAGGCCAAGTGCGGATCCGCGTGCGCCATGGCCGTCTCGCGGGTGCGTGGTTCGACTACCTCTTCGTATCTGCGATCGAGATGCGCGATTTGCTTGCGCCGTCGGGATGGGAGCTCGAGTCTCTCGTCGAATCGGACGGAGCTGGCTACTTCGCTGTGATGCGCAAGCGTGACCGATAGCAAGCCTGACTTGCACGATGGCGCTACGTCATCCGGTACCATCGGCCGCTCATCGACGCGACGTTATCGGAGCCCGTCGGAAAGAGGGCGCGGGTCCGAAGGCGCTATAGTGGATCCCCGGAAACGAAACGGATCCACGCCATGTCCCGTCGCAAGCTCGCCCGAACCCGCAAGACCACGCGCATGCTGGGCGAGCTCTCGCTCGCGGCTCCACTCGTGGCAACGCACCGCCTTTCCCGCATGGCGCTCGGCGGCCCGTCCTGGTCCGTGCGCGACCGGCGCGAGTTCGCCGGCATGGTGCAGGAAAAGCAGGTGGCGTTCTTCCAGTCGTGGATGGCGATGTCGCTGGAGGCCGCGCGCATCCAGCAGCAGATGTGGCTCGCCCTTGCGAAGCCCTTCATCTGGCCCGGTCCGCGGGCATGGCCGCGCGTAGGTTCATTGCCGCAGTGGCGTCCCGATCACCTGTTGCGCATCGCGGTCGCCGGACTCGCCCCCGTCCATCGCAAGGCGCTCGCCAACTCGCGGCGGCTCACGCGCTCGTCGTTTCCCTGACGCCTGCCTCGTGGAGGGAGCCGGGCTGTGAAGGCACTGTGGATCGGCCTCGGCGTGATCGCCATTGCCTACGTGGCCGTGTGTGTCGCGATGTTCGTCTTCCAGCGCTCGCTCATCTACCACCCGCAGCCACGCAGCGTATCCGCGCCGGAGTCGACGATGAAGCTGCCCGTCGATGGCGCCGAGGTCGTGGTCACGGTGCGGCCGCATCCGGGTCCGAAGGCCATGATCTACTTCGGTGGCAATGCGGAGGACGTCTCCTTCAACCTGGAAGGATTCGCCGAGGCGTTCCCCGATCACGCGCTGTACCTGCTGCACTACCGGGGTTACGGGGGCAGCACGGGCGATCCCTCCGAGGAAGCCAATCATGGCGATGCGCTCGCGCTGTTCCGTGCGGTGCACGCGCGGCATCCGGACGTCGCCATCGTCGGGCGCAGCCTCGGCTCGGGCGTGGCGACACGGCTCGCGAGCGAGGTGCCCGCGGCGCGCCTCGTGCTCGTCACCCCTTTCGACAGCGCGACGGAGCTCGCCGCGGGCCTGTATCCGTGGCTTCCGGTATCGCTCATCCTTCGCGATCGCTACGACTCGGGCAGGCACGCGCCCGGCATCCGCATTCCCACGACGATCGTCATCGCGGAGAACGACGAGGAGATCCCGCGCGCCAGCAGCGACCGCCTCGCCGCGCGCTTCGCGAAGGGCATCGCAGCGGTGACGGTCCTGCCGGGCGTGGGGCACAACGACCTCGGACGGCGCAAGGAGTACCGGGAGGCATTGCAACGGGCGCTCCAATGAGGGGTAATCGCAGTTGCCGCCTCGACGTGTCGTCGGTGACAATGCGCTGACAAACCTACGTCAGCCGGGCGCGCCTCCGACAGGCAGCTTCAGGAAGCATCATCGGCGGAGATCGATCATGCGCAAGACATACCGGGGCAGCTGCCACTGTGGCGCGGTGCAGTTCGAGGCCGAGCTCGATCTCGAGCAGAGCACCTATCGCTGCAATTGCTCGATCTGCAGGCGCACCCGCTTCTGGCCCGCGGTGGCGCGGGATGGCGACCTTCGACTGCTCGCCGGTGAGGCGGATCTCACGCGCTACGTCTTCAACACCACGAAGAACGAGCATTACTTCTGCCGCCACTGCGGGGTACGGCCCTTTGGCATCGGCACGGAAACGCCGATCGGCAGGATGTACGGCGTGAACCTCGGCTGCCTGACCGGGATCTCCGAAGAGGAGCTGTCCCGCCTGCCGATCACCTGCGTCGATGGACTGCACGACAGGTGGCAAAGCGCTCCGGAGTTCCAGAGCCACCTGTAGCGAGTGGCCGTCGCGCCATGCTCTTCTCCACGCCTGCCACGACCGGAACACCGATGCTCACGCCGACACCGATGCTCGAGCTCAGGATCCCTCCGCCGGTCGTGGGGCTCGCGATCGCCGCGCTGATGTGGGCGATCGCGGGATGGCCGCCGGCGCTCGACCTGCCGGCCGCGGCTCGCACGCCGCTGGCGCTTGCCCTGGCCTTCGCTGGCGCGTGCTTCGATCTTCTGGGCCTGCGCGCGTTCTGGCGCCTGCGCACGACGGTCAATCCATTGCGGCCCGAGCGCTCGTCGGCGCTCGTCACCGATGGGGTGTACCGCATCACGCGTAACCCGATGTACGTGGGCATGGCGTTGCTCCTGCTTGCATGGGCGATCCACCTGGCCGGTGGATGGGCATTCCTGGGGCCCGTCGCCTTCGTGGCCTACATCACGCGCTTCCAGATCGTGCCGGAAGAGCGGATCCTCCGCGGCCGCTTCCCCGAGTTCGACGCCTACGCCGCGCGCGTGCGGCGCTGGCTCTAGCGCGACCGGCAGCATCGTCTCCGCGCGCCATCGCACCATGCTCGGGCTCAACCACGTCATCACGCACCATGCGCGCTACCGTCCCGACGCTCTGGCTGTGGTGTTCCAGGACCGGCGCCTGACGTGGGCGCGATTCGCAGCGCGGGTGGCGCAATGGCGCCTACGTGACGCTGATGCCGACGTTCCACCTGGGCGGTACGTATGTCCTGCTGCCGCAGTACGACGCCGAGGCCACCATCGAGACGATCGAGCGCGAGCGCATCACGCACGTGATGCTCGTGCCCACGCAGATCATCGCGATCCTCGGCGCGAGCGGCTACCGGCCCGGGCGCCTCGCCTCGCTCGAGTGCATCCTCTCGCTGGGCGCGCCGCTCCTGCAGGAGCACAAGGACCGGCTGAACGCCGATCTTCCCGGCCGCTTCTACGAGCTCTACGGATTGACCGAGGGCTTCGTCACGATCCTCGACTGCGACGACGCCGTCCGCAAGCCGGGCTCGGTGGGTCGTCCGCCGCAGCACTTCGAGATGCGCATCGTCGATGCGCAGGGACGCGACCTCCCCTCCGGCGAGATCGGCGAGATCGCGGGCCGCGGCCCCATCCTCACGCAGGGCTATTACAAGCGGCCGGACCTCACGACGCAGGCGGTGCGCGACGGCGGGCTCTTCACCGGCGACCTGGGTTACGTGGACGCCGACGGCTTTCTCCACCTCGTCGATCGCAAGAAGGACATGATCGACTCGGGCGGCATGAAGGTGTATCCGCGCGACATCGAGGAGATCGCGGCGCGGCACCCGGCGATCCGCGACGTGGCCGTGTTCGGCGTCCCGCACGAGCGCTGGGGCGAGACGCCGCTCGCCGCGGTGATCCTGCGCGAGCCCTACTGGAGCGGTACCGGAAGGCGCATCTAGGAACCGCTCACTGCCGCCACAGGTCTCCCTGGTTCCCGCGCTGGTGCAGCATCTCCTGCGCCCGCCACCACGCGCGCAGCTCGTCCTCGGGCAACGGCTTGGCGATCAGGAAACCCTGCGCCTCCTCGCAGCCGTGGCCGCGCAGGAAGTTGAATTGCGCCGCGGTCTCCACACCTTCGGCGATGCAGCGAAGTCCGAGCGAGTGCGACAGCGCGATGATCGCCTGCGTGATCGCCTCGTCGTTGCGATTGCGGTCGAGGCCATGCACGAAGCGCTGGTCGATCTTCACCCCCTGGATCGGCAGCCGCGCGAGATACGACAGGCTCGAGTAACCGGTGCCGAAGTCGTCGACCGTGATCGACACGCCCATCTGCTTCAGCTTCATGAGCGTGGCCACGGCCTTTTCCGGATGCGTGATGATCACGCTCTCGGTGATCTCGAGATCCAGGTGGCGCGCGGCGAGGCCGGAGCTGCGCAGCGCGTCCTCCACCACGGACAGCCAGCTCTCGTGCTGGAGCTGCTGCACGGAGAGGTTGACCGCCAGCCGCAGCGGCATGTGCAGGCGGTGCCACTGCATCACCTGCCGGCACGCATCGCGCAGCACGCGCGCGCCGAGCGCCTGGATCATCCCGGATTCCTCGGCGATCGGGATGAAGTCGTTGGGCGCGATCACGCCGCGCTCCGGATCGCGCCAGCGCAGGAGCGCTTCCACGCCGCACGCGCGGCCGGTCTGCATGTCGACCTGCGGCTGGTACACGAGGAAGAACTCGTCGTCCATGAGGCCGCGGCGCATGTCCGTCTCGAGCTGCAGGCGCAGCTGCACCTTCGCATTCATGTCCGCGGTGAAGAAGCGGTAGGCGTTGCGGCCGGCGTCCTTGGCGGCATACATCGCGGTGTCGGCCTGCTTGATGAGGGAGACACCATCCTGCGCATCGAGCGGATAGAGCGCCACCCCGATCGAGCAGGTGAGCGTGGGCGTCTGGTCGGCGAGGCGGAACGGCGCGTCGAACGCGTCGCGGACGCGGTTCAGCACCGCCATGATCTCGAAGCTGCCATTGCCGGCGTCGATGCCGGGCAGCACCACGACGAATTCGTCGCCGCCGAGCCGCGCGACGGTGTCCGATTCGCGCACCGCGCTCGTCAGCCGCTGGGCGATGGCCTGCAGCAGCTGGTCGCCCGCATCGTGCCCGAGCGTGTCGTTGATGCGCTTGAAGTGGTCGAAGTCGAGGAAGAGGCAGGCCACCTGCGTGCCGTCGCGCTGTGCCTGGGCGAGGATCTGCTTCAGGCGCTGGTTGAGCAGCGACCGGTTCGGGAGTCCGGTGAGGATGTCGTGCTGCGCGAGCTTGTAGGCCTGCGCGGTGGCGATCTCGAGCTCGCGCGTGCGCTGCGCGACCTTGTCCTC
Organism: uncultured Alcaligenaceae bacterium; assembly: GCA_964620265.1. Classification (GTDB taxonomy): domain Bacteria; phylum Pseudomonadota; class Gammaproteobacteria; order Burkholderiales; family Casimicrobiaceae; genus VBCG01. The sequence continues at coordinate 42,781 of CAZUGY010000013.1, forward strand.
GAGCGTGCGCTGGTAGCTCGCCACCTGCGACTGCGACTCCGCGAGCTTCTGCGTCATGTGGTTGAAGGTATGCGTGAGCAATCCGAGCTCGTCGGACGATCCGGCCGGCACGTACACGTCGAGGCGGCCGGAGCCCACGGCGCGCGCCGCGCGCATGAGGCGGCGCATCGGCGCCACGAGGCGGCGCGTGATCAGCAGCGTGGCGATCACGGCGAGCACCACGAGGAGCCCGACGACGCCGATCGCCCCCAACATCTGCTCACGGAACTGCTTGCGTTGCTGCTCGAGCGACAGGCCGAGGCGGATGTAGCCGACGACGTTGGCCGCCGGCCGTGCCGCGGGGGCGAGGCCTTCGGGGATCCTGCGTGTGCCGCCCGGACTCGACACGGGCGCCAGGATCTCGAGCAGCTTGCCGTTCGGCATTGCATGCCCGAGCGAGATGATCTCGCCGCGCTCGGGGAGGACGAGATCCGGCGGCAGGGACGGCAGTCCGGTCTCGGCGAGCGCCGGCGCATAGCGGCGGAGTACCAGCGGCTTCATGCTGCGATCGAGGACCGTCACGAATGCGACGGCCGGATCGCTGCCGATGCCGTCGAGGAGCTGCTCGAGCGACGCGCGGTCGGAGGTGTAGAGCGCATATTCCGCGAGCTCGGTCATCACGCCCACGAGTGCCGTGCCCTGGCGCGTGAGCTGCTGCTCGTCGGCGCGCCACCGCTGCTGCGCGTAGAAGAGCGTGGTCGCCACCGCCGTGACGAAGATGAGGCCGATGGTGAGGAGGTTGAGCTTCGCGAGCAGCCCCATCCTCACCGGCGGCAGGTCGAGCATCGACGCCGTGTCGCCCGCCAGGGGGGACAGGTGCTTGCGCCATGCCTTGCGGATGCGGCTCATGGCGTCAGTACACCTTGTCGATGAGCTGGCGCGTTTGCGCATCCCACTGGATGCGCAACTGCTCGGCCGAGCGGCCATTGGCCACCACGCGCGTGCGTGGCGGCGCCGGCGGTGCGGACTTGCCCCCGGCGAGCTGGCGCAGCGCGAGCGCACCGCAGTAGCGGCCGAGGTCCGCGTAGTCCCAGTCGAGCGCGAACAGCGCGCCGGCCTTCACCCACGACTCGGTGGGCCCCACGAGGGGGATCTGCTGGCGGAACGAGAAGAGGAGCAGCGCGCGCGCATGCTCCGGCGCGTACACGGTGGTGTCGGCGAGCGCCTGCACCACATCCACGTGGTTCTGCAGCCGCTGCAGGGCCACGGGCAGCGCCGGGGGATTGGGCACGGCCTCGGACAGCACGTCGAGCCCCGCGCGCTTCAGCGCCGCGGCACTATCGGCCGCGCGGGCCTCGTTCTGCGCGGGATCGTAGAGGATGCCCACGGTCCGGGCCTTCGGCAGGAGGCGCTGGAGCCATGCGGCCTGCGTGTCCACGGGGATCTCGAGGGGCACGTTGACCGATCCGGCGTTGGCGGGCGCGCCACCCAGGATCATGCAGTTCACGATGGGCATGCCGGGCGCCGCGAGCTTCGCATTGCCCACCATCGTCGCAGCCGCGGCGCCGAAGGCCACCACGGCGGTGTCGCGTCCGCCGCGCGAGATCGCGGCCATGATCGTGCGCTCGGCATCGGAGGCGAGCTGGAAGCGCTCCACGCTCACGTTGAGACGCGCGAGCCCGTTCGCGGCGAGCGCATACGGCGTGGTGTCGGCGGAGGTGATCGCCACGATCTTCTGCGCCGCGACGGGTGCGGACGCCACCGCCCCCGCGACGCAAAGCGTCGTGAGCCACCGCCGCAGGTCGCCGGATGCCTTCACCGGAATGCGTACTCCAGCTTGAGCCAGAAGCCGCGTCCAGGCTGCGGAATGCGGTCCGGTGCGTGCTCGGGTCCGCCCGGATCCGCGAGGGTCTCGTCGAACAGGTTCGTCACGGCGGCGGTGACGCGCAGGCCGCCCCACAGGTTGGCCATCGTCGCGACGAGGTTGGTGAGCGTCTGCCGGGGGATCGTGGTGTCGAGAAGGGTGCGCCGGCTGGTCTGGAAGATCGTCTCGACGGCGATGCTCGCGCGATCGTCGAAGAGCGCCTGCGCGAGCCGCGCCTTCACCTGCGTGCGCGGCGTGGCGACCGCCACCTCGCCCAGCTGCGTGGTGACCGCAGCGAAGACCTCGAGGCCGAACGGCGTCCTGCCCTCGATCTCGCCCTCGAGCCCACGCCCGATCTGCGAGTCGGAGTTCACGTTCACGAGCAGTCCCGTCGCGGGATCGTCGACGGTCGTGATGAGATCGGTGATGCGGTTGAAGTAGAACGCGCCCACGCCGCGCCACTGCGGCGCGAAGCGCCACTCGGCGAGGAGCTCGGAGGTGCGGATGCGCTCCGGCGACAGCCGCGGGTTGGCCTGCTGCGAGATGCCGCCGTCGTTGTAGTAGAGCTCGTAATCGTTGGGCGCGCGGAACGCCTGCCCGTAGAGCGCCTTCAGGGTGAGCGTGTCGGCGGGCCGGTAGATGAGCGCCAGGCGCGGATCGGTCACACCGCCGAACGTGCTGTAGTGATCGTGGCGCAGGCCGAGCGTCGCATCCCACTGCTCCGCGATCTGCCACTCGGCCTGGGCGAACACGGCCCAGTAGCGCGTGGTGTCGGTGCCGAGGAAGAAGCGCGTGTACGAGGAGTCGACGCCGCCTTCGAACGTGCGGTCGCCGCTCTCCTGGCGGTTGCTGATGTCGGACTGCGCCTCCGCGCCGGCCACGAGCGTCAGGTCGTGGCGCAGCGCCTGCGTATACGTGACCTCGCCCGACCACCAGGTCGCGCGCGAGCGATCCTGGTTCACGATGCGCGGGTAGACCTCATGGACGAGGTCACCCTCGTAGCGGTAGTCGTCGAGCGCCGCGCGCGCGCGCATGTTGCCGCTGCCCACCGCGCCGTGATACTTGCCCTCGATCCACGAGCGGGTGTCGGTGGTCTCGTTGCCGGTGGTCCCGTAGAGCGAGTTGAACGGCGCCGTGGGAATCTGCTTGTTGCGCCGGCTGAACACGCCGGTGAGCGTGAAGTCGTCGAGGCGCACCTGGCCCAGGGCCTGGACCCACTGGTCGGCATCCTCGGTGTCTGCCTGCGCGCCGCTGCGCCGCACGAGCGGGATCTCGAAGCCGTGCATGCCGTCGGAGCGGCCGGCGGTGAGCGAGGCCAGGTATTCGGCACCGCCGGCCAGGCGATCGCCCGCGGTGAGGCGCCCGGCATACGACGCCTGCGTGCCCGCGAGGCCCGACACTTCCACGCCGCCCACGTCGCGGCCGCGGCGCGTGATGAGGTCGATCACGCCGAAGAACGCGTTGCTGCCGTACAGCGACGAGCCCGCGCCGCGCACGATCTCGATGCGCTCGACGAGGTCCAGGTCCACCGGCCCTTCGGTGCCGAGCATCGCCTGGTCGTAGATCGTGTCGTTGGTGCGATGACCGTCGACGAGCAGCAGGATGCGCGCGTTGTAGTCGCCGGTGCGCGCAAAGCCGCGCACGCCGGCGTAGGAATAGTTGTGGTCGTTGGTGACGAGAAAGCTGCGCACGCCACGCAGCACGTCGGCGAGCGTGCGCCAGCCGTAGCGCTGGATCTCCGCGCGCGTGATGACCGTGACGTCGGCCGGCGCCTCGGCGAGCGGCTGGTCGTACTTCGAGGCGGCGAACACGCTCGGCACCTCGCCGAGCAGCGCGCGCTCGTCCAGTGGCTCCGCACCGAGCGCCGGCAGCGCGAGCGCGATGCCCGCGGCGAGTGCCGCGAGGTGACGGAGGTGGAGGGCGACGGGCACAGGCAGGGGAGTGGAATTCAACAGCGATCAGGCACCAAAGCACGGTCCGTGCCATGGCGGCGGGTACTGTCGTCGTGGGCGCGCCGGCGCCGCGCGCGAGCGGGCGCACGGGGCGCGTGCCGTCATGCGCCGAACGCCGTCGCAGGCCGTCAGGCGGCCGCGACGGGGATCTTGCCGATGCGCGCCTGCCACTCGCGCGGCGCGGTGTGATGCACCGATGTCCCCTGCGCATCCACGGCCACCGTCACCGGCATGTCCTTGACCTCGAACTCGTAGATCGCTTCCATGC
>CAZUGY010000014.1:0-45850 GCA_964620265.1 uncultured Alcaligenaceae bacterium
ACATGGACAACGATCCCGTCGTCATCGTGGGTGCCGCGCGCACTCCCATGGGCGGCTTCCAGGGCGACTTCGCAACGCTCGCCGCGAGCGATCTCGGCGCCGTCGCTATCAAGGCCGCGGTCGAGCGCGCGGGCTTGAAGCCCGAAGATGTGGACAAGGTCATCATGGGCTGCGTGCTGCCCGCGGGACAGGGCCAGGCGCCCGCGCGCCAGGCGGCGTTGAAGGCCGGCCTGCCGAAGTCGGTGGGCTGCACGACGGTCAACAAGATGTGCGGCTCCGCGATGGAGGCCGCCATGCTCGCGCACGACGCGCTCCTCGCGGGCTCCGCCGACGTGATCGTGGCCGGTGGCATGGAGAGCATGAGCAATGCGCCCTACCTCCTGCCCAAGGCGCGCGGCGGCTATCGCATGGGACACCAGCAGGCGCAGGACCACATGTTCTACGACGGCCTCGAGGACGCCTACGAGAAGGGCCGCCTCATGGGCAGCTTCGCCGAGGACTGCGCCGGAAAGTACGAATTCACGCGCGAGGCACAGGACGACTTCGCCGTCGCATCGCTTGCCCGCGCGCTGAAGGCCAACGAGGACGGCACCTTCGCCTGGGAGATCGCGCCGGTCACGGTCACCACGCGTAAGGGCGAGACGATCTTCGACAAGGACGAGCAGCCGGCGAAAGCCAGCCCGGAGAAGATCCCGACGCTCAAGCCCGCCTTCCGCAAGGACGGTACGGTCACCGCCGCCAACTCGAGCTCGATCTCCGACGGCGCCGCAGCGCTCGTGCTCATGCGCCGCTCGCTCGCGGAGAAGCGCGGCCTCGAGCCCCTCGCGGTGATCGTGGGTCACACCACGCACGCGCAGGAGCCGGCGTGGTTCTCCACGGCCCCCGTGGGTGCCATCGAGAAGCTCTATCGCAAGACGGGCTGGCAGTCGAAGGACGTCGATCTGTTCGAGATCAACGAGGCCTTCGCCGTGGTCACGATGGCGGCGATGAAGGAGCATGGCCTGCCGCACGCCAAGGTCAACGTGCACGGCGGTGCCTGCGCGCTCGGCCATCCGATCGGGGCATCGGGGGCGCGCATCCTGGTCACGTTGCTCGGCGCGTTGCGGAAGCAGGGCGGCAAGCGGGGCGTGGCGTCGCTGTGCATCGGCGGCGGCGAGGCCACGGCGATGGCCATCCAGATACCGTGAACGGGTCTCCTTCCCCCACGCGCGTCTACGGCAAGCTCGTGCTGATGGCGCTCTTCTGGGGAGGCGCGTTCATCGGCGGCCGCGTGGCGACCGCCGAGATGGCGCCGGCCGCCGCGGCGCTGTGGCGCTTCGTGGTCGCGACGATCGCGCTGCTCGTCGCGGTGCATGCGATCGACGGAGGCCTGCCGCGGTTGTCCGGCAAGGAGTGGCGCGGGATCGCGCTCCTGGCCGTCACCGGCGTGCTCGCATTCAATCTCTTCTTCATGTACGGCCTCGCCCGCACGCACGCCTCGCGCGGCGCGCTCATCCAGGCCTTGAGCCCCGCCTTCACGCTGCTCGCCGCGGCGCTGGTGTTCCGCGAGCACCTCACGCGCAACAAGGTGCTGGGCGTGGCCGTTGCGCTCCTGGGCGTGGTGGTCGTGCTGGGGCGCGGCGATCCTCTGCATCTGTTCTCCGGCGGGATCGGCTGGGGCGAGATCATCCTCTTCGGCTGCCCGGTGTCGTGGGCGATCTACACGGTCGCGGCGCGCCGCCTCCTGCCGGGGCGCTCGGCGCTCGCGGTCACCACGTATGCGGCGATGGCGGGCACCGCGATGCTCGCGGTCGTGGCGTTTGCCGCCACCGGCAGCATCGCGCCGCCCGCGGCCTCGTGGCAGGCATGGGCCGCCATCGCCTTCACGGGTGTGTGCGGCACGGCGCTGTGCTTCGTGTGGTTCTACGACGGCGTGCGCGCGATCGGTCCGGCGCGCACGGCCGTGTTCATCAATCTCGTGCCGGTCTTTGCCATCACGCTGGGCGTGCTGCTGCTGGGCGAGCCGCTGGAGGCATCGACGATCGTGGGCGCTGCTCTCGTGATCGCCGGCGTGCTGCTCCTGAACCGTCCCGAGCGCGCCGTGCCGTCGCGCATCGTTCCCGCCGCCGTGGAGTGACGCCATGCTGCTGACCCCCGAGCAGGACCTCGTGCGCGACACCATGCGCGCGTTCGCACAGGAGCGCCTCGCACCGCATGCGGCGCATTGGGATCGCGAATCGCACTTTCCCCGCGAGGAGCTGCGCGAGCTCGGCAGTCTCGGCGCCCTCGGCATGGTCGTGGCCGACGAGTGGGGCGGGGCGGCGATGGACTACCTCTGCCTGGCGCTGACGCTCGAGGAGATCGCCGCCGGCGACGGCGCCACGTCCACCATCGTGAGCGTGCAGAACTCCGTCGTGTGCGGCCCACTCGCCGCCTTCGGCACCGATGCGCAGAAGCAGCGCTGGCTCGTGCCGCTCGCCCGCGGCGAGAAGCTCGGCTGCTTCTGCCTCACCGAGCCGCAGGTGGGCTCCGACGCGGGGGCGCTCGCCACCACCGCCGTTCGCACGGGCAACGGCTATGTCCTGCGCGGCGTGAAGCAGTTCATCACCACCGGGAAGAATGCCGACGTCGCCATCGTATTCGCCGTCACCGACAAGGCCGCGGGCAAGAAGGGGATCTCGGCCTTCGTCGTCGATACGGCGACGAAGGGCTACGTCGTCGCGCGTGTGGAAGACAAGCTCGGCCAGCGCGCCTCCGATACCGCGCAGATCGTGTTCGAGGAATGCGAGGTGCCGGCGGCGAACCTGCTGGGCGCCGAAGGCGGCGGTTACCGCATCGCGCTCGCCAACCTCGAGGCGGGACGCATCGGCATCGCCGCGCAGGCGGTGGGCATGGCCCGCGCGGCGCTCGAGGCGGCGCTCGCCTACGCGCGCGAGCGCACGAGCTTCGGGAAGCCGATCGCGGAGCACCAGGCCGTCAACTTCAAGCTCGCCGACATGGCGGTGGACATCGAGGCGGCGCGGCAGCTCGTGTGGCATGCTGCCTCGTTGCGCGATGCGGGGCAGCCGTGCCTGAAGGAGGCGTCGATGGCCAAGCTCTTCGCCTCCGAGATGGCCGAGCGGGTATGCTCGGCAGCCATCCAGGTGCACGGCGGCTACGGCTACGTGAACGATTTCCCCGTGGAGCGCATCTACCGCGACGTGCGCGTGTGCCAGATCTACGAGGGCACGAGCGAGATCCAGCGGCTCGTGATCGGCCGCGCGCTCGTGGCGTGAAGGCCGTAAAGGCAAACCGAGGATGACCGGCAACCCATGACCGCAACGACCCCGATCGATTTCTACTTCGACTTCTCCTCGCCCTACGGCTACCTCGCCGCCGAGCGCATCGAGGCGCTCGCGGCCAAGCACGGGCGCACCGTCGACTGGCATCCGATGCTGCTCGGCGTGGTATTCAGGCAGACCGGCGCGCAGCCCCTCACGCAGGTGCCGGTGAAGGGACCGTACTCGAAGCGCGACTTCGCGCGCAGCGCGCGCTTCCACGGCTTGCCCTTTGCCATGCCGCCGGTATTTCCGATCCCGGCACAGGCGCCCGCGCGCGTCACGCTGTGGGCCAGGCGCCAGGATCCCGCCGCGGGCGTGCGGGTGGCGCAAGCGCTGTATCGCGCCTACTTCGTGGACGGCCGCGACATCTCGCAGCCCGACGTCGCCGCCGCCGTGGCCGGCGAGCACGGCCTCGATGCCGTGGCGGCGCGCGCCGCGGTCGACGATCCCGCGATCAAGGATGCGCTGAAGGCCGAGGTCGAGCAGGCGATCGCCGCGGGCGTGTTCGGCTCGCCGTTCTTCGTGATCGACGGCGAGCCGTTCTGGGGCGCCGATCGCTTCGAGCAGATGGACCGCTGGCTCGCCCAGGGCGGCTTCTAGGAAACGTCATGGCTACGCGCAAATCCAGACCCGCACCGACCTACACCACGCTGTCGGTCGAGCGGCGCAACGGCGTCGGCATCGTCACGCTGCAACGCCCCGAGCTCCACAATGCCTTCAACGAGGTCGTGATCGCCGAGATCACCGCCGTCTTCGCCGAGCTCGGCGCCGACGACACGGTGCGGGTGGTGATCCTCGCCGGCAACGGACCGAGCTTCTGCGCCGGCGCCGACCTCAACTGGATGAAGAAGATGGCGGGCTACGACACGGCGCAGAATCGCGCCGATGCCGCGGGCCTGGCGCAGATGCTGCGCGCCGTCGACGAGTGTCCCAAGCCCACCGTCGCGCGCGTGCATGGCGCAGCCTACGGCGGCGGCGTGGGGCTCGTGGCCTGCTGCGACATCGCGATCGCCGCGATCGAGGCCACGTTCGCGCTGTCGGAATCGAAGCTCGGCCTTGTTCCCGCCACGATCTCGCCGTACGTGATCGAGGCGATCGGCGCGCGCCAGGCGCGGCGCTACTTCCTCACGGCCGAGCGCTTCGAGGCCGCGGAGGCGTATCGCCTCGGACTTGTGCACGACCTGGTCCCCGTGGCGCAGCTCGACGATCGCGTCAACGAGATCCTCGCGCCGTTGCTCATCGCGGGTCCCGCGGCGCAACGCGAATGCAAGGCGCTGATCCGCCGCGTCGCGGGCCATGCCATCGAGCCCGGGCTCGTCGCCGATACGGTGGAGCGCATCACGCGCGTGCGCGCATCGGCCGAGGGCAAGGAAGGCGTGGCGGCGTTCCTCGGCAAGCGTCCCGCGGCCTGGGTACCGCCGGAGCTGCACCCGAAGAAGCGCTGAGCCCGCGCAGCCGCTGGCGCGACCTTCGATCGCCACGCGCGGCGTCACCATGACCCCGGACCTCGCCCACTTCGACACGCTGCAGCTCGTGGCCCTCGCCGCCGCGCTGGGCTGGGCGAGCGGCTTGCGCCTGTACGCGGTGCTCTTCATCGTCGGTGGTGTCGGCCATCTCGGCTGGGTCGACCTGCCGGCGGGGCTCGACGTGCTCGCGCATCCGGTGGTGCTCGGCGCCTCTGGGTTCATGTGCTTCGTCGAATTCTTCGCCGACAAGATCCCCGGCGTGGACTCGGCCTGGGACGTGGTGCAGACCTTCATCCGCATCCCGGCGGGTGCGGCGCTCGCCGCCGGCGTGTTCGGCGAATCGTCCGCGGCCACGATCCTCGCCGCGGCCATCGTGGGCGGCACGCTCGCGGCAGGGAGCCACCTCGCCAAGTCCGGCGGCCGCGCGCTCATCAATACCTCGCCCGAGCCGTTCTCCAACTGGACGGCATCGTTCGGCGAGGAGCTCGCGGTGGGCACGGTGCTGTGGCTCGCCTTTGCGCATCCGCTGATCGCCCTCGTCGTGGTCGTGCTGCTGGTGCTGCTGATGCTCTGGCTCATCCCCAAGGTGTGGCGGCTCATCCGCGCGCTCGTGAACCGCGCGATCGGCTGGCTCGACGCCTCGCACCGGCCGTCGCAGCGATGAGTGATGCGACCAAGCCGGCGTGGGCCCGCGTGGCCTCGCCCTGCGTGAACGTGTGCCGCATCGACGAGGACACGGGCCTGTGCGCGGGCTGCCTGCGCACGCTCGACGAGATCGCGCTGTGGTCGATGCTCGACGACGAAGACCGCCAGGGCGTGCTCGACGCCGTGGCTGCGCGCCGCGCGGCTCGCAAGGAATAGGGGACCGACGTGGCCACCATCGACTGGTACTTCGACTTCATCTCGCCCTTCGCGTACCTGCAAAGCGAGATGCTGCCGCAGCTCGGCAGCAAGACGCGCATCCGCTACCGTCCGGTGCTCTTCGCGGGACTCCTTGCCGCGCACGGCCACAAGGGCCCGGCGGAGATCCCGGGCAAGCGCGAGTTCACATATCGCTTCGCCTACTGGCAGGCGGGCAAGCTCGGCATTCCCTTCAAGATGCCGCACGAGCATCCGTTCAATCCGCTCCCGTTGTTGCGCCTCGCGATCGCCTGCGATTGCGTGCCCGAGGCGATCCACCGCATCTTCCGCTTCGTGTGGCGCGACGGCCGCCTGCCCGACCTGCCCATCGAGTGGGCCGAGCTCGTGCACGACCTGCGCCTCCCCGATGCGGAGCGCCGCATCGCCGCGCCCGAGGTCAAGGACGCGCTCCGGCGCAATACCGACGAGGCGATCGCCCGCGGTGTGTTCGGCGTGCCCACGATCGCCATCGGCCACGAGCTCTTCTGGGGCGCCGACGCCACCGCGATGGCCGCCGAGTTCCTCGCGGCAGGCAGCCGCTTCGCCGATCCCGAATTTGCGCGGCTTGCGACGCTGCCGGTGGGGGTGGCGCGCACGCCGCCTCCCGCCGGCAAGCGGCCTGCAAAAGGCACGCGCTGATGCAGTTCGTGGGCGACTTCACCGTCGACGGCGCGCTCTGCGACCGCCTCATCGCCTTGCACCGGACCTGCGACCGCATGGGGCTCGTGAAGCCCGGCGCGATGTCCAAGGGCGACACCGCGGTGGTGGATCCCGCCAAGAAGGACTCGTTCGACGTCTTCGTGGCCTCGATCCCGGACAAGCTCCAGGACGAGTACGGCATCCCCGGTTATTTCGCGGCGCTGAAAGGCTGCCTCGACCAGTACACCACGCAGCATCCGCTCCTGCAGCGCATCGGCACGTATCGCATGACCGAGACGCCGATCCTCCAGCACTACCGTCCGGGTGGCGGCTTCAAGCTCGAGCACTTCGAGCGCAGCAGCCTCGCCACCACCACGCGCATGCTCGTGTGGATGACGTTCCTCAACGACGTGACCGACGGTGGTGGAACGCGCTTCACCTACCAGCAGCACACCTTCGAGGCACGCCGCGGCCGCACGCTCATCTGGCCGTCGGACTTCACGCACACGCACGCGGGCGTGGTGTCGCCGACCCAGCACAAGTACATCATCACGGGCTGGCTCAACTTCGCGGAGTAGGTCACCCGCGCTCCGTGCGCGGGCACCGCATCCGCAGCCGTGCGCGGCGGCGGCATCACTCGCCGGCGATGCGGAGCGTCCTGCGGATCGACAGCGCGGTGGCGAAGGCCTCGTCGACGGTGGCGCCGAGGCAGGTCACGTGCCCCATCTTGCGCGCGCGCCGCGGCTCCGCCTTGCCGTACAGATGCAGCTTGGCGCAGGGATGCGCGAGCACCGCGCTCCAGTCGGGCTCGCGCGGGGTCGTGGCCGCGCCGTCCGCGAACCAGATGTCGCCGAGCAGGTTCACCATCACCGCGGGCGTGTGCTGGCGCGTGTCGCCGAAGGGCAGGCCGGCGAGCACGCGCGCCTGCTGCTCGAATTGCGAGGTGATGCAGGCATCGATCGTGTAGTGCCCGCTGTTGTGCGGCCGCGGCGCGATCTCGTTCACGAGGAGCGCCCCGTCGCGCGTGACGAACATCTCCACGCACAGCACGCCGCGATAGGCGAGCGCGCCGGCGATCCTCGTGGCGATCGTGCGCGCTTCCGCGAGCCGCGCCGCGGGCACCCGCGCGGGCACGATCGACAGGTCGAGGACACCGTCGCGATGGCGGTTCTCGGCGGCGGGCCACGTCGTGACCTCGCCGTCGTCGTTGCGCGCCACGATCACCGAGATCTCGCAGGCGAGCGGCACGCGCTGCTCGAGCACGCACGGCGTCTTGCGCATCGTTTCCCAGGCGGCGCGCGCGTCCTCGGGGCCGGACACGCCCACCTGTCCCTTCCCGTCGTAGCCGAAGCGCGCGCTTTTCACGATGCCCGGAAAGAGGCCGGGCGGCAGCGCGGCGAAATCGGCTTCCGTGCGCAGCACCGCGAACGGCGCCACGGCCACGCCGTGCCCGTGCAGGAAGGTCTTCTCGCTGATGCGATCCTGCGCGATGGCGACACTCGCCGCGGCGGGCGTCACGCGCGCGGTGCCGGCGAGGAAGTCGAGCGCGGCGGCAGGCACGTTCTCGAACTCCGTGGTGGCGGCGAGCGCCAGCGAGGCGAGCTCCGCGAGTCCCTTCGCATCGAGATAGTCGGCGACGATGTGCCGGTCCGCGACACTCGCCGCCGGGCCGGTGTCGGCGGGATCGAGCACCACGACCTTGTAGCCCAGGCTCTGGGCCGCCATGCAGAACATGCGGCCGAGCTGCCCGCCACCCAGCAAGCCGAGCCACCCGCCGGGGGCGATCGCGGGCATCGCGCGCCTAGGTGGCCGGCGGGACCCGCATCGCGCGGGCGGTGGCCGTCTGCTTCTGCCGGAACGCCGCGAGCTTGCGCGCCACCACGGGATCGGTGGCCGCGAGGAGCGCCACCACGAACAGCGCCGCGTTGGCGGCACCCGCCTCCCCGATCGCGAAGGTGGCCACCGGGATGCCCTTGGGCATCTGCACGATCGACAGCAGCGAATCCTCGCCGCGCAGGTATTTCGACGGCACAGGCACGCCGAGCACGGGGACCGTCGTTTTCGCGGCGAGCATGCCGGGCAGGTGGGCCGCGCCGCCGGCGCCCGCGATGATCGCGCGCAAGCCGCGCGGACCGGCGTCCTCGGCATACTCGAACATGTCGTCGGGCATGCGATGGGCCGAGAGCACGCGCGGCTCGTTGGGGATGCCGAAGGCATCGAGCTGGGCGACGGCGTGCTTCATGACTTCCCAATCGCTGTCGCTACCCATCACCACGCCGGCGAGTGCTGCCGCCTTGCGCTGCGCCATCTGACCTCCGCTCCGCTCGCGCGGTTTTTGAAGTCAAATCTTAGCATCGGGCTCGTGCGAAGGCGGAGGGAACGAAGGGCGGCGGGCGCTGACCAACAGGCGCACGACGCTTTTCCTTGAAATGCCCCCGTGGGTCGACCACAATCGGAAGATATGTCCCCAGCTCCCGCGTGCGCGCGCCACGCCACGCCGCCGATGCCCATGCGCAGTCGAATGCCTCTTCGCACGCTGTCCCGCCTGTCCAGGCACCTGCGCGACGCCTTGGCGATCGTCGTCCTGTCGGCGGCCGTGGCACCCGCATTCGGCCAGAGCGACGCCGATTTCCTGGCCGCGCGCGCAGCCTACGACCGCTCCGATCGCGTCAAGCTCGCTGCCGCCGCCGCGAAGCTCGACAACCACGTGCTTGCGCCCTACGTGGGCTACTGGCAGCTGAAGCTCGGGCTGGACGACGCCTCGCCTGTCGCGATTCGCGACTATCTCGATCGTTATCCCGATACACCGCTGGCCGATCGGCTGCGCGCCGACTGGTTGAAGTACCTGGCGCGCAAGGGGCTGTGGGATCGCTTCGCGCTCGACTACGTCCCGGCCAACAGCGACGATGTCGAGCTCGCCTGCGCCACCGTCCTCTACAAATGGCAGCGCGACGGCGATGCCGCATTGGCCGAGGCCGTGCCGCGCTGGTTCACCGGCGCGGCCACGCCCGATCTGTGCGAGCCTGCATTCGCCGCCTTGCTCGCCCGCGGCACGCTCACCGCCGCCGACCAGCGGGCACGCCTGCGCCTGGCGAGCGAAGCCAACAACGTGCGCCTCGCACAGGCCATCGGCAGTGCGCTGCCCGGCAAGGACCGGCTCACCGAGCGCGACTTCGCCGAGGTCAAGCGCGATGCGCAGGCGGCGCTGGCCCGCGGCAACTTCGACTGGAGCAATGCCGGCGGCCGCGAGCTCGCGCTCTATACGCTCGAGCGGGTGGCGCGCACCGATGCATCGGCGGCGCGCGGCGCCTGGGTCAAGTGGCGTGACAAGCTTCCCGAGGCCGATCGCCGCTACGGCAATGCCCGCCTCGCCTACCACGCCGCCCGCCAGTTGAATCCCGCGGCCAACGACTACTTCCGCGAGGCCGGCGACGTGCGCCTGGCCGCCGACGCGCAGGCGTGGCGCGCCCGTGCCGCGCTGCGCGCGCAGTCGTGGGACGACGTGCTCGTGGCCATCGACGGCATGGCGCCGGCGCAGCAGCAGGAGGCCGCGTGGCGCTACTGGCGCGGCCGTGCGCTGCTCGCCCGGGGCAAGGTCGACGAGGGACGCCTCCTGCTCGCCTCGCTTTCCGGGGAGCCCCACTTCTACGGGATGCTCGCCGCCGAGGCCGTGGGCCAGACATTCGCGCTGCCGGCGTCCCGTCCGCTCGCCCCCGAGAGCGCGGCGCTCGCGGCCTTCGGCAACCGGCCCGAGGTCCGTCGCGTCGTCAAGCTCGCGGAACTCGACCTGCGGCGCGAGTCGGCGCGCGAGTGGTACTACATCGTGCGTGGCCTGTCCTCCGACGACGAGCTGCTGCTCGCCTCGGAGTACGCCCGTCGCATGGGCCTGTACGACCGCTCGATCAACACCGCCGAGCGCACGCAGGCGCGGCACGACTTCGGCCTGCGCTATCTCACGCCGTACCGCGACGAGTTCGACGCCGCCGCGCGCACCCACGACGTCGACATCGCCTACCTGTACGGCATCGCGCGGCAGGAGTCGCGCTTCAACGTCGACATCGTGTCTTCCGCCGGGGCCGTGGGGCTGATGCAGCTCATGCCGGGCACCGCGAAGTGGGTGGCCAGACAGCTCAATCGTGCCGACTATCGTCCGGCGCGGATCGGCGAGGCGGAAACCAACACGCAGTTCGGTGCCTTCTACTTCAAGTACTGGCTCGACCGTCTCGATGGCATGCCCGCGCTCGCCGCGGCGGGCTACAACGCGGGACCCGGCCGCGCTCAGGCGTGGCGTCCCGCCGCGCCGCTCGAAGGCGCCATCTGGGTCGAGACGATTCCTTTCAACGAGACGCGCGACTACGTGAAGAAGGTGCTCGCCAACGCCGTGGTCTACGGCCAGACGATGAGCGGCGGCAGCAAGCCGCTCTCCGCGATCCTCGGCACCATCACGCCGCGGAGCGCGACCGTCGCGGCCGCGTCCACCGCCGTCGTGCGGTAAAGGACCCACGTATGGCGCAAACAACGGTCGTCGTCCTGGGCGGGAGCGGTTTCGTGGGTCGCCACGTGGTGGCGCGGCTGTCGGCGCAGGGCGTGCGCGTGATCGTGCCCACCCGCCGCCGCGACAGCGCGCGCCACCTGATCCTGCTGCCTACGGTGGAAGTGGTGGAAGCCGACGTCGGCGCCGCCGGCACGCTCGCGCGGCTCGCGGAAGGGGCCACCGCCGTGGTCAATCTCGTGGGCATCCTCCATTCCTCCGGCCGCGACACCTTCGATCGCGTGCACGTGGAGCTCGCCCGCCACGTGGTCCACGCCTGCGAGTCCGCAGGTGTCGCGCGCCTCCTGCACATGAGCGCTCTGGGCGCCGCTCCGGACGCGCCCTCGCAATACCAGCGCAGCAAGGGGGAGGCCGAGGCCATCGTCGCGGCCTCCGGCCTGCCATGGACCATCTTCCGGCCCTCGGTGATCTTCGGCCCCGACGATCGTTTCCTCAATACCTTCGCGCGCCTGTCCGCCGTGCTTCCGCTCATCGCGCTCGCAGCGCCGGGCGCGCGCTTCCAGCCGGTGTTCGTGGGCGACGTTGCGCACTGCTTCGTGCACGCCCTGGGCGACGAGCTCACCGTGCGCGCGCGCTACGACCTGTGCGGGCCCAAGGCCTGGACGCTGCGCGAGCTCGTGGCCTACGCGGGCGAGGTCACGGGGAACGTGCGTCCCATCCTTGGCCTGGGCCCGGGTCTTTCGCAATTGCAGGCGAGCGTGCTCGAGCACCTGCCGGGCAAGCTCATGAGCCGCGACAACCTGCGCTCCATGCAGGTCGACAACGTGTGCGGCTGCCCCTTTCCGCCGGTGTTCGGTATCGAGCCCGCGGCGCTGGAGGCGATCGCGCCGCGGTATCTGGCGCCGGCCGCGCAGCGCAGCGCCTACGACCCGCTGCGCGCACGCGGCGGACGCTGACCGGACGCATGGCGCGGGCGCTCCCGCAGCCCGTCGCGGTATATCGCGTGGGTGGCTCGGTGCGCGACGAGCTCCTCGGCCGTCCCGTGACCGATCACGACCACGTCGTGGTGGGCGCCACGCCCGAGATGATGCTGGCCTCGGGCTTCCGGCCCGTGGGGCGCGATTTCCCCGTCTTCCTGCATCCGGACACGAACGAGGAATACGCGCTGGCCCGCACCGAGCGCAAGCACGGCACCGGGTACCGCGGCTTCCAGTTCTTCGCCTCGCCCGACGTCACCCTCCTGCAGGATCTCGAGCGGCGCGACCTCACGATCAATGCGATGGCGCGCGGCGATGCCGGGGTGCTCGTCGATCCGTACGGCGGCCGCGACGATCTCGCCGCCGGCGTGCTGCGCCACGTGTCGTCCGCCTTCGCGGAGGATCCGCTGCGCGTGCTGCGCGTGGCGCGCTTCGCGGCGCGCTTCGGCTTCGTGGTGGCGCCCGCCACCGAGGCGCTGATGCGCACGCTGGTCGATTCCGGCGAGCTCGCCACCCTCGCGTCCGAGCGCGTGTGGCAGGAGCTGGCACGTGGATTGATGGAGGCGCATCCCTCGCGCATGCTGGCGGTGCTGCGCGACTGCGGTGCGCTCGCGGCATTGCTGCCGGAGGTGGACGCGCTCTTCGGCATCCCGCAGCCCCCGGCGCATCATCCGGAGGTGGACACGGGCGTGCACGTGCTGCAGGCGCTCGACTGGGCCGCCGCGCACGCGCTGCCGCTGCCGGCACGCTACGCCGTGCTCACCCATGACCTCGGCAAGGGCGGCTCGGATGCCGCGGCGCTGCCGCGCCACATCGCCCACGAGCAGCGCAGCGCGCGCATGGCGGCAGCGCTCGCGCAGCGCCTGCGGGTGCCGCAGGAATGCCGCGACGCCTCGGTGCTCGTCGCGCGCTACCACGGCACGGTGCATCGCGCGAAGGAATTGCGGCCGGCCACACTCCTCGACGTGCTGGGCGCCGCCGATGCGCTGCGTCGTCCCGAGCGCCTCGACGTGCTGCTCGCGGCCTGCGCTGCCGATGCGTGCTCCCGGCCGGGTGCCGCGCAGGACTACGCCCCCGCTGCCGTGCTTCGCCGGGCGCTGGCGGTGGTGCGCGGCGTGGATGCGGGTGCGGCGGCGCGCACGGTCGCCGCGCGGGCCGCAAGCGGCGGCGTGAAGGGTGACGATGCGATTGCGGCCGCCGTGCGTGCGGCCCGCCTGCATGCCTTGCGCGCGGATGCCGCGACTCGACACTCCCGATTTTGATTCATCGTTCAATTGATACTATGATAGGGATCAATTGATCCATGGAGAGCAAAGAGGCTGGATATGACAGCATTTGTAAGCCCGCAATTGATCGCCGACGTGATGGGGCTTCCGCAGCGCATTCGTTCGCTCAGCGACCTGGCCAACGCCGTCCGAAACGGCTTGCCGAAGTCGGCGCTCAGAGCCAGCGCGTCGAGGTTGTTCCCGACCGCCGCCGCGCAGACGGAGCTCATTCATAGTGTCATTCCGCAGGCAACCCTGAAGCGTCGCAAGGACCTGCTGAAGCCGGATGAGAGCGAGCGCACAGAACGCCTTGCGCGGGTCATTGCCACAGCCCAATACGTTTGGGATGACGACGATGACGCGAGGCACTTTCTCACCACGCCCCATAGTGAGTTGGCTGGGAAACGACCCGTTGATGTAGCTCTTACGGAGCTGGGGGCGCGCCAGATCGAGGAGCTTCTCTGGAAGTTGTTCCATGGTCTTCCGGTCTAGAGCCTCGACAAAAGTGCTGACTGCGTACCGCATCGCAGACGGACGGCACAAGGTCTTTGATTCGACTGGATCAATGCTGCAGGGTGGGCGCTGGAATTCTCCGGGAAGAGCTGTCATTTACGCCGCCCTGTCCTACGCTGGCGCGATGCTCGAACAACTGGTTCACGCGAACACGGGGCGCCTGCCGAAGAACCAGAAGTATGTGGTGATCAGCATTCCGGCAAACGTCCGAGTCGAACGACGCGGCCGGGACCAACTGCCAAAGGGTTGGGACAGCGAGGATTGCCGAGTATCACGTCTTTTTGGCGACACGTGGCTCCTGTCGGAACGCAGTGCTGTCCTGCTGGTTCCTTCGGTCGTGGCTGAGTTGGAGACGAACCTTCTCGCGAATCCTGCGCATCCGCACTTCAAATCGATCCGCGCATCGGACCCGAAAGCTGTGAAGTGGGACGAGCGCCTGTTCCGAAACCGGCCCGTACGCGGCTGAAGCGCGCAAGCGATTCGACCTGCTGGCCTTGCGCACGGATGCCGTCACGCTCCCGCCGGCGCCGGCTCGCGGCAAGGCGGGCAACCGGTCCTAGATCCGGAAGGCGATCGCTCGCATCACGTCGGCGGCGCGGCGCATCAGCGTGGGCAACGGTGGAGGCAGCGGGATGGCGCCTGCCTCCTGCGCCATCGCGCCGTGGCGTGCCTCGTCGGCGCGCATGGTGTCCACCACCGCGCGGCTCTTCTGGTCCTGCTCGGGAAGGCGATCGAGGTGCGTGGTGAGATGCTCCTCGACCTGCCGCTCCGTTTCCACCACGAAGCCCAGGTTGACGCGATCGCCGGCCAGTCCCGCCACCGCACCGATGGCGAAGGATCCCGCGTACCACAGCGGATTGAGGCGCGACGGACGGTCGTGAAGCTCCGCGAGGCGCTGCTGGGTCCACGCGAGGTGGTCTTCCTCCTCGCGCGCGGCGGAAGCGAAGCGGGCACCGATCGCGGGGTCGCGGGCCACGAGCGCCTGCGCCGCATAAAGCGCCTGCGCACAGACTTCGCCCGTGTGGTTGACGCGCATCAGCCCGGCCGCGAGGCGTCGCTCGTCGTCGGTCAGCGCAGTGTCCGGGAGATTCGCCGCGGGAGACTCGCGCGCGGGCTGGGCGATCCCGGCCAACGTGCGCAGGGCGCGGTCGAAGCTCACGATGAGTGCATCCACCATGGGGTGGATTCTAACCGGTGACCGGATGCGCGCACCCGAGCACGATGCGGCACGCGGGCGGTGTGCAAAAAAAACGGGCGCCGAAGCGCCCGTCGAGTACCGTTTCCGGAGAGACCCGGATGTCCCGCTCCGCTTAGAAGAAGTGGACGAGACCCACCACCAGGCCGCTGGCGTTGGCGTCGTTGACCACGGGGAACGGGTTGATGTTGAAGTTGTAGTTCGAGTTGGTTTCGTTGCGGGTTTGCACGAAGCCGACATACGACAGCGTGCGCTTCGACAGCGCGTAGGTGTAGCTGACCGACCACTGCGACGCACCCGTGCTGTCACCCTTGACGAGCTGGCCGACGCGCGTGCCGTCCGCCGCACCGCCACCGCCGTTGCCGGCGTCGCCGTACGAGACATACAGCTCGCCCGGACCGATCGGAACCGTTGCGCTCACGTCCCAGAAGTTGCGGGTGAGGCTGCCGGTCGGGGTGTCGTAGTCGAGACGCTCGAACACGCCACCGACCTTCACGATGCCGAAGTTCCAGTTGCCGGCCACCGAGACCGCCTGGTCCTTGAGGCCCATGCCACGGACCTTCTCGTTCATTTCATACGCGATACC
Organism: uncultured Alcaligenaceae bacterium; assembly: GCA_964620265.1. Lineage (GTDB taxonomy): Bacteria > Pseudomonadota > Gammaproteobacteria > Burkholderiales > Casimicrobiaceae > VBCG01. Next base: position 15,333 of record CAZUGY010000014.1, read on the forward strand.
GGCCGTCACCGGGCCGTTGCGGTAGAAGCCACCCGCCGACAGGACGTAGGCATGGCGCTGTTGCGTGGCCTGGTCACCGTAGTTCACGCCGCCTTGGCCGGCAGAGGCGTCGAGCGAGGAGATCTGCACCGAGCCCAGGAAGCCGCCGATACGCGGCGAATCGTAGCGGATCGAGTTGCCGAGACGCGCGTCGAAGCCACCGTTGGCCTTCGATTGCGAGCCTTGCGCCCACAGGGCCGCGGTCGACAGGATCGACGTGGTCAGCGTGGGGACGTTACCGAAGATCGGATGGATGTCGTCGTACGGGGCCAGGAAGTTACCGATCTTGAAGGTACCCCACGAGCCCTGCAGGCCGACGAACGTTTCGCGCGTACCGAGCAGGCCACCACCGGTATCGGCGCTGACGTTGGACTCGATCTGGAAGATCGCCGACAGACCGCCGCCGAGAGCCTCGCTGCCGCGGACGCCCAGGCGCGACGAGTTGGTGCTCACGCGATAGACGGTGCGGTTGACGACCTGATTGCCCGTGACCGGGATGTTCGGATCGACGGTGCGGCCGCTGACGGCTTCCATCGTGAGATTCAAGCGACCGTACAACGTCACGTTCGCGGTTTGCGCTTGCGCCGCCAGCGGGGCTGCAAGCACGCCCGCGACTGCGACAGCGACGAGCTTCTTATTCATGGAGTCTCTCCTCTAACGGATAAAATTGGCAAGGATTCGAAGCCTTTTGCGCCTGCCATCGGAACCTTCTCTTAATCTGGCGAGAAGTTGCGAACCATTTTGCCAAAGCGGCCGACCTGCTGGCAAGCCGAAGGGGACTCGGACTCTGGCGCGTCTGTCCCGTGTTGTGCCGAAGCAACACGAACCGGGGGCCAAAAGGGGGCGAGCCCCCTCGCGCACCGCCTGCCATGGCCACGTCCGGACCTCCGGTCGCTCATATAACTGATTGATAGATAAATTGAAAATCGACATTTTTGGGCGACACGGGGCATTCCGGGGTCATTCGTTCGATTTCGGCGAATTTGCGGCAGCGCGCGGGGCCTTCCCCGGGGTCGGGCGCCGTTCGCAGCCCATAATTTCTCCGGAAGGTCGCCCGGCCGCCTCCGCGCCGGCACCCGCGCCGTCGAGTGTCCCGAGGTGAACGGCGCGACTGCGCTCGTATTGCTTTTCGCGGCAGGCGTATCGGGCCTGGCGCTCGTCGCGCTCTTCCGCTTCCGCCGTTTCCTTCCGGTCTCGCACGTCAACGAGCGCACGCTGCACCAGGGTGCCATTCCCCGGGTCGCGGGGCTCGCGCTGTGGCTGGGCTTCGTTCCGGTCGCGTTCGCCCTGGCTGCCCCCGCGTGGCTCGAGCCGTCGCTGTGGGGCGGACCGTGGCTGCTGCTCTTCGTCGTGTCGCTGCGCGACGACGTGCGCAGCGTGGGCGTACCGGCACGCCTGCTCGTGCATCTCGCCGCAGCAGCGTGGTTCGCGTGGTCGCTGTCGATCCTGCTGGCGTTGCCATGGTGGGGAGGCGCGCTCACCTTCCTCGCGACCGCATGGGCGCTCGACCTGTACAACTTCATGGACGGCAGCGATGGGCTCGCGATCACCATGACGATCGTGGGGTTCGCGGCGATGGGATGCGTGCTGGCGGCCCGCGGGGAGAGCGGGGCCATGCCGCTCGCGGTGGCCGCCGCGGGCGCGCCGCTGCTCCTGGTCAACACGCCGCCGGCACGGATGTTCATCGGCGACGTGGGCGCCGTTCCCCTGGGCTTCCTGGCCGCGGCGATGGGGACGGCAGGCGTTGCCGCGGGGGCCTGGGAGGCCTGGTTTCCCCTGCTGGCCTTCCTCCCCTTCGTGGCCGATGCGACCGCGACGCTGGCGCGCCGGATGCTGCGCGGCGAGCGCTTCTGGGAAGCGCATCGCTCCCATTACTATCAGCGCCTGCTGCGGCTCGGGGCCGGGCACGCGGGCACGCTCGCGATTTACGGCGCGCTGATGGCAGGTTGCGCAGGCACCGCCATCGCCTGCGCGCTCATGGCGCCGCACGCCGGACCCTGGGCACTGGCCGCCTGGTGTGCAGCGCACGCCGCCATCTTCGCCGCGATTGATTATCATTGGCGCCGGAGCCCACCCCCCACGTGACCAGAACCTTCCTCAACGGGCGATCGCTGCTGGTCTTCCTCCATGACACCTGCGCGGCAGGACTTGCGTGGGTGGCGATGTATCTGCTCCGCTTCAACCTCGACGTGCGCGAGCCCTACCTCGCGGACATGTGGAGCACGCTCGCCTGGGTGGTGCCGCTGCAGGCGGCGATCTTCATCGCGCTGGGCCTCTACCGCGGGCTGTGGCGCTTCGCGAGCATCCCCGATCTCCAGCGCATCGTCGTCGCGGCGGTGCTGGGCGGCATGCTCGTGCCGGTGGTGCTCGTGATGCTCCAGCTCACGGCGGTGGTGCCGCGCAGCGTGCTCGTGTTCTATCCGCTGGTGCTCGTGTTCCTGATGGCGGGGAGCCGCTTCACCTATCGCGTGTGGAAGGAGCATCGCCTCTACAGTCCGCTCGAGGCGCTGGGCGAGCCCGTGCTCGTGGTCGGCGCGGGCGATGTCGGTGCGCGCCTGGCCAAGGACCTGTCGCGCAGTCGCCAGTGGCGCGTGGTGGGCTTCCTCGACGACGACGAGGCGAAGATCGGACGCATGCTGCGCAAGGTGCGCGTGTACGGGCGCATCGACGAGATCGCGCGCTGGGCCGACAAGTTCGGCGTGCGCAAGGTGATCATTGCCATGCCGTCGGCCAACCACGTGGTGCGCCGGCGCGTGGCGGAGCTGTGCGCCGCCGCGGGCGTGGAAGCGCTCACGGTGCCGTCGTTCGACGATCTCATCAGCGGGCGCCTGGCGCTCACCACGATCCGCAACGTGGAGCTCGACGATCTCCTGGGACGCGATCCCATCGTGCTCGACAGCGCGGGCCTGGGCGAGTGGCTCGGCAACCGCGTGGTGATGGTCACCGGCGCGGGCGGCTCGATCGGGGCCGAGCTCACGCGGCAGATCGCGCGCTTCCGTCCCGCGCGCGTGGTGCTGTTCGACATCTCGGAAGCGGCGATCTACGAGATCCAGACGATCCTGGCCGATGCGTTTCCGCTGTTGCCGCTGGTGTGCGTGGTGGGCGACGTCAAGCATGCGGCGCTGGTCGACGAGGTGCTGTCGCGCGAGCGTCCGAGCGTCATCTTCCATGCGGGCGCCTACAAGCACGTGCCGCTCATGGAGGAGACCAACGCCTGGCAGGCGGTGCGCAACAACGCCTTCGGCACCTACGTGCTCGCGCGCGCCGCGGTCGCCGCCCGCGTGGAGAAATTCGTGCTGGTCTCCACCGACAAGGCGGTCAATCCCACCAACGTGATGGGCGCCACCAAGCGACTCGCGGAGATGGTGTGCCAGTGCCTGCAGGGCGAGGGCACGCAATTCGTGCTGGTGCGCTTCGGCAACGTGTTCGGCAGCGCCGGCAGCGTGATCCCGCGCTTCCGCGAGCAGATCGCACGCGGCGGACCGGTGACGGTGACCCATCCGGAGATCACGCGCTACTTCATGTCGCTGTCGGAGGCGACCCAGCTCCTCCTGCAGGCGGGCCTGCAGGGGCGCGGGGGCGAGATCCTCGTGCTCGAGATGGGCGAGCCGGTGCGCATCGTGGATCTCGCGCGCGACATGATCAGGCTCTCGGGCGCGGATCCGGAGAAGATCGCGGTGGTGTTCACGGGATTGCGCCCCGGCGAGAAGCTCTACGAGGAGCCGCTCGCCACGGAGGAGGCGACCAAGCCCACCCCGCATCCCAAGTTGCGCATCGCGCAGGCGCGCGACGCGGACAGCGACCTGGTGGGGCAGATGGTCACGTGGTGCGAGAGCGATCGCGTGGCTGACGACGCGGAAGTACGGGCGCGCCTCAAGGCGTGGATCCCCGAATACGCCCCCGCGGCGGGGGCGCCGGTCAAGCCGTTGCCGGTGCCGGTGCAAAGCCGGGAGGAATCGAAGCCGCTTCCCCTGCGCCCGCGCGCCACGCGCAAGTAGTCCCGGCGCCACGCGTGCGCAGGCGTGCTTACGCGCCGGCGGTCGAGGTCGCGTCGCGCAGGCGGCGCATGCCATACCCCACGAGCATCGCATTGAGCGCCCAGAACTCCTTGCTGGAAGGGCGGACGAGGAAGTCGTCGGTTATCGACTTCGTGAGGAACATCGCGAGCAGCACGAGCCCGGTCACGCCGATGGCCGCGAGCGTGCCGTCCGCATGGCGCATGAACGCCGCGTAGCGGAAGGCGAGCGCGCCGAACACCGCGAGCAGCGCCAGGGCTCCGATGGCGCCCGTCTGCAGCCAGGCGCTCGCGAAGATATTGTGCGCGTGCACGAGCAGCGGATTGCGCAGCTCGGTGAGGAACTCGTCGCGCAGGATCGACTTGCCGTAGCCGTAGCCGGTCCACGGCCGCTGCGAAATGCGCGCGTAGGTGTGCTGCCACAGGGCGAAGCGCGGATCCACGGAGATCGCCTTGGCCACCGAGGCGTCCGGCAGGCGATCGGTGCGCGCCCGCTGCAGCGTCGCATCCACGAACAGCACGGCGAGGAGCCCGAGCAGCACGACCAGCACCACCGTCCAGCGCTTGGGCGCGCGCGTGAGCCGCGCGCGCCAGCGCCAGGCCGCGAGCAGGGCCGCCACGAGGAATCCCACCGCGAGCGCGCCCCAGATCATGCGATTCTCGGTCGCGCGTGCGCCCGCGAGCAGCAGCACGAACGTGACGCTCGCCCCCAGGAGCGCGAGCGGGCCCGTGCCGTAGCCGGCGGGGCGCGGCGCGAGCAGCAGAGGAACGAGCGGGACGATGAGCACGAGCCAGGTGGAGAAGGCGCCCACGCCGCCGTGGCGGCGCACGAGGAATTTCTCGAGGTCGAGGCCCGAATGCGACAGCAGCGCGGGCAAGGCGAGGAGCGAGAGCACGACGCCGGTGGCGAGCGCGACGGTGACCGTCGCGCGGAAGGCCGCGCCCGAGCGCGTGGCCACGTAGAAGATCGCCGCCGTGGCGAGGCCCCAGCCGATCTCGGTGCCGATCTCGCCCAGCGTGTAGTCGGGGTGGATCGACCATGTCCACGAGAGCGCCGACCAGCCTGCCCAGGCGAGGATCGCGATGACGAGATAGGCGTCCGGACGCGGAATGGGCTCCGCGTCGGAGAAGACCGCGCCGATGGTCAGCCACAGCGCGAACGACGCCGCGAAGCCGAAGGCGATGGAGCGGATGTAGGTATGCCCGGTGACCGCGACGAGCACGAGGTAGATGCAGGCCCAGGCGACGACGCTGAACTGCAGCAGCGCGAACGTCCTCGCACGCATGGCCGCGCCTTCCGGCGAGCGCAGCCGCGAGGCGCGCGCGGCGGCGTCAGTGGCCGGGAGCATGGGCGATCGTGCCTGCAGGAGCGTGCGCGGCGAGGATGGCCTCGATCGCGCGTGCGACGTCGTCGACCGTGATGTTGCGCACGTCCTCGTCGCGGCCCTGGAGGATCGTGTGGACGAGCCTCGGATTGGGTGCCGCGCAGCCCTGCTTGCGGATGCCCTGCCGCGGATCGGACCACAGCGAGATCACGTCGAGCGGCCGCTCGCCTTCGAGGTAATAGGCGAGCGTGAGGATGCCGCTGTCCGGCACCACGAGGATGCGGCAGCGCGTGCGCACGATCGCGAGAAGCGACAGAAGATCGGTGCGGCCGCGCAGGTCGAGCACGTTGTCCTGCCGGAAGACGGGTTCGCGTGTGTGGCCGAACAGGAGCCAGCGCACACCGCGCTCGCGCGGAAAGCGGGCGAAGAGGGCCTGCCAGTGCGCTGCGGGCCAGTCCTTGACGTAACCGTAGTAGCGCGCGGTCTCGGAGCTCACGTGCGCGCCGATGGTGACGGCGTGGGGCGCGGCGGGCACGAGCGCGTCGGCGAGCGCATCCTGGTGGGAGTCCCAATGCAGGACGGGTGGATGGTCCGTGCGGCGACCGTCGAGCCAGCGCGTGGGATCGGGGTCGGCGAAGGCCACCGCGTCGGGCGGCAGCGCGCGCCCTGCCGCGGAGGCCGCGGCGACGAGGTCGACGGCCGCGCCACGGGGCAGTGCCGGGATCACGTGCACCGCATCGCATCCGGCGAGCCCGAAGCCCTGCGCGAGATCGTCGCGCGTGTAGACCTCGATGCGGGCATCGGGAATCGCGGCGCGGATGCGGCGGAAGAGCGGGACGAGCCCGAGCGCGATGTCGCCCAGGCCGCGGTTCCAGCCGAACACGAAACTGCGCTGGCGCTGGCGCACGGCACGCCGCAGCGCGCGCTCGAACGGCGTGCCCCACAGCCGGTCGGAAGCCACACGCGTCAGGCGCTTGACGTTGAAGCGGCCGCGGCTATGCAGTCTCATGGCGCGCGGCACTGCGGAAAGGCGGAGGGTGGAGGAACGGCAAGGTGGCACGAAACGAGGGAAGCGACGCCGGCGGGCGAGGCCTTGAGCCCGTCGCGGATCGGCGTGGATTATAGCCGCGCGGGAAGTGCCGCGCCAAAGGCCGGGCACCGCCGTGAATGCTAGACTGCGGCCCGCGCGTCGCGAGCCTTGGCAATGCCCATCCTGGCGCGCCTTTCCTTTCCGTTTCCCGGGCCCTTTCGCAGCGCGAGACTCCCGGCACTTTCCAAGAACGCCCATGTGCGGCATCGCCGGATTCGTCAGCGACACGGTCTTCGCACCCGAAGTCCTCGCGGCCATGACGCGCTCGCTCGCGCATCGGGGGCCGGATGCCGATGGCTTCCTCTCCTCGGGACCGGCGCATCTCGGCCACCGGCGCCTGTCGGTGATCGACATCGAGGGCAGTCGGCAGCCGATGACGAGCCCCGACGGCCAGGTCGCGCTCGTGTTCAACGGCGAGATCTACAACTTCGCGGCATTGCGCGAGGAGCTTGCGCGTGGAGGATGGGTGTTCCGCTCCGCGGGGGACACGGAGACGATCCTCGCGGGGTGGCAGGCGTGGGGCGAGGGCGTGGTGACGCGGTTGCGCGGCATGTTCGCCTTCGCACTGTGGGACGCGCGCACGCAAACGCTCTTTGCGGCGCGCGATCACCTCGGGGTCAAGCCCTTCCACTACGCGCTTTCCGGCGGCACCTTCGTGTTCGGATCGGAGATGAAGGCGGTGCTCGCGCATCCCGCCGTGGGCACGGCGATCGACCCGGTCGCGCTGCGCCTCTATCTGGAGTGCCAGTTCATCCCCGCGCCGCATTCCGTGTTCGGCAGCGTGCGCAAGCTCCTGCCGGGACAGACGCTGACCTTCGCGCAAGGCAAGCTCGCGGTGCGCGACTACTGGCGTCCCGACTATCGCGACAAGCTGGTGCTGACCGACGACGAGGCAGTCGATGCGGTGGACCGCGAGCTGCGCGCCTCCGTGGCCGGCATGCTCGTGGCCGACGTGCCGTTGGGCGCATTCGTGAGCGGTGGCGTGGACTCGAGCCTCGTCGCGGCGGTGATGACGAACCTCACGGGGGCGCCGATCGACACCTTCAACGTGGGCTTCGAGGGTGGTGTGGCGGTGAGCGAGCACGAGGAGGCCGCGCGTGTCGCGCGGCATATCGGCAGCCGGCACCACGCGCTCATGCTCTCGCCCGACCACGTGCTCGATGCCTTCGACCACTGGCTCGACGTGTTCGACGAGCCCTTTGCCGACCAGGCGGCACTCCCCACCATGCTGCTGTCGGGCTTCGCGCGGCGCGAGGTCACCGTGGTGCTCACGGGCGAAGGGGCCGACGAGGTATTCGGCGGCTACTCCAACTACCGCACCCGCGTGCGCGAGGAGGGCTACACGCGCTGGCTCGGCCATCGCTTCTCGCCGGTGCCGGCGATCGTCAAGGCGTTGCCGCTCGCGTGGCGCAAGGATCGCTTCCTGCGCTCGCTCGTGGAGCCCTTGCCGCGGCGCTATCGCACGATTCCCAACGTGTTCGACTCGCTGCTGCACGGTGAGCTTTTGTCGCCGGCCTTCCTCGCCGCGACGGCCGGTGCGCCCGACGTAGGCAGCATCGCCGCCACGGCCTTTGCCGAGGCGGGGGATGCGCCCTACCTCGACCGCCTGCTCAACGTCGATACGCGCCTGTGGCTTCCCGACGACCTGCTCACCAAGGTCGATCGTGCGACGATGACGCATTCGCTGGAGGCGCGCGTTCCGTATCTCGATCATCGCTTCGTGGACTTCTGCGCGCGGCTCGAGCCCGCGCAGAAGATCCGCGAGCGCGACCACAAGCACGTCCTGAAGCGGGTGGCGGAGCGCTACCTGCCGGCCGACATCGTGCGGCGCGGCAAGCAGGGCTTCGTGATGCCGCTGTCCGAATGGCTCGCCGGCCGGCTCGCGCACGAGGTCGACGATCACCTGGGACCGCAGGGGCTCGAGCGGCGCGGGCTCTTCCGCGCGGGAGCGCTGGCCACGCTGCTCGCCGAGCATCGCGGCGGCCGCCGCAACCATGCGGGACGCGTGTGGGCGCTATTGATCCTGGAGCGCTGGTTCCGCCGCTATGCGCCGTCGTGGTCCATTTCGTGAGCGCGCCGGGTCGCCCTCTCTCCATCCTCCACACCGAGTCGTCGATCGGCTGGGGCGGGCAGGAATTGCGCATCCTCACCGAGATGGAGGGCATGCAGCGACGCGGCCACCGCGTCACGCTGGTGACCGCCGACAGTGCCGAGATCCTCCCGGCGGCGCGGACCCGCTCGCTCGAGGGAGTGGGGCTGCCGATCGCTTACAAGAAGTACCGGGGACTGGCTGCCCTGCGCGGCTGGCTCGCGGCGCACGGGCGCGAATACGACGTGATCAATACGCATAGCTCCACGGACTCGTGGCTGGTGGCGCTCGCCTGCGCCACGCTCTCCGGCATGCCGCCCGTGGTGCGCACGCGGCACGTGTCGACACCCGTGAACAATTCGCGCACCACCCGCTGGCTCTACCAGCGCGCCACGCGCCATCTCGTGGTGACCGGCGAGGCGCTGAAGGACCAGCTCGTGCGCGACAACGGCTTCGATCCAGCACGGATCACGTCGGTCCGCACGGGGATCGATCTCGATCGCTTCCATCCGCGCGACGGCGGCGCCGCACGCACCGCGCTCGGCGTGGATGCGCGTCCGGCGGTGATCATCCTCGCCACGCTGCGCGACTGGAAGGGTCACGACGATCTGCTCGACGCCTGGACACTCGTGCGCGCGCGCGTGCCGGGCTGGCAGCTTCTCGTGGTGGGTGACGGGCCACGGCGTGCGCACCTCGAGCAGCGCGTCGACGCCATGGCGCTGCGCGGCGAGGTCACGTTCGCCGGCAACCAGGACGACGTCCCCGCCTGGTTCGCCTGCGCGCAGCTCTCGGTGCTGCCGTCGTACGGCGACGAGGGCGTGCCGCAGAGCCTCATGCAGGCGGCGGCGTGCGGGCTCGCCGCCGTGTCGACCCCCATCGGCGCGATTCCCGAGGCGGTGGTCGACGGCAGGACGGGCTTCCTCGTTCCGCCGCGCGACGTGGCGGCCCTCGCCGCTGCGCTCGCTCGTCTCATGACCGACGGCGAGCTGCGCCAGCGCATGGGGCGCGCGGCATACGAATACGCGCAGGCGAGCTTCGGCATCGACCGCATGCTCGACGCGATGGAAGGCGTGTTCGCGCAGGTCGCGGGAGGTCGTCGCTAGATGTGCGGCATCGCCGGCCACCTCGGCGCACCGCGCGGACCGGAGCTGCGTGCGCGCATGCGCGAAGCGCTCCTGCGCCGCGGCCCCGATGCGCAGCACGATGCCGCCTTCGCGGTGGACGGTACCCGTCTTGCGGACGATGCTTCCGCCGCCGTGGGCCTCGTGCACACGCGGCTGTCCATCATCGATCCGCGTCCGCTCGCCGACCAGCCGATGCAAAGCGACGATGGCCGCGTGTGGATCTGCTACAACGGCGAGGTGTACGGCTGGCAGGATGCCGCGCGCGAGCTGGAAGCCGCCGGTGCACGCTTTCGCACCTGGTGCGACACCGAATTCATCCTGCGCGGCTACGAGGCCTGGGGCATCGAGGCGCTGCTGCCGCGGCTGCGCGGCATGTTCGCCTTCGCGATCGTGGACTTTCGCCGCGGCAAGGCGCACCTCGTGCGCGATCGCCTCGGATTGAAGCCGGTGGTCTACGCGCACGACGCGAGCGGGCTCGCCTTCGGCTCCACGGTGCGCAGCGTGCTGCCATGGCTGCCGCGCGAGCGGCGCGCCTTCTCGCCCGATGCGATCGACGCGTACCTTGCGCATCGCTACATTCCCGCGCCACGCACCGTGTTCGCGGACATCGTGCGCCTGCCCAATGCGCATCGCGCGGAATACGACCTCGCCACGCGCTCGCTCGCGGTCCATCGCTGGTGGACGCCGCGGGGCGATGCGCAAGCGGACTGTGCCGCGCTGCTCGACGAGGCCATCGAGCTGCGTCTCGTGGCGGATCGGCCGCTCGGGCTCTTCCTGTCGGGCGGCATCGACTCGGGGGCCATCGCGTGCCGCCTCGCCGCCACCGGACACCGCCAGCTCCACTCGTTCTCGGCCGCATTTCCCGGCAGCGACTTCGACGAGAGCGAGGAGGCGGCGCTCACCGCCAGGACGCTCGGCCTCGCCAACGAGCGCATCGTGGTGCCCTCGTCGATCCGCGACGACTTCGCCGAGATCGTGGCGACCCTGGACGAGCCCTTCGCCGATCCGTCGTCCTTCCCCACGTGGTACCTCGCGCGCGAAACGGAGAAGCACGTGAAGGTCGTGCTCGGCGGCGACGGCGGCGACGAGCTCTTCGCCGGCTACAAGCGCATCGCCAAGCACCTGCGCACCGGCTGGCGCGGCAACGTGACGCTGCCGTTTCCCGTGCTCCCGGAGGCGCGCTCCAAGGGCTGGCGCAAGGCGCTGGGCGAGATGGCGGTGGGCTTCGAGGATGCGTATGCGCTGCGCTTCTCGGGGTTGACGCCCAACCAGCGCCGTTTCCTGCAGCCCGCGCGCGCGTCGTTTCCGATCCACTACTGGCGCGCGCCCGACCTCGTGGCGCACACGCGCGAGGATCGCCTGCTGCGTTGGGACTTCGCGAACTTCCTTCCGGAATACGTGCTGCGCAAGGCCGACCTCGCCACGATGGCGCACGGCCTCGAGTTGCGCGCGCCGCTCCTCGACCATCGCTTCGTGGAAGGCGTGCTCGGCCTGCCGCCGGAAGAGCGTTTCACCACGCCGCCCAAGCACTACCTGGGCAAGCTCGCGCCGCAGCTCGTGGAGATCGGTGCGTTCGCGCGCAAGAAGCGCGGCTTCAATCCGCCCTTGCGCGGGTGGTTGCGCGACGACCTGCGCGAGCGCGTGGCGCAGGTGCCGGGGTCGTTGGAGGCGGCGACCGGCGGCGCCATCGACGCCAGCCGCGCGCAGGCCATGCTCGATGCGTATGCCGATACGCCATCGCTTGCCGAGCAGGTGCTCTCGCTCGTGATCCTCGACGAAAGCCTGCGCCAGCTCACCGGGCTCGCCGCCGATGGCGCGTAAGGCCGGCAGCCGCGCGCCGATGCGCTACGCGAGCGTGGCGCTGGCGCTCGTCCGGTGGGGTGGCACGCGGCGCAAGCCCGCCACACCTGCGCGCATCCTCGTGCTGCATCACCTGCTCCTGGGCGACACCCTGATGCTCACCGCGTTGCTCGCCAAGCTGCGCCAGCGCCATCCTGCGGCGCAGATCGTGATGACGGTGGCACCCGCATTCGTGGGCCTCTACGCGGCGCAACCCTACGGCGTGCAGGCCGTGGCCTTCGATCCGCGCGATTTCGCGACCTTCACCGCGCTGCGCGCGCTGCCGCGCTTCGATCTCGCGATCCTGCCCGCGGACAACCGCTATTCGTGGCTCGCGCGCGCGCTCGGCATCCCGTGGATCGTGGGGCTCGCGGGCGACCGTCCCGCGCACAAGAACGCTCCGGTCGACGAGCGCGTACCCTATTCGAGCGTACCCACCGCGTTTTGCGACACGGCGGCGGAGCTGGTCGAGGGTCCGCCGCCGCCGGCCTATTCCACGACGGCGTGGCCCGCACCACCAGCCGGCGCAGTGCCGGCCCTGCCCGCGCGCTACGCGGTGCTGCACGTGGGCGCGTCGTCACCCTTGAAGCTCTGGGCGCCAGCGCGCTGGCGCGCGCTCGCCGATGCGCTCGCGGGCGACGGCCTCGCCATCGTGTGGAGCGCGGGGCCGGGCGAGGACGCGGCGCTCGATGCCATCGAAGCGCGTGACGGCGAGACACGCATCGCCGGATCGCTCACGCTGCCCGGCCTGTGGCATCTTCTCGCCCGCGCGGCGGTCGTGGTGTGTCCCGACACCGGCGTCGCGCACCTCGCGCGCATCGTGGGCACGCCGACGGTGACGCTCTTCGGCCCCGGGTCGGCGACGATCTGCGGCCCGGGCCGCTTCTTCGCGGCGATGCCCGGGCGCGCGGTGACCGTGGATGCGTTCCCGTGCCGCGACCAGCGCATCCAGTTCTTCCGCGAAGTCGCCTGGATACGCCGCTGCGAGCGCCTGCCGGGCGCGCGGCCCGAACGTTGCCCCGAAGCACGCTGCATGGAAGCGATCGATGTTGCCGCCGTGCTCGCGGCGGCGCGCGACCTTACCGGGATCCCTTATTAGCGCTGCGCGCTCCGGCGCATGGCTACGATGAGGCCCTTCGCGCTCATGCCGCGCGGGTGACAGGATCCACGGAGTCGCTCGCCACCGGCGAGAACTGCAGGCGATACAAGTGCGCATACGCCCCGTCGGCCGCGAGGAGCTCGGCGTGGGTGCCCGTCTCCACGATGCGGCCGTCCTCGAGCACCACGATCCGGTCGGCATGCTCGATCGTCGAGAGCCGATGCGCGATCACGATCGTCGTGCGTCCCTGCATCAGCGTGTCGAGCGCGGCCTGCACCTGGCGCTCGGACTCGGAGTCGAGCGCGGAGGTCGCCTCGTCGAGGATCAGGAGCGGCGCATTCTTGAGAATCGCGCGCGCGATGGCGATGCGCTGGCGCTGGCCGCCCGACAGGCGCACGCCGTTCTCGCCCACCACCGTGTCGAAGCCCTGCGGCATGGCGCGGATGAAATCGAGCGCGTGCGCGGCGATCGCGGCGCGCTCGATCTCCTCGCGGGAGGCGCCCGACATCGCGCCGTAGGCGATGTTGGCGGCCACGGTGTCGTTGAAGAGGAGCACGTCCTGCGACACCATCGCGATCTGCGCGCGCAGGCTCGCGAGCGTCAGCGTCGTGATGTCGTGGCCGTCGATGAAGAGCCGCCCTGCCGTGGGCTCGTAGAAGCGGGGGACGAGGTTCACGAGCGAGGTCTTGCCGCTGCCGGAGGAGCCCACCAGCGCCACCGTCTCGCCCGGCGCAACCGCGAGCGAGACGTCGGACAGCGCCTCGCGGTCGTTGCCCGGATAGCGCAGCGACAGCCGCTCGAAGCGTACGTCCCCCTGGCAGCGGCCGAGCACCACGTGCCCGGTATCCGCTTCCTCCTCGTGGTCGAGGAGCCCGAAGATGCTCTCCGCCGCGGCGAGGCCGCGCTGGATCGCCGCATTGATGCCCGACAGGCCCTTCAGGCGCTCGAGCAGCGTGAGCAGCGCCACGACATACGACATGAAGAGCGCGAAGTCGAACTTGTTGACGCCGTCGTTCTGCAGCAGGGCGATGTGGACGATGAACCCCACCGCGCACGCTGCGAAGAACACGGTGAGCGGCGAGCTCGCCGCCGTGGCCGAGGACTCCTTGGTCATCGCATTGCGCAGCCGGTTGGCGGCGCCCACGGCGCGCGCCCGCTCGTAGGCCTCGCCGCCGAACACGCGCACCACGCGATGGCCGGCGATCATCTCCTCGAGCACCTGCGTCATGGATCCTGCGCGGTCCTGGATGTCGCGCGCGATGCGGCGCAGGCGGCGGCTGAAGTAGCGGATCACCACCCCCACGATGGGCACCACGATGAAGGTGAGCAGCGTGAGCTTCCAGTTCAACCACATGAGGTAGCCGAAGCTCACCGTGATGGTGAGCGTGGAGCGGATCGCATTGGTAAGGGCGCCCGAGGCGGCGGACGCCAACTGGTGCGCGTCGAACGAGATCTTCGACTGGATCACGCCCGCAGCGTGCGTGTCGTAGTAGGGCGTGGGGAGCTTCAGGAGCTTGTCGATGAGATCGCGGCGCAGGTCGAACACCACGCGATAGCCCGTCCATCCCATGCCGAACTCGGAGATGTACGCGCCCACGCCGCGCAGCAGGAACACCCCCACGAGCGTGAACGGCAGCCAGCGCACGCCGAGCGGATCGGGCGACTCGAAATTGCGCACGATGGGAATCACGAGCCACGCCAGCATGAGGTCGCCGGCCGCCACGATCACCATGCCGAGCACGGCCAGCCCGAACGCCCAGCGGTAGGGGCGGACGTAGCGCAGCAGTCGGGAGTAGAGGGAAAGGCCCGTCATGAAGTGCGGCGTTGCCGGAGCGAAGCGGCCCCGTGCGTCGGGACCCGTGCCGGCGTGCGCGGCGCGCGACCGGCGCGCCCCGTTTTGCCGCGGGAAGTATAGCCTAGGCCCGGGACCGGTCCGGCGCTTGCGGCAGCAGTCTCTCGTAGAGGGCGACGAGCCGTCCGGCCATGGCGGGCGGCGTGAGGCCGGCCATGGCCGCCACGGCACGCGTTGCCATCCCGGCGCGCACATCTGCGTCCATGAGCTCCTGCATCGCCGCGGCGATGGCCTCGATGTCGCGGGCGGGCGTGATCCGGCCTGCCTGGTGCTCGCGCACGAGCTCGCCCGCGCCGCAGCGATCGCTCGTCACCACGGGCAGCCCGCAGGCGAGCGCCTCGAGCACCGCATTGGACAGGGCATCGTAGAGGGTGGGCAGGATGAATGCGTCGGCCGCACCGTAGAAGGGCCGCGGATCTTTCTGCGGCCCGGCGAAGGTCACGCGCGAGCCCACGCGCAGCCTGTGCGCGAGGGCGTCGTAGCGCTCCGGATGGCGGTCGCGCCCCACCACGAGGAGATGCGCCGGTGTGGGCACCCGCGCGAGTGCCTCGAGCGCGCGTCCCACGCCCTTGCGCGCGTATTCGGAGCCCACGAGGAGAAAAACGCAGGCCTCGCGCGGGATGCCAAGCCGCTTGCGCGTGGCGTCGCGCTCCGCCGCGAGCCCGGGATTGAACACGGCGGGATCGATCGCGTTGTAGATGACGGGCAGCCGCTCGAGCGGGAGGCCGAAGCGCTCGTGGATCTCGCCTTGCACCATCCGCGAGATGCAGATCACCGCCTCGAGACGAGGGCTCGCGAACATGCGCCGCTCCGCAGCCATCACGTAGCGGTGATAGGGGCTCGCGGTGAGGGCGAGCCGCTGCATCGCGGACGCGTCGCGCCGCCGTTCGTCCACCCACACCGCGTGCACGCCATCGCCCGCGCGATAGATGTCGCAGCACGGTATGCGCTCGTGCGACTGCACGAGGGTGGCGGGCAGGCCGGCGAGCGCCGCGCATGCCGCGCGCGCGAAGCTGCGGTCGCGCAGCGTCCGGCCGAGATATGGCGGGTCGACCACGAGCGGCGTGATGCGCGGATCGCCGCCATCGGGCCAGCGCCGGGTGACGAGCGTGAGCTGCACCCCACGCGCCGCCAGGGCGTCGAGCGCGCGCTCGACGAAGCGCTCCGCGCCGCCATAGGGCGTGTAGCGCTGGCGCACGATGGCGAGGCGCACGGAGGACGGTGCGTGGTCCGTGGCGATCAATGCCGGGGCGTGTCCGGCGTGGCCGGCGAAGCGCCGGGCGGGGTCGTGTCGGGCGTCACGGCGTCCCGGGATACGTTGCTGTCGGAAGGGGTGGCATCGGCAGCGATCGCAGCGGGCGACACGGTGACGTCGGCGTCGGGGGAAACCGTGACGTCGGCAGACGTATCGGGAGAGACCGTGACATCGGCAGACGCATCGGGCGCCAGCGTGACGTCGGACTCCGGCGCGATCGTGCTGTCGGAAGCGGCCTCGGCCGTGCCGGGCGCCGGCAGCGTTTCCGATCCCAGGCCATCCTCCCCGTGCAGGTGCGGTGCCTCGGCCGCCGCTGCACCTTGCCTCGCCTGCGCCGCGGCCTTGGCCGCCATCTTGTGCGCGACGCTCGCCTCGAGGAGCTCCTTGTAGATCAGCACGAGCTTCAGCGTCATCGCCGCGGGCGAGAACGGAAGCACGGCCTCGCGGGCGCGTGCCCCCATCGCCTGCCGCAGCGGCGCCGCGAGGAGCGCGTTCATGCCGGCGGCCACGGCATCCGCATCCTGCGCCGCGCAAGTGAACCCGGCCTCGTGCGCGGTGACGAGGCTGGCCGCGCCGGAGCGCGTGCTCGTGATCGCCGGCAGGCCGCTCGCCATCGCTTCCAGCGTGGCATCGGGCGAAGGGTCGTAGCGCGCCGGCAGGACGAATGCATCCGCGGCGCCGTACCAGGGGGCGACGTCGGCCTGGTAGCCGGCGAACGTCACCCGGCCGCGCACGCCGCGCTCCTGCGCAAGACGCTCGAAGGCGTGTACGTCGTCGTCGCGGCCCACGACCATGAGATGCGCGGGTGCGGGCACCTGCGCGAGCGCGGCGATGGCGGTGGGCACGCCCTTGGCGCGGAATCCGGAGCCCACGAGGAGGTAGACCGTGGCGTCCGCGGCGATGCCGTGGCGCTCGCGGATCGTTTCGCGATGCACGGCGAGCGCGGGCGAGAGGCGATCGGCGTCCACCGCATTGGGCAGTACCGCGAGACGCTCGTCGGCGAGCCCGAAGCGCGCCTTGATGTCGTCGCGCACCATCTGCGACGGGCACAGCACGACGCGCAGCCAGCGGCTCGCGAAGAGCTTGCGCTCCATGGACAGCGCATAGCGATGCCAGGGCGACAGCGCCGTGCGCCAGCGCGCGAAGGCCGACGCGTCCTCCCGCCATGCCTCGAGCCGGGTGGCAAGCACGCCGTCGTCGGGACGATAGACGTCGCAGGTGAGCACGCGCTCGTGCGCCTGCACGAGGTTGGCGCGCGTGGTCGCGACATGCTTCGCCACGGCGCGCGCGAAGCCGGCGTCGCGCCACAGCTTGCCGAGGTAGAACGGATCGACCTCCGCGGGCTCGATCAGCTGCAGCTTCGTCGCCGGCCACTCGCGCGTGTAGAGCGTGATCGCCACGTTGCGCTCGAGCAGCGCCTCGAGCGCGCCTTCGAGGAAGCGCTCGGCAGCGCCTTCCGGATCGTAGCGCTGGCGGATGATCGCGAGCCGCATCAGGCCTCCGCGAGGAGCGAGAGGAGCGCCGCGTGCACGCGCTCCTCGGGGAGCGTGGTGAGGCACTCGGAGACCTTGCCGCCGCCGCATCCGTCGAGGCCGCAGGGCCGGCACGGGTGCCGGTCGGAGACGATCACGCGGTGCGGCGTGCGCCACGGCCCCCACGCGATCTCGCTCGACGGCCCGAAGAGCGCCACTGCCGGCGTGCCCACCGCCGCCGCGATGTGCATCGGCGCCGAGTCCACGCCCACGAAGGCGCGCGCACGCGCCGTCAGCGCTGCGAGCTCATCGAGCGCGAGCGCGCCCGTCAAATCGGTCACGCTCGCGCGGGTGGCGGGGCGCACCGCCGCCAGCACGGCGCTCACCAGGGCGCGCTCGCGGTCGTCGGGCGCGCCTGTCAGCACGATCCGCTCGCCATCGCGCGCGACGAGATCGAGCAGCGCCGCCGTGCGCTCCGCGGGAGCGCACTTGAAGAGCCAGCGCGAGCCCGGATGCACCTGGATGAACTCGCGCGCCGCGAGGCCATGCTCGGCAAGCAGCGCATCGACGCGCTGCACCGCCGCGGCGCCAGGCACCAGCACGAGCCTTCGATCCGCCTCGTCCGGATACACGCCGATGCGGCGCAGCGCGTCGAGGTTCTGCTCCACCACGTGGCGCTCCGTGCGCGCCGGCAGTCGATAGAAATGCGTGAAGTGCCGCCGCCACAATCCGGCGCGCTTCTCGCGCTCGCGCGTGACGGCATAGCGCGGCCGCAGCAGGCGCGCGAGCGTCAGGCCGCGGGGATGCTCGGTGAGATGCACGAGGAGGTCGTATTCGCGCTCGCGCAAGGCGCGCAGCAGCTTCCATTCGGAAGCGAGCTGCGTGACCACGCCGCGCTTCTTCCAGCCGCGGTCGATCGTGTGCACGCGTGCGATCGCGGGATGCCCGTGCAGCATCGGCGCGGTGTCCTGGTAGACCAGCGCATCGATCTCGAGCCCCGGTGCGGCGCGCTTCATCGCGGTGAACACGGGCGAGGCCAGCAGGACGTCGCCGTGGTGGCGGAGCTTGGTGACGAGGGCACGCGCAAGAAGATGCAGGGGAACGGGATCCGGCAGCGGGCTTGCCATGCGCCGACGATACCAAAAACCCCGCCTCCCCGCGCCCCCGCCGTGTTTGGCGGGGTAGGCGCTCACTGCAGTGCGCGCGCGCCACGGGCGCGGTACGCGTTCGGAGTACAATCCGCGCGTTCCACCTCGCCCCTCCCTTCCTTCCGCTCCATCGCCCCGATTCCGTCATGACCGCCGACGCCGTCAGCACCGCGCTCAAGGCGCAGATCCTCGCCGAGGCGCTGCCCTACATCCGGCGCTTCCACGACAAGACGATCATCGTGAAGTACGGCGGCAATGCGATGACCGAGCCTGCGTTGAAGGCGGGCTTCGCGCGCGACGTGGTGATGCTGAAGCTCGTGGGCATGAATCCCGTGATCGTGCACGGCGGTGGTCCGCAGATCGGCGACCTCCTGCAGAAGATGGACATCAAGAGCGAGTTCCGCCAGGGCATGCGCGTGACCGACGAGCGCGTGATGAACGTGGTGGAGATGGTGCTGGGCGAGTTGAACCAGGAAATCGTGGGCCTCATCAACCAGCACGGCGGCAAGGCCGTGGGCCTGACCGGCCAGGACGGCGCCTTCATCCACGCCCGCAAGATGATGCTGAAGCCCGACAACGGCGGCACCGAGCTCGTGGACATCGGCTACGTGGGCGAGATCGAGCGCATCGACCCGGAGATCATCCAGCTGCTCGACTCGCGCGACTTCATTCCCGTGATCGCGCCCATCGGCGTGGGCGCGTCGGGGGAGGCCTACAACATCAATGCGGACCTGGTCGCGGGCAAGCTCGCCGAGACGCTCGAGGCGGAGAAGCTCGTGCTCATGACCAATACCGCCGGCGTGCTCGACAAGGCCGGCAACCTCATCTCGGGCCTCACGGCCAGCGAGATCGACGCCCTCTTCGCCGATGGCACCATCTCCGGCGGCATGTTGCCCAAGATCGGCTCGGCGCTCGATGCCGTCAAGAACGGTGTGGCGAGCTCGCACGTGATCGACGGCCGCGTCGAGCATGCGCTGCTCCTCGAGGTCCTCACCAACGCCGGCGTGGGTACGATGATCCGCGCCGACGACACCCCGCCGCGGTACGCGGCGTAAGCCGGCCGTCGCGCCGCCGTCCCACACCCGGGCCGAAAAAAGCGATGGCTGCGCGATCGGGGGAGCGTCGTCTGCAGATCCTGCAGACGCTGGCATCCATGCTCGAGAATCCGCGCGGGGAGAAGGTCACCACGGCCGCCCTCGCGGCGCGCCTGTCGGTCTCCGAGGCCGCGCTCTATCGCCATTTCGCGAGCAAGGCGCAGATGTTCGAGGGCCTCATCGAGTTCATCGAGACGACCCTCTTCTCGTTCATCAACAAGATCACCGGCGAGACGCAGGACGGCGTCGCGCAGGCCGAGCAGATGGTGGTGATGCTGCTGTCCTTCGCCGAGAAGAATCCCGGCATGACGCGCGTGCTGATCGGCGAGGCGCTGGTCAACGAGGATGACCGCCTGCAGGCGCGCATCAACCAGCTCACCGATCGCCTCGAAGCCTCGCTGCGCCAGTCGCTGCGCATCGCGCAGGCCGCCAATGGGTGGCATGGCGACGCGCAGGCGGACGCCGCGGTGCTGATCGCGTACGTGCTCGGTCGCTGGCAGCTCTTCGCGAAAAGCGGCTTCAAGCGCACGCCGCAGGACGGCTGGACGCTGCAGCGCAAGTTCCTCTTCGGCTGAACGCCTGCACCCGCTGCGGGCCACGTGGCGCATGCGGGCGCATAATGGCCGCGATCCGTCCTCCGCGAATCCGTCCATGCGTTCCGCGCCGATGCGTCACTCCCGCGTTCCCCTCGTCCTCGTCCTGCTCGCCGCGTCGTCGCTGGCATTGGCGCAGACGCGCACCGATGCCGGCGGCACGCGCATCACCGAGCCGGCGCCGACAGCCTCGCGCTGGCAGGGCGAGCGTGAGGCGCTCGACCAGATCCTGCGCGCCCGCGTGGCCGCGGCGTCCACGCCGCGCGAGCTGTGGATCGAGGGCACGCTCGCCGATGCCGATCCCTGGGCCGGCGCGCGCTCGCTCGCGGAGGCACGCACGCGCGTGCCGGGCGAGAAGCTCTACCTCGCCTCGCTCGCCATGGCCTGCCTGGCACCTTTGCAGCCGTTGCCCGACGAATGCGATGCGACCGATCGCCTGGCCGACTGGGCGATCCGCGATCCCGACAATGGCCTGCCCGTGCTGCTGCTGGCCGATCGCGCGCGCCAGCGCAACAACATGGCCTCGATGCTCGCGCACCTCGAGGACGCCGCGACCAGGCCCCGCTTCGATGACTATTCCAATCGCGCCGCGGTGCTCCTGTGGGAGGCGATCCGCGAGGTGCCGGGCACCGTCGATCCCGCGGCGCGCGCCGAGCTCGCCGCGAGCTATGGCCTCCTGCGCACGCCGTATCCCGCGCGCCAGCTCGCGAGCCTGTGCCGCGGACTGGACCAGCAATCCGACGCGTGGCGCAAGGCCTGCGTCGCGGCGGGCGATGCGCTCGCGCAGCGCGGCGCCACGTGGTCGCTGCGCAGTGCAGGCGCGCGCCTGGCCGAGCGCAGCAGCGAAGGCCCGGCGCTCGCCGCCGCGCAGCAGCAGGTGAGCCTCGTGCAACGTCGTGCCTTCGAATGCGCGGAGGCGGGCAATGCGATCGCCGCGGGGCTCGAGTCGGCCGACGCCGCGGCCCGGGCACGCGCCGTCACGCAATGGGAGGCGCGTCTCGTCAAGGACGCGCAGCAGGGCGAGGTCGCGGCCTGCGCTGCCGGCTAGCCCAGGCACGCGCGGCGAAGCGCGCGCCGACGCTCAGGCTGTGCGCGTGCCGCACACCGGGCAGCCCGGATCGCGCGGCACGTTGAGCGTGCGCACCTGCATCGCGAGCGTATCGATGAGCAGGAGGCGCCCGTCGAGCGACGTGCCGAAGCCGCCCAGGAGCTTCAAGGCTTCCGCTGCCTGCATCGCCCCCACGATGCCCACGAGCGGCGCGAAGACGCCCATCGTTGCGCAGCGTGTCTCCTCGATCTCCTCGCCGTCGCCGAAGAGGCAGTGGTAGCAGGGCGCCGCGGGATCGCGCGCATCGAACACCGCCACCTGGCCGTCGAAGCGCACGGCGGCGCCGCTCACCAGCGGCTTGCCGGCATGCACGCAGGCCGCATTCACGGCGTGGCGCGTGGCGAAGTTGTCGCAGCAGTCGAGCACCACGTCGGCCCGCTCCACGAGGGGGCGGAGTGAGGCCGCATCCACGCGCGCGGGGATCGTCTCGAGGCGCACCTCCGGATTGATGCTGGAGAGGCGCCGCGCGGCGGCGTCCACCTTGGACGCGCCGACGTCGCCGGTGGCGTAGAGGATCTGCCGCTGCAGGTTGGTGAGGTCGACCGTATCGTCATCGCAGATCGTCACCGTGCCCACCCCTGCGGCCACCAGGAACTGCGCGGCGGGGGCACCCAGGCCCCCCATGCCGATCACGAGCGCATGCGCGCAGGCGAACTTCTCCTGCGCGGGCGTACCGAGCTCGTCGAGCAGGATGTGCCGGCTGTAGCGGAGGAGCTGGGTGTCGTCGAGGTCGACGGTGCAGGCGGTCATGGCGATGTCGGCGTGGACGCGACGGCAGGGCCCGTTCGTGCGCAGGCGTCGATCATGTTACCGCGAACGAAAACGCCCGGCGGTGCCGGGCGTCGTTCGCGCGCGAAAGGCCGCTCGCCCGGCGGCTTACTTGGCCGGCACCGCCGCCGGCACGGCGGCATTGGCAGCGATCGCCTTGGTGGAGGCCACCACCGGCAAGCCCTTCAGGTGATTCATGGCCTGCCTGAGCTGGAAGTCGTCGTCGGCACCGAACTCGAAGCGCGGCAGCGGCGGGGCGATCTCGCCCTTGTTGGTCCCGGCGGGCTTCGCAACCGGATCGGCCGCCTTGTCGGCTTCGGCGGGCTTGGCCGCTTCGCTGGCCTTGGCCGTTTCGAGATGACGCTCGAGGTTGGCCTCGCGGATGCGATTGCCGGTATCGCGCCCGTCGTCCACCGCGATGTCGGGCTCGATGCCCTTGGCCTGGATCGAGCGGCCCGACGGCGTGTAGTAGCGCGCCGTGGTGAGCTTCAGCCCCGCGTTGTTGCCGAGCTGCAGGATCGTCTGCACCGAGCCCTTGCCGAAGGTCTGGTTGCCGATGACCGTGGCGCGCTTGTGGTCCTGCAGCGCGCCTGCCACGATCTCGGACGCCGACGCGGTGCCGCCGTCGACCAGCACCACCATCGGCACCTTCTTCACGGCCGCGGGAAGGTCCTTGAACCAGTCGTCGCCGCGGCGCGAGTAGTTCTCCTTGGTCGCCGACAGACGCATGCGCGAGTCGGGATTGCGGCCGTCGGTGTACACGACGAGCGCGTCCTTGGGCAGGAATGCCGCCGACACCGCCACCGCCTGGTTGAGGAGGCCCCCCGGGTCGCTGCGCACGTCGAGCACGAGGCCCTTCAGGTCGCCCTTGGCGTAGAAATCCTTGAGCGACTTGGCGAGGTCCTCGCCGGTGCGCTCCTGGAAGTTGCGGATGCGCACGTAGCCGTAGCCCGGCTCGAGCATCTTCGCGCGCACGCTCTTGACGTTGATCTCCTCGCGGGTGATCGTGAAGGTCAGCGGCTGGTCGATGTCCTTGCGCACCACCGTGAGCACCACCGACGTGCCCGGCTTGCCGCGCATCTTCTCCACGGCCTTGGTGAGCGGCAGGCCGCGCGTGGCGGTGTCGTCGATCTTGACGATGAGGTCGCCGGCCTTGATCCCCGCCTTGAACGCGGGCGTGTCCTCGATCGGGGAGGTCACGCGCACCACGCCGTCCTCCACGCCGACCTCGATGCCCAGGCCACCGAACTTGCCCTGCGTGGAAACCTGCAATTCCTTGAAGGCTTCCGCATCGAGGAAGTCGGAGTGCGGGTCGAGGCCGCGCACCATGCCGTTGATGGCTTCCTTGATGAGCTTGTCGTCGGGTACCGACTCGACGTAGTCGCTCTTGATCTTGCCGAAGACGGCCGACAGGAGCTGGAGATCCTCGTAGGGGATCGGGGTCTTGGCCTCGCGCTGCGCGATGGCCGAGAAATTGAGGGACAGCAGCACCCCGAGCACGGTGCCCAGGCCGACGAGGCCCGCCTTCTTCCACTTGTCCTGCCTGCCCGGTTCCTTGCCCGCCATGCGCCTTGCTCCCGATTTCGTGAAACCGCCCACGGCCCGCCGGAACCGCTTTCCGCCAGGACGCCCGACCCTTCAAAAAGTATACGCCGCCCGGCGCCCCGTCCGTGTGTCGCTGCCGCCACCCGACACGAACGATCCGACAGGCGCCTTAAGCCGACCTTAAGGAGTCCTCGCTGTGTACATGGGGGCGATCCCTCCTGCGGTCCAGCGATCCGCGACGACCGGCCCCATTGCTTGGTCCAGCGGTGGCGCCGCAAGTTCCTTGCCAGTGGTGCAGCCTGCCGGAAATCATCGGAAGGTCGGTCGGGGTGCAGCGCCTGGGGAGCCACCGCGTGGCGTGGGGGCCCGCAGCCCGCGCTAACGGGCCAGCGACACCAGCGAGCGCCCGGTCATCTCGGGCGGCTGTGGCAGTCCCATCAGCGCCAGCAGGGTGGGCGCGATGTCCTGCAGGGCGCCGCCGTCGCGCAGGGTCGCCGGCCGGCCGACATAGACGAAAGGCACGCGATTGAGCGTGTGCGCGGTATGTGCCTGACCGGTGGCGTCGTCGTGCATGCGCTCGGCATTGCCATGGTCGGCGGTGATGAGGACTTCGCCGCCGGCCTCGCGTGCCGCGGCGACCACGCGCCCGATGCAGGAGTCGAGCGTCTCGATCGCGCGGCAGGCGGCTGCGAAATTGCCGGTGTGGCCCACCATGTCACCGTTGGCATAGTTGCACACGATGGCGTCGTAGCGGCCGGAGCGGATCGCCTCCACCAGCCTGTCGGTGACCTCGAACGCGCTCATCTCGGGCTTCTCGTCGTAGGTCGCGACCCGGGGCGAGGGGACGAGGATGCGGTCCTCGCCCGGATAGACCGCTTCGACGCCGCCGTTGAAGAAGTACGTGACGTGCGCGTACTTCTCCGTTTCGGCGATCCGCAGCTGGGCGAGCCCCAGCCCCGCGATGTACTCGCCGAAGCTGTTGGCGATCGACTGCGGGCCGAAGGCGATGGGCAGGTGCGCGAAGTCGTCGCCGTAGGACGTGAGGCACACGTACTCGCCCAGGCGCACCACGCGCTTGCGCGCAAAGCCCGTGAAATCGGGGTCGGTGAGCGCGCGCGTGATCTCGCGGGCGCGGTCGGCGCGGAAGTTCATGAACACCACGACGTCGCCGTCGCTCATGGCGGACACCCGCCCCGCGGCATCGGCGATGGCGGTGGCCTTCACGAACTCGTCGCTCTCGCCGCGGGCGTAGGCGGCGTCGAGGCCGGCGAGGGCGGTAGCGGCGGTGAACGCCGCGGTGCCGTCCACGAGAAGGTCGTAGGCCGCTTCCACCCGGTCCCAGCGCTGGTCGCGGTCCATTGCGTAGTAGCGGCCCACGATCGAGGCGATGCGCGCGCCCGGATGCTCGGCGCACGTGCGGTCCATCGCGGCGAGCGAGGCGGCGGCGCTGCGCGGCGGCGTGTCGCGGCCGTCGAGGAAGGCATGCACGCGGATGTCGCGCACGCCGCCCGCCGCGGCCAGCCGCACCATCGCGGCCAGGTGACGCTCGTGGCTGTGCACGCCGCCGGACGAGAGCAGTCCCAGCACGTGCAGCGCGCGGCCGGTCGCGCGCGCCTGCGTGATCGCGGCATTCAGCACCGGGTTGGCGGCGAACTCGCCGGTGGCGATCGCGTGGTCGATGCGCGTGAAGTCCTGGTAGATCACCCGTCCCGCGCCGATGTTGAGGTGTCCCACCTCGGAGTTGCCCATCTGCCCTTCCGGCAATCCGACCGGCATCTCGGAGGCGTCGATCGTCGTGTGCGGATGGCGCGCGAGGAGCTCGCGGTAATGCGGCATGCGCGCGTGCTCGATCGCGTTGTCGGGAGACGGTGCCGCGCAACCGAAGCCGTCGAGGATGAGCAGCACGACCGGCCGCACGGCAGGGCGCGCGACGCGCACGGGAGCGTGCGCGGCGAGCGCCACGGGAGCGGCAGGGGAGGCGGGGGTGGCAGCGGACATCGCGATTCAGAAGAGGAGAGGACGGGCCGGGCAAGGCGGTGCGAAGGGTGGCCCCAAGGCGGCCAGCGCAGTCGCCACCCGCGGATCGGTTATCATTTTAGTCTTTATCTTCCGCAGGTTGTGCCGCATGCCGTTTCTCGAAAAGAACTGGATCCTCATATTCGCGATGGTGGCGTCGGGCGCGATGCTCATCTGGCCGCTCATCGCGCGCCGGCTCTCGCCGGTGAAGGAAGTCGGCACCCTCAACGTGACCCAGCTCATGAATCACGAGAACGCCGTCCTGCTCGACCTGCGCGAGCCGGCGGAGTTCAAGGGCGGCAAGCTGCCGGGCGCGGTGCACATCCCGATGTCCCAGCTCGCGCAGCGTGGCGGCGAGCTCGCCAAACTCACGGCGCGGCCCGTGGTGGCGTATTGCGCCCTCGGCCGGCGCTCGCCGGCCGCCGCGGGGGCGCTTGCAAAGCTCGGCTTCGCCAACATCTATTCGCTGCGAGGCGGAATCAAGGCATGGAAGGACGCCGGGCTCCCGATGGACGAGGCGGCTGCGGCCGCCTGAGCCCAATCGAGTCCACCGGGCCACCTCGGCCACTCGAGGCCGTGCCTCGCACCTCCTTCGACGCTGGATCACCCGACATGAGCGAACCCCGTAGCGCGCACCCGCCGATCACCATGTATTCCACGGCCGTATGCCCGTACTGCATCCGCGCCGAGAGCTTCCTGCGCTCGAAAGGGGTGACCGCCATCGCCAAGGTGCGCGTCGACCTCGATCCCGCGCGGCGGGTCGAGATGATGGAAAAGACGGGCCGACGCACCGTGCCCCAGATCTACGTCGGCGACACGCACGTGGGCGGGTTCGACGAGCTCGTCGCGCTGGATCGCGCCGGCGGCCTCCAGCCGTTGCTCGGCGGCGCGTAGGTCGCTCCGGGACGGCGCTCACCGCTGCCGTCCGGCCGCGCGTCCCGCCATCGATCCCTCGGCGCGCCGTCGGGGGCTGGGGTAAAATCGACGGTTTTCCCCATTCACCAGGATCGACACCAGCATGGCCGACCAACCCGCTGCCGCACCCGCCGGCGCCCCCGAAGCCGCACCGCAACCCGGTTTTGCCATCGAGCGCATCTACATCAAGGATCTCTCGGTGGAGAACCCCGGCGCGCCCCAGTCGTTCCAGCTCACCGAAGCGCCCCAGGTCGAGATCGGCCTGCGCACACGCGGCGAGCAGCTCGGCGACGAAGCCTACGAGTGTGTGCTCACTATCACGGTAAAGGCCACAGCAGGCGACAAGACGATCTTCCTCGTCGAGGCGTCGCAAGCGGGCATCTTCATGGTGCGCGGTGTGGCGCCGGCCGACATGCAGCCCGTGCTGGGCATCGCCTGTCCCAACGTGCTGTTCCCGTATGCCCGGGAGACGATCGCCGACGCGATCGCCCGCACCGGCTTCCCGCCGGTGCACCTTGCGCCCATCAACTTCGAGATGCTCTACCAGCAGCAGCTCGCGCAGCAGCAGGTCCCGGCCGTCACCAACTGACGGCCTCGCCCGCGTGACCATGGCCGTGTCGCGATTCACCGCATCGAGGGTCGCGCACTGCCTGGCCATCGCGGCGCTCGCCTTCCCGGCGCTCGCGGGCGCCGCCGAGTACCGCGCCACCGCCGAGGCGCCGGCCGTGCTCTACGACGCCCCCTCGGCCAAGGCCAAGCCCCTCTTCGTCTACGGCCGCGACATCCCGGTGGAAGTGCTCGTGACGGTCGAGGGCTGGACCAAGGTGCGCGACGCCTCGGGTACCATCGGCTGGTTCGCGGCGAAGTCGCTCAACGACCGCCGCATCCTCCTCGTGCGTGCCGGCGCGGCCGACGTGCGCGCCAGGCCGGAGGAGGCGGCACCCGTGGTGTTCCGCGCCGAGCAGGACGTGCTGCTCGAGCTCGCGGAAGCAGCGACCTCACCTGCCGCCACGGCGCAGCCCGGCTGGGTGAAAGTGCGTCATCGCGACGGCCAGACGGGTTTCATCCGCGTCAGCCAGGTCTTCGGGCTGTAAAGGGCCTACGCGGCCATGACGCGCATCGCCATCCTCGGCGCCGGCGCGTGGGGTACCGCGATGGCCGTGCACCTCGCCGCGCGCGCGACGCAGCCGTCGAAGGTGCTGCTGTGGGCGCGTGACGAAGCGCACGCCGTATCGTTAGCGACCTCCCGCCGCAACGAGCGCTATCTGCCCGGCATCGCGTTGCCGGCGTCCATCGAGGTGACGAGCGACTGCGCGGCACTGGCGACTTGCGACCTCCTGGTCGCGGCCGTCCCGGTGGGCGCCCTCATGACGGTGGTGGAGCTCGCCCGCGCCGCCGGGGCGCGCGCGCCTTTCGTGTGGCTGTCCAAGGGGTTCATCGCCGCGCCGCAGGTGCCGGGCGGCGTGGCTTTGCCGCACCAGTGCGTGGGCGCGTCGTGGCCCGCGGCGGTGGGCGTGATCTCGGGGCCGAGCTTCGCGGAGGAGGTCGCGCGGGGATTGCCCACTGCACTCGTCGTGGCCGCGACGGAGCCCTCTGTCGCAATCCGCGTGGCGAGCCTGTTGCGCGGCGACACGCTGCGCGTGTATCGATCGTCCGACATCGCCGGGGTGGAGATCGGCGGCGCGGTCAAGAACGTGCTCGCCATCGCCGCCGGCGCGAGCGACGGCCTGGGCTTCGGCAGCAATGCGCGCGCGGCGCTCGTCACGCGCGGGCTGGCCGAGACGGGCCGTCTCCTCGTGGCGATGGGCGGCTCGCGCGACACCTTGATGGGGCTCGCGGGACTCGGCGACCTCGTGCTGACCTGCACGGGTGACCTGTCGCGCAATCGTCGCGTGGGGTTGGCGCTCGCGGCCGGCCGCACGCTGCCGGCGATCCTCGCGGACCTGGGCCATGTGGCGGAAGGGGTGGCCGCGGCGCGCGCGGCGTGCCGGCTCGCCACGCATCACGGCGTGGAGATGCCGATCTGCACGGCGGTGGATCGCGTGCTGCACGAGGGCCTGCCCGTGCGCGAGGCGGTGGCGCAGCTGCTCGCGCGCGAGCCGCGCGCCGAGGATTGAGAGCGAACCGTGGGTGGGCGCGCACGGCGTCCGCGATTGCACTGCGCTCGCTCAAGCGGGCAGGGTGAATCCCTGCTGGCGCCACGCTTCGTAGACCGTGACCGCCACCGCATTGGACAGGTTGAGGCTGCGCACGCCCGGCCGCATGGGAATCGCGAGGCGCGCCTGCGGCGCGAAGCCGTCGAGCACGGCATCGGGCAGGCCCGCCGTCTCGCAGCCGAACACGAAGACATCGCCTGCCGCGAATTCCGTGGCATAGAGCGAGCGCGTCGACTTCGTGGTGAGCGCGAACAGCCGCGTGCGTCCCTCCTGCGCGAGATGGGCGCGGCACGCGGCCCAATCGCGATGGACGCGGACCTTCGCATATTCGTGATAGTCGAGTCCCGCACGCTTCAAGTCGCGGTCGTCCATGCGGAAGCCGAGCGGCTCCACGAGATGCAGGTCGGCCGCCGCATTCGCCGTGAGGCGGACGACGTTGCCGGTGTTGGGCGGGATCTCGGGCGTGACGAGCACGACGGCAAAGGCGGCGGGAGGCATCGCGTGAGGACGCAGACGAGGGGTTGCGCCGCAGTGTACGCGCGCGGCAACCACGGGCGCGGGCGCTCATCACGCTGCGTCGCACCGGAGCTCACTCCGGCGGAAGCGTGCGTGCCACCACCCACACGTCCACGCGTGCCGCGCCCGCATCGAGCAGCGCGAGCGTGGCGGCGCGCAGCGTGGCGCCGGTGGTGAGCACGTCGTCGACGAGCGCCACCGTGCGTCCGCGCAACGGCAGCGTGGCGGCGAATGCACCGGCCACGCTGCCATGACGGTCGCGCCAGGGCAGCGCGGCCAGGGCCGGCGTGTCGCGCGTGCGCGCGAGCGCAGCCACGAGCGGAAGGCGAAGGGCGCGGGCGAGCGGGCGGGCGATCTCGGCCGCCTGGTTGTAGCCGCGCTCACGCTGGCGCGCGACGGCGAGCGGCAGCGCGACGATCGCCTCGGGCGAGGCGCGCACGCCCTGCGCGAGCGCCTGCGCAAACAGCGGCCCAAGCCCGAGCGCGCCGCGATACTTGAAGGCGTGGAGCATCCGGTCGAGCGGATAGGCATAGGCGAAGGCGGCATGGGCGCGGGTCCACGGAGGCCGCGTCACGGTGCAGCGCTCGCACACCCCGCCACCCGGCGTGGGCAGCGCACAGCAGGGACAGGGACGGCCAAGCCGTGGCAGCGCGCCGGCGCAACCCGCGCACAGCAGCGACGCGCCGCACGGCGCCGCACACAGCGCGCACAGTTGCGGCAGCGCATGACGCAGCACGCCGCTTGCGCGAACCCATGCCCGACGGCACGCATTCCTGGCCGCGAGGCCGCAGGCGTGGCCAGGCGCGCTGCGGAACGCGCTGTCAAATATTTCGCGTGGAGGATTTGACATCGAGCAGGACTCCCGGGGACACTGCGGCGATCTTCGCTACCCGTGCTGCATGCGCGGGCCACGCGCATGCCGGGTCATTGTCGACGTGCGCTGCGAGCCTCCGCCATCAGCCGAACGCACGAGCGCATGACCGATACGCACACCCTGGCCTTCCACCGTCCCGCCGCCGATGCCCCCGCCACCGTCGCGCCGCGCTGGCCCGTCGCCGCGGTCGAGGCGCTGTTCGCGCTGCCGTTCGCGGATCTCCTCTACCGTGCCCAGGCCATGCACCGCGCGCACCACGCGCCCAACGAGGTGCAGTTGTCCACGCTCATCTCGATCAAGACCGGCGGCTGTCCCGAGGACTGCGGTTATTGCCCGCAGGCCGCGCGCCATCACACGGGCGTGGAGAGCCAGGACATCCTCGACGTGGCCGACGTGATTGCGGCGGCCCGCGCGGCGAAGGAAGCCGGCGCCACGCGCTTCTGCATGGGTGCGGCCTGGCGCGCACCGAAAGACCGCGACGTGGACGCCGTGGCCGAGCTCGTGCGCACCGTCAAGGCCGAAGGCCTGGAAGCCTGCGCCACGCTGGGCATGCTGTCCGACGGCCATGCCGAAACCCTGCGCGACG